>JAFDIS010000001.1 GCA_019307945.1 Deltaproteobacteria bacterium | reverse complement strand
TCCTTAATTCTTCCGCGATGATAAAATGATCCGGTTTTCCATTCTCCCTGAAGTACTTCTCAAATATTTCCTTAGGGATTCTCTTGACCTGTTCCTTCGGATAAATCCCGCTGGTGACGATTTCCCCGAAATGACCGCTCTCATCGATATCGGTGGCGTATATCCTGACATTCCTGAACGTTGAACCCATGCTCTCCCTGAGCACAATGGCCAGAGAATAGGGCTCCGGGCCCATGGCGCACCCCGCGTCCCAGACCTTGATGTATCTCCTGGACCGTACTTGAGGGATGACATGGTCCCGGATCAGGTAAAGTGTCTGAAGATCTCTGAAGAAATACGTAAAGGCCATTTTCACGCCACCGCCGCCTGTTCCGCCCCTGCCGGGGGTTCAGGCGTTTGTCCATTGAGCAATTTATTCACGTCGAGGAGAATTTTTACCTCCTCACCCACCTTGCCAAGGCCCTGGATCATAAGATTGTTGCCCCCCTTGTTGATCTCCGGCGCAGGCTCGATCCGCTCCTCCGGGATGTCCACCACCTCATTGACCGTGTCCACCACCAATCCCACGGCCGCTTCCGCAACATTCACCACCACGATGCAGGTCCGCTCGTCATAATCGCGGTCCTCCAGCGAAAAGCGTCTTCGCATGTCCAGCACGGGAATCACCTTCCCCCGCAAGTTGATCACACCTTTGACGAATTCAGGCATGTCAGGGACGGCCGTGATCTTCTGTATGCCGATGATCTCGGTCACATGGCGGATCTCGATCCCGTAGTCCTCATGGCCCACCCGAAACGTCAGGAACTTGTCCTTTTGGGTATCCTCTTCATCTTCGTCCAGAAAATCGTCTTCCAATGCGCCTTTCCCCTTGTTTTCTTCCATCTCGTCTTCCTCCCTCTTCATTATTGTGGGAACCGTTTCCGGGAGTCCCCGGCTCCAGACTCACGACTCACGACTCTCGACCCTCGACCCTCGACCCACGACTCTCGACTTTCGACTCACGACCCTCGACCCACGACTCTCGACTTTCGACCCTCGACCCTCGACCCACGACCCTCGACCCACGACTCACTGCTTGGCCCGCTCCATCAGTCCTCCAACATCCAGGATCAGACTCACCTCGCCGTCTCCCAGAATGGTGCATCCGGAAACCCCCTGAATGTTCCCCATGAATCCAGGCAGGCCCTTGATCACTGTCTCCATCTGCCCCAAAATCTCGTCAACAAAGAGGCACATGGATTTGCCCTGGTTTTCCAAGATTATAAGAAGCCCTTCATCCAGCCTGCCATTGCCGTTTCCCAGGCGGTAGACGTGACTCAAGCGGGCAACCGGGATCAATTCTTCCCTCACTCTCACCATTTCCTGCCCCCCCGGCATGACGGTCACATGGTCGAGTTTCGGCCGGAACGACTCTTTGATCGCAAGGAGCGGAATCAAGTAACGAGACTCACCCGACCTCACCAGCATCCCTTCTATGATGGCCAGGGTCAGCGGTATGCGAATGGAGATGGTCGTACCCTCGCCCGCTGTGCTCTGCACATCCACCCGCCCCTTCAACTGGTCGATGTTTTTCCGTACAACATCCATCCCCACGCCGCGTCCCGAGATATCCGTCACCTTTTCCGCTGTGGAAAACCCAGGCTCGAAAATGAGCCCGAATATCTCCTTGTCGGCCATATCCTTACCATCACCTTCGATGAGTCCCTTTTGTATTGCCTTTGCCAGGATCCGCTCCCGATCGAGGCCCTTGCCGTCATCGCGGACCGTGATCCATACCTCGCCCCCTTCGTGCTTCGCCTCCAACTCCACCATCCCTGTAGGATTCTTGCCCGCGCGCTCACGCTCATCAGGAGGCTCGATGCCATGATCCACCGAATTGCGGATGATGTGTACAAGAGGGTCGGATATGACTTCGATGACCGTCTTGTCCACCTCCGTCTCCTCCCCTTTCATCCGCAGATCCACTCTTTTGCCGGCTTTCCTGGAAAGATCATGAACCAGCCGCATCATCTTCCTGAAAAGGCCTGAAACCGGAATCATCCTCAGCGACATGGCAACGTCCTGCAGACTCGCCGATATCTGCTCCAGGTGATGGGCGGCCTTTTCAAAATTTTCGAACTCGTGCCCCTTCAGGTCCGGGTTCCTGACCACCATGGCCTGGGCCGTCACGAGCTCTCCCACCAGATCGTTCAGTTCGTTCAATTTATCCAGGTCCACCCGGATATCCCTGCGCACGACCTTCTTTGTCTTGCCCTGCTTTTCCTGCTGTGAGAGGGCCTTTTCCACGGCCTTGGGGGTCGTCTTCCCCATGTCAACCAGGATCTCCCCCAGGGGTTTACTCTGAATCTCAAGAGCGGATTCCACCGCCTCCGGGGTTGCGTCCCCCCGTTCCACCAGTATCTCGCCGATGGGTTTGCCTTCCGCTGGTTGCTCTTCCTCTGCAGCAGGAATCATGTCATCCAGGAGCTCGAGGAGAAGGTCACAGCCCTGGATCCTGCCCTGTCCCCCTTCGGAAACGTCTGCGATGCCTCCGCGCAGCATATCCACGATTCGCAAAAGGACGCTGATGTTTTCACCACAGGCCTCGACAGCGCCGTTTTTCATGTGCTCCAGGACCGTCTCACTCTTGTGACTCAATCGCTCCAGTTCCGAATACCCGAAAAAACCGCAGTTCCCCTTGAAGCTGTGGATGTTCCGAAAGGCACCCGCAAGGCCCTCGCCCTGTCCTTCGCCCCCTTCAAGGGCCAGCAGGTTCTGCTCCACTTCTTCGAGCAGTTCGTCGGATTCCTCGATGAACTGCTTTTTCATCTCAGGTGTGATGAGCAGTTGTTCGTCGCTCGCCACGGGTTCCTCGTCAGTCGTTTCAGGTACCGGCGAAACAGAAGGATCATCCGGTGGGGCACCGGGTTGATCGTTGCTCGCTGCAGGTTGCTCATCAGCGGAGATATTGCCGGCCGGGCCTGCAATGGTCTTCCGCAAGGACTCCACAATCTCCTCCGCCTCCGACTCGAATCCCTCGTCACTCCCTTTTTCTTCTATACTTGACAGGAGCTTCCGGATAAAATCAGATGCCTCAAAGATCATATCCATCTGGGTGTCATTGAGCGTAAGTTTTCCCTCCCTCAGGTGATTGAGAAGGGTCTCGGCCTCATGGGTCACCCGGGTCACATTGTCCAAATGCAAAAAACCGGCCGCCCCTTTCAAAGAGTGAAAGAGACGAAAAATGGTATTCAAAATCTCCTCATCAACGTCTCCTTCGGCCTCAAAGGACTTTTGAAGTTCAATGAGATAAGGCTCCACCTCATCGATCATCTCCCTGGAATCCGCGATAAATCCCTCGACCAGTTCCGGATCATGCATCGCTCCTCACCTTCCCTTTCCGCTGCCGCCCCTTTGACTACCCCAACACCGCCTCCACTTTCTCTTTCAGCGTATCGGGGGTAAATGGCTTGACAATGTAGTTGCTCACTCCGGCCTTGATCGCTTCCACGATGTTTTCCTTCTGGCCCTCGGCCGTTACCATGATAAAAGGGATCCCCTTGAGCTTCCCGTCACTCCTCACCGCCTTCAAAAGCTCAAGCCCGGTCATCTCAGGCATGTTCCAGTCCGAAACGATAAGACCCACTTCTTCCTTCTTGAGTTCTGAAAGCGCCATCTTCCCATTCTCGGCTTCTATGATATTCTTGAACCCAAGAGTCCTTAACACCCCCTTGACAATCCGTCTCATGGTGGAAAAATCGTCCACCACCAGAATCTTCATTCCAAGATCCATTGCTAGTCCCCCTCCCAATCAATGCTTACCCCTCAATGCAGATCTCTATGGTAAATCCACCGGCATCTGTCTCAAAAGGCACCGCTACCACCGGCTTGGTCGTAAAATGACTGACGGCATGATTCTTCCCCATGATGACCGACGGAATGGCACCGTGGAGCACCTTGCCCATCTCTTCCAGTTTTCGCCTTCCCTGCCCCGAAATCATGTTGGCTATCTCTCCTACCGCATCCTTGATCTCCCCGTTCAATGACTCCACCTTCTCCCCAAACATCCTCGATACTATGGCAATGATACTGCCTTCCGTAAAACTCACCGAAATCGTGCCGCTAGCCTCACCCGTCAGACCGATAACCGCGGTCACATCACACCCCTGGCCTGTTTATCCTCTTTGATATAAGCTTTTCCGGGGACAGCCTCGGTCGAGGACATGGTCTTCAGTACGTGAAGGGTCGCATCTATAAACGGATTTACCAGATCTACGTTCATACTTCCTCCTTTCCATCTATTTCGGTTTTCAATTTTCCCTATTCGATCCTGTTTCAGAGACCTGCTTCCAGCGTCTCGTTGGGTTTTTCCGGAAATCGGCATAGATATTTGGCTGCGACAAGGGACGTCGAGACCCATGATGAATCATTTTTATCAGGACGGAAACCAGATCTGAGAAATCACTGTCCACATCCTCCACAAAACGAGGATAAAGCCTGTGACCGACTGAGATGGTAGCCGGTTCCCTGTCCGGAAGGACCAAGAGGATGGGGATGTCACTCATGAGATCCGCCATTGAAACGAATTCCTCAAGCCGTTCCCTGCTTTCGGGCACAAGGATAACCATGGGCCGATCTGTCATCGGGGAACGGAACCGCTCTGAAAAAGCTTCCACGGTGTGATCTACTTCGATCCGATGGGCATGAATCCTTGTCTGGATTTCCTCCAACAGGCGTTCCCCGGGCCCTTTCTTGTCGTGAGAAAAAAAGATTACAATCAACACGCTACCTCCATATCACCAGGACTTCATGCCGGGCTCTGTTCTCGATATCAATATCAAGAACCGTGCCAGAGACTCATGAAATGCATGTCCTGCCAATTTTTGTTGTTATTTCGCGTTGTTGAGCTTCAGCACGGAAGCGAGCCATCCTGGTCGGGGGGAAGTGTTTGTCCCGGAATCGAGACAATTAGAGGCGCCGCTCGTCTTGATTTCGGGACAACCGGTGGTGCTCAAGACGCACGGTGTCAATGGGAAAATAAAAGTACACCACCCTGGGTTAATGGTTTACATAGTGGCCCATGTCCTTGGTTTGGTTTCCTGGTGAATCTGAGATTGATCGATATTCAAGTCTGTTAACCGATAGCTGTCTCCTTTGATGTTGATGGCCTTGCAGTGGTGGAGCAACCTGTCGAGGATGGTGTTAGGTTAGGTACTATTTATAAAGATATTCGAATGTGGTAAAATGAAGCATAATGCCGCAGATTGACTTTTTGGAAGTCGTCAAAAAATTGAGAGTTCTGGAGCTTCCGAGACGGCATACCAGGATATAATCAGGTAGGTCGTTGAATCTGATGTTTCTTCAGGCGTTCATAGAACCTCGACCGTGAGAGGCCTGAAACTGAGCATGCCTTTTTGATGTCCCATCCTGCAAAAGACACAAGATCCTTTATATACTGGCGTTCGGTGGTCTCCAATAGTGTCTTTAGATTCGGTAGAACAGCATTATCTTTTTTCTCATCCCCCTCTTGCGGTTTATTCGTCGGCGTCCCGGTTTGAATGGAACCGCGTGCCAATGCTGCTCGAATACGGGTGGGGAGGTGGATGGGAAAAAGAGATGGTAACTCCCGAGCCATGGAAATTGATCTCTCCAGGGCATTAACCAATTCTCTGACATTTCCAGGCCAATTGTAGGCCTGGAGGGCATCCAGAAACTCGGGAGAAAATTTCTTGGTTTTCAGCCCGTATCGGGCACAAAGTTTATCAGCATAGTATCTTGCCAGTTCTCCAATATCTTCTGAACGCTCTCTTAACGAAGGAAGTCGAATTGTCAGGGCTCGCAGGCGGAAGAGGAGATCTTCCCTGAAAGTGCCGCGTGAAACCATGTGGTCAAGGTTCTGGTTGGTGGCCGAAACCACCCGGAAGTTGCTTCGAATTTCCTTCTTGGAGCCAATAGGGCGAAAACAGTGTTCCTGAAGTACACGGAGAAAGGACTTTTGGGCTTTCAGAGGAAGTTCTCCCACCTCGTCCAGGAAGAGCGTGCCCCCATCAGCCTGCTTGATCAGCCCTTCTTCACTCCTGTCAGCTCCGGTAAACGAGCCTTTTTCATGGCCAAACAGGACGCTTTCAACCAGATTTTCCGGCAATGAGGCGCAGTCCACCACCACAAGGTCTTTGTCTTTTCGCATGCTGTTGCTGTGAATGGCCCGTGCAAAAAGCTCTTTGCCTGTGCCGGTTTCCCCGGTAATAAGAACACTGGTATCACATCCGGATGCCTGTGCGAGGAGATCGAGGCATTCCTGTAACCTTACACTACTCCCGATAATACCTTCCCGGTTCAACACCGGCGGGGATATGTATTTCCTCTTTTCCGCGCGGTACTCGAGCGCCCTGGTAAGGGGCAGGAGCATTTCTTTGAAGGTGGATCCCTTTTCAATATAGTCCCACGCGCCCGTTCGGATTGCCAATTCAGCGCCATCCTGGCTACCATACCCCGTAATAATGATGATCTCCGGCCTGGAAGGAGACATTTTGAATTCGGCTAATGCGGACAGGCCGTTTCCATCAGGCAAATGAACGTCCAGGAATATCACATCGAAAGGGGATGATGATACAGCCTGAAGGCCATCCTTCAGGGTAGTTGCACAGGAGGGATGGTGTCCCAGTTTACTTACCAGGGCGGAAAGAGAATATCTCATGCCTTCGTCATCGTCTATGATCAGGATCTCCGCCATCAGGTATCCTCCTTTTTCCGACTAATCCAGATTCCATCGCCCCAACCTTATCTCTCGAGAGTAAGCAGGAGGCACTGCATCCGGCAATAATTCACATCTTCCATGGTTTACCGAGATATGAATATACGCGAGAAGGAGTTTTCACTACCGGATATCCAGCACAAATCATGCCAAAACCGGCTGGAGATGACTTGTCCATTATTACAATGATTACAAACAGTTGAAGGAATGCTGGCAGGGGAGAGGAGGAGAAAGGTCTGGAAGCTACGTCGGGATTTTTGTCTAAGTCAATTTTTTGACGTTCAAATTATTTGCTCGTCTCTCACCTTTTTTCATCGAGCACCCGCCTGACCGTCTGGGCGAGGTCTTTACTGATCAAGGGTTTCATGGCGAAGGACCGAATTCCTATTGCTCGGGCCTTTTCTTTTGATATGACGTGGCTGAAGCCGGTGCAGAGGATAATGGGGGTTCCGGGCCGTATTTTCATGAGTTCCCGAGAGAGATGCTCTCCCGTCATGTTGGGCATGCTCATGTCCGTGATCACCAGGTCGAAATATCCGGATTTCGCCTTGAAGAGTTCCAGGGCCTCCAGGCTGCTGGTCCTTACCGTCACATCATAGCCCAGTTGTTCCAGGATTCCTTTGCCCACTTCAACCAGCATCTCCTCATCATCTATGAAAAGGATTCGTTCGTTTCCGGTAGGTAATGCTCTTTCAACCTTCTCTTGCTCTTGAACCCCCTCCTTTTCTCCTTCAATGATCGGAAAATAGACCCCAAAGGTCGTCCCTTTTCCCACCTCACTCTCCACGATTATGGCTCCCCCGTGGGTCTGAACGATCCCCTGCACCACCGCAAGACCCAGGCCTGTGCCTTCCCAGCTCTCCTTGGTGGTAAAGTAGGGGTCGAAGATCCGATCTTTTACTTCCGGATCAATCCCTTTTCCCGTATCACTCACTTCGAGTCTCATGTAGGGACCCGGCTGAAGATGCTGGTGCAAGGCGGCCATGGCCTCATCAATATCCACTCTTTCCAGTTTGACGTCCAGGGTTCCTCCTTTTTCCCGCATGGCGTGTTCCGCGTTGGTGCAGAGGTTCATCAGAATCTGGTGTATCTGGGTGGGGTCCCCCAAGATAAGTTCCGGCCCCTTTTTGATATAGCGGTTAATCTTGATGGTCGTGGGCAAAGAACTCCTCAGGAGTTTCAGGCCCTCCTTGACCACGGGATGGATGGACATGGGAATGAGTTGCTCGGAGTTCTGCCTGCTAAAGGCCAGGATCTGTTTGACCAGATCCCTTGCACGCAGACCCGCCGCGAGCACCTGCCCTAAGTGTGTGTGAAGTAAAGACCCTTCCGGCGTTTCCATCTGGGCAAGCTCCGAAATACCGATGATGGCGGCAAGTATGTTGTTGAAGTCGTGGGCGATGCCCCCTGCCAGAGTCCCGATGGCCTCCATCTTTTGAGCACGGCGGAGTTCTTTCTCCAGTCTAATCTTCTCTTCCTCAGCCTTTTTCCGTTCCGTGACATCCTCGGCAATGGCAAGCACATCGCTCTCTTCCGATTCAGGGTTTATCAAGGCATAGCGGATATGGCAGTCAAAGACCGATCCGTCCCTTCGGACGCATGAAGTCTCGATGTCGTGTGCTTTTTTTCCAGATCCGAGGGAGCTTATGGCTTCTTCAATCCGCTTGAATTCCTCATCGTTTGGGTGGAGCATTCTGGCATTAGCTCCATAAACTTCCCCTGAGGAATAGCCAAACATCCGGGTCAATGTCTTATTATACCACTTGATCCGACGATCCTTCCCAATCAGACAAATACCAAACGGCGATGCCTCAAATATCCTTTGCATCAAGACTTCGCTTTTTCTCAATGCTTCCTCCGCCTGCTTGCGTTCCGTGATGTCTAATGCAGTAAACGTTACCCCGACTGAGAGGTCCGTCGGATCAAGAGGGGTTGAACTCAGCAGCACATTAATGATCGCGCCATCCTTCCTCTTGAATCGCGTTTCGACTGTTCCGATTCCTTTTTCTTCAACCTGACGGTATTTGACCTTGCCGACGAGTTCATAATCCTCATCAGTAGGATAAAGGATTCTTGCGGTTTGACCGACAAGTTCATCTCTGGAATAACCTGTGATTTTACAGAACTGTTCATTGACTTCTTGGATGAGTCTATCCCGCGCCACTCCGATACCTGTTGGCGCAACTTTGAAGATGCTTCTTAATGAGGTTTCACTCTTCTTTAACTTCCTGAACAAAAGACCATAGGGCCTTTGAAGGCTGGTTTCGATCATGGCCTTGTAAATAAGGTAAAAGGAAATAATAGTAAAATAATGTCCAACCAGATTAGAAAAACCATGCTCACTAATATCGAATGTAAAGGCTAGTTCGGCAGCTATTGATAAAACGATAGAACCAATAAGCAACCGGTAAACATCCGTTTCAAATTCTTTTCGTTTTTGATATAAAAAAACTATGGAACCTAGGAAAATGAGACAAATGATATACTCGCTGATCTTTCTGAACGGGGTAAGGGTGACACCTTGGATAAGACATGAAGGGAAGACATCCCATAAAAAGATCGATAGGAGAATAAGACATGTGGCTGAAGCATAAGCGCCGAAAAATAGATTCAGTCTGATCCTGCGGTCTAAGAATAAAGGAGCAATAAGAAGTGAAAAGCTTTGCATGTATCGAGCTGTTATCCATAACTGAGCTGGTAAATCAGCATCATATCTATTAAAGATACCCATACCCCTGCAGGTTAATGTGTGCATCATTTCAACGATAGCGATGAACAGGTAGGAAAGGCCTATGAAAAGAGGATAATGGTTATCCATTAATTTTCGCGAATTCCATGTTACGATAAATATACCAAATGCTATAATAACAATGAATGCTTCTCCTATGCTATGCATAAGAAGGTAATTATAGAGAGAGATAAGATAAAGACCGAACAGAGTCAAAGTCCCGAATATAATAATTTCCAACCTGCGGACACCCGAAGATTCAGATTCCATGTCATTTTCTCCACAAGAGAGTGCCTTCTGAGCGAATTTCAACTGCCCTGTTTCTGAACTATCAAGACGATTAGGGTGGGTATGAGATGGAAGGAATTTTTTCATGCTGCTTTTCTCCGGAAAATCTCCCTGTCCCCTATGGCGATTTATTTTGGTGTCCATCTACAAGTGAATTCAAGGCACGGACGAGCTCTTCCAATTCATCGTACCCTTTGATTGCTCAGCCCCACTGTTTACCGGCGGGTTCCCGGTATGGCTTCGCCGTGCCCGGCAAAGGCAGACGCGCCCCAGGCCCTTTTTTATCGTGAGAAAAAAAGATTGCGATCATCGCTCTACCTCCATATCACCTGCACCTCATGCCGGTCTTCGCGCTCCTCTGAATAAACTCAAGAACCGTGCCAGAGGCTCATGAAATGTGTGTCCTGCCACTTTTTATTGTGATTTCGCCTTGTTGAGCTTCAGCACGGAAGCGAGCCATTCTAGTCGGGGGGAAGTGTTTGTCCCGGAATCGAGACAATTAGAGGCGCAGCTCGTCTTGATTTCGGGACAACTGGAGGTGCTGACTCTGCCGTCCCGGCGGGACAGGCAGGCACGCAGACATGTGTGAGGTCTTGCAACACCATGTCCGTTATGGAAGGAATGAAGTCCAGGAACCTGCTTATCCGGTGCAATTCCTTGGCCCGGGGATGCGTGCTGTAGGCAGGTAGAACTCCTGTTTGGGTTTTGTAGGCCATAAAAACCCCATTTTTGGCCGATTTTTTACTTCGTGCCTTTCAACCATTTACAGATTTCGGGGTTTATGTTATACTGTTCAATTTGGGATAAGTATGCCCATTCATGTGCCGCCTGATCAGTCGAAGCGGTGTGAATTACGGGCGAAGCACCGCTCGAGAACGTAAATGCGTTTCCTCGCAGGCCGGGCGGGGAAATTATCAAGAGGACTTCCAGGGCAAGGCCGAGAGCCGGATTTGAGGACTTCCGGTGCACGGAAATCGGACAAGACCCACCCTTTCACCACGAACCGACCGGGTTCAAACCCCCGTCCCTCCAGGCGCCGCTACGCTATTTGTCGTGGTCGTTGCGGCGCTGTGTGCGGTATACGCCTGGAACTACGGCCGAGCGCGTCCCGGGACGGATTTCTACCAGGCCTGGGCCGTGGGAAGATACCTGTTGCATGAAGGGGGAGGGAATGTCTACTCGGATGAGGGGAGGCTCCGTCTCGGGCGCTTCATGGCCGAAGAGGCCCGAAAGACCCCGGCCCATTCCCGGCACCGCTTTCTCGTGGCCATGCCCTCGAGAAAGATTCCCGAGACCTATTCCACCCCCTTTCTCTACGCGGCCCTTGTGCCGTTCAATACGTCCCGGTACGAAACCGCCTACCAGGCCTACCTCCTCTTCATCGCCCTGTGCGGCCCCGGCTCCATCCTCCTGCTTGTCAGGACCTACGGATTGAACCCCTGGCTGGGCGCCGCCCTTTTGCTCTACTTTGCCTTTGGGTTTGAGCCTGCTCTGTCAGACCTACGCGTGGCCAACGTCAACCAGTTCCAGTTACTCCAGGCAGCGGTTCTCTTCTTGGTGTTGAGGCGGCGGGGGGGGCTCCGCCACCTCTGGGGGGGAATCCTCCTGGGGCTCATGGTCCTGTTCAAGCCCAACACGGCCTTTTGCGTGCCGCTCCTGGGGATCTGGCTGGCGGCTGGGAGGCGGTGGAGCGCTCTGAAAAAAACAGGAGCCGGTCTCTTTGGGGGTGCGGGGCTTGCCGTCCTCTGTTCGACACTGAGCTTTGGAACCCCGAGGGCCTGGGCCTGGTGGTGGGACGCTTTGGGCCGCATGCCGGACCGGATCATCACCGTGTCCCAGGGGAATTTTTCCGCTGTTGTGCTTTTGAAGAAAAGTCTGGGTGCGGGAGTCGCCTGGTCTTTCGCGCTGGCCTTGGGTGCGGTCACGGCGGCGGTTCTGTGGCGGTGGGGGCGTGAAGCGGCTGGAAAGGCGATTTCAGGCACAGGGGCAGGGGATGAGGGGGGAACACACGCCGTGGCGGCGGGGCTGGTCTTGTACCTGCTCACCGCGCCCCTTGCCTGGGTGCACTACTACGTCCTGGCCCTGCCGATGATCACAGGCCTGCTCCAGCGTGTCTCAGGAGGTGTGTCGAGACGGGAGGGCTCATGGTTTCGGGCGGCGGCCCTGTGCCTGGGAGCAGGGGCCATGCTTGCCCTCTATCCCCTGAGGCTTCAGTGGGGAGGCGCCCAGGCAACGACCGCCGCCTTTCTCGCCTGTGGGGGCGCCCTGGTCCTGTACCTGGAGTTCGTTGCCTGGGCGTGGGGCCGCGGGGACCCGGGGAGCCCGTCGGGGCTGCGATCATGGACGAAGCGGACGCGCGCACGGGGCTTCTGAGCGCATGGTGGGGCCCTTCCGGACCGCTTATTTCGAACGAGGAGGTCCTTGAGTCCACCCGGAGGTTCCCGGACCGTTTCAGGGGCCTTGCCTCCGTGGATCTTTTCCGGCCCATGGAGGCGGTGCGGGAACTGCGGCGGTACGTTCGGGAGCACGGTTTCGTGGGAGTGCGGCAGGTCCAGTGGCTGTGGGAATTGCCCACAACGGATCGGAGGTACTACCCGGTCTTTGCCGAGTGCGTGGAACTGGGCATTCCCGTCTGCCTCCAGGTGGGGCACAGCGGACCCCTGCGGCCTTCGGAAACCGGCAGGCCCATTCCATACATCGACCAGGTGGCCATCGATTTTCCGGAACTCGTGATGGTCTGCGGCCACATCGGCTACCCGTGGACCCAGGAGATGATCGCCGTGGCCACGAAACACCCCAACGTCTACATCGACACCTCGGCCTACATGGCGAAACGGTACCCCCAGGAATTGGTTCACTACATGCGCACGAACGGCCGAAAGAAAGTCATGTTCGGGACGAACTACCCCATGATCACCCCGGCCCGGTGCCTGGAGGACCTGGACAAACTGGGTCTGGACGAGGAAACCAAGGCCCTTTTCCTTCACGGAAATGCCGAACGCCTGTTCCGGTTGGGTGCCTGAGGGGCCCCCACCGGCTGGTGCGAAAGGCACAGGTGCCGGGATGGTGCAACCGGCGGGCACGCTTCAGGTGGAGAAAATTTGCTAAGGAACAGTGGATTTTTCCCCATTTCGTGCCTAACTTGCGCCATGACGCTCGTTTGGACCGCCGGGAGAGAGGATCTCCGATATGGAAAATGCATTTAAGGCCTACCCATTCCGGGCCGTGCTGAGTCTCAGGCCGCTGGTGGACTACCTTCGCAGAGCCAGCAGGGAGGATGCAAGGCTGGGTTTCTACAAAGACCTGGAAACCGAGCTTTCCGGGGCTCCCGAACTTCTGGAGCCCATTGAAGAACCTGAGGTGTTGAAACGCCACGAAGACCTGGTCCACCGCCTCATGAGTTTTGCCTTTCCGCCGGCCTTCTGGGATACGGAGGCGTTCGGCGCCGTGGTCCCCTTTTCCCCAAGGCCTTTCTTTACTTCACCCGCGTTCAAAACCCTGTTCCTGGACGGGGACGGGGGCCTCAAGGGCCGAACCAACCTGGCGGACGACGACTTCACTCGGGGCCGCGCCATCCGGGCCTTCCTTTTCATCCTGGAGCAGGTCTACGGCATCACCCAGAAATTCGACTACCCGGTCGTCCGCATTGTGCCGGACCCTGAAACCGGCCTGGACCGGCATTACCAGATGCACATGGACTTCCGGTTCGTGGAGGTCCTTCCCCTGGTCCCGCCCCGCCCCCTGAGCGACGAGGACCGGGCCTTTGTGCTGGAAAACCTGGGCCGGCCGGAGCGGTTGCGGGAGATCCTCCCGCCTGAGAAGTTTGAACTGCGGGGTTTTACCGCGGTCCAGGCGGTGGACGTGACAGAGCGCGAGGTGATCACGGCCCTGGAGCGCGACCTCATCGACCAGGAATCCATCATGTCCCAGGGAGGATTTCTGAAGGTCCAGCAGAGGCTCCGGACCCTGTTCCGGCGCCCCGATCTTACCGCCAGCCTTGCGGCCATTCGGAATGACGAGGTGCTCCTGCTCAACTCGGGCTGCGAAATGACCCGGAGCTGCATTTTTGCGGACTCCAGGCATGTGTCCAAGAAGGAATTCGAGGGCACTGTCTACGAGGAGGCGGTCAAAGGGGACGAGGTGGTGCGGGTGCCGGACATCCTCGAGAAGAACACGTGCGGCAAGTTGGAGGAGGAGATTCTCGAGATGGGGGTGCGGTGCCTGCTCGTGGCCCCCCTCTGCCACAAGGGGGCGTGCATCGGCACGCTGGATTTGGGCTCACCGCGGCCAGGAGACCTGGGACCCATGGACGCCCTGGTCCTGGACCAGCTTCGCCCCATGTTTTCCGTGGCCATCCAGCGCGCACTGGACGACCTGAACAACCAAGTGCAGCGCATCATCAAGGAGAAGTGCACGGCCATCCACCCCACGGTGGAATGGCGGTTCCGTAAGGCGGCGCTCCGGCACATGGAGGCCCTGAACGCGGGCAGGGGTTCCGAGATGGAGCCCATCGTGTTCAAGGACGTCTATCCCCTTTACGCCAGCTCGGATATCCGGGGGTCGGCGGACGAGCGGAACCGGGCCATCCGCGAAGACCTCGTCGAGCACCTGGGACTGGTGGCCGGCATCGTGGAGGCGGCCTACGAGGCCAAGCCGCTGCTGGTGTTCCAGGAACTGCGCTCCCGGGTGGAAACCCACGTGAGCCGGATCCGGGCGGGCCTTGCCTCAGGAGACGAGCCGGTGATCCTGCGTTTTGTCAAGGAAGAAATCGAACCTCTCTTCCCCCACCTGCGCACCCTGGGGCTCAAGGTGAACCGGGCCGTGGATCGTTATGAAGATGCTGTGGACGCAAGCGTGGGCACGGTGTACAGGCTCCGAAAGGCCTTCGAGGAGAGCGTGGGGGTCCTCAACGGCCGTCTGACTTCCTACCTGGACCGCGAGGAGGCCCAGGCCCAGGCCCATTTCCCGCACTTTTTCGAGCGGCACAGGACAGACGGCGTGGACTACCTGATCTACGTGGGGTCTTCGCTCCTGGAAACGGGACAGTTTGAAAGGCTCTACCTGGACAACCTCAGGCTCTGGCAGATCAAGGTGGCCTGCGGCATGGCGTGGCACACGGAGCGGCTGAGATCATCCCTCAAGGTCCCGCTGGACACCACCCACCTCATCCTGGTGCAGAACGCGCCCCTTTCCATCGGGTTTCGTTTTGATGAAAAGCGCTTTGACGTGGACGGCGCCTATGATATCCGAAACGAAATCATCAAGTCGCGCATTGACAAGGCCGTGATCAAGGGCGGAAGGGAGCGCCTCACCCAGCCCGGTCACCTCGCAGTGGTCTTTTCCAGCCAGGAAGAGGGAGAGGAGATGCAGCGGCACCTTGCCTTCTTCCAGGAAGAAGGATATCTGAAAAGGGACCTGGTGACCCTGGACCTGGAGGAACTTCCCGGTGTGCAGGGGCTCAAGGCCTATCGGGTGGGGATCGATCTGGAGAGCGGTGCCCTGGGGCAAATCGCCCGGTTTCCAGAGGCTGCGACCGCATCAGCATAGAAGGACACATCTGTTTCATGCACGATCAGGCGACTCCGCAATACGAACTGGTGAGAGACGAAGACGGCCTCGGCCGGACGGCCCGGCTCCTGGCGCGGGAGAAAGTCATCGGCGTGGACTTGGAGGCGGACTCCATGTTCCACTACCAGGAAAAGATCTGCCTCCTTCAGATCTCCACGCGCCACCGAAACTTCCTCGTAGACCCCCTCGAAATCGAGGACATGGAGCCCCTGCGCGCCGTGCTGGAAGATGCGGGCGTGGTGAAGGTTTTCCACGGCTCCGATTACGATATCCGCAGCCTTTACCGTGACTACGGCTTCGGGGTCCACAACCTGTTTGACACGGAAGTGGCGGCCCGTTTCCTGGGCGAAACCCGCACCGGGCTTGCGGGGATCCTGGAAAGTCGATTGGGCGTGGTGCTGGAAAAGAAGTACCAGAAAAAGGACTGGTCCAAGAGGCCGCTGCCCGATGAAATGCTGGCCTACGCCGTTCACGACTCCTGCCATCTCATTGCTTTGAAAGGGTGCCTGGAACGGGAACTGTCCCGATTAGGACGCCTGGAATGGGTGCGGGAGGAGTGCGAGCACCTCAGCCGCGTGCGCCCGCCCGAAGAGGACGGCAGTCCCCTGTTCCTGCGGTTTCGCGGGGCCGGGAAGCTGGACCGGCGCGGGCTGGCGGTGCTCGAGGCACTCCTGCGCTTCCGTGTAAAGGAGGCCCAGCGGCTGGACCGGCCCCCGTTCAAGGTGCTGGGAAGCGGGACCATCAAGGCCCTGGCGGAAAAAAGGCCCATGGATCGGAAGGGCCTCAAGGGGATCGAGGGTTTGAGTCCCAAGCTCATCCGGGCCTTCGGGGACGCTCTGCTTCGGGAAATCCGAAAGGCCATGGCCCTGGAGGAAGGGGGCCTGCCCGTCTACCCCAGGCGATCATCCCAACGGCTTACGAGGAGGGAAAAAGCCAGGGTCCAGGCTCTCAAGGCCTGGCGCAGTGAGAAGGCCGCGACCCTCGGGATTGATCCCGCCGTCGTTTGTTCCAATACCCTGGCCTTCTCCCTGGCGAGGGCATGTCCCGCCACACCGCGTGAACTGGACGGCGTAGATGACCTCAGGGCGTGGCAGAGGCGGGCCTTTGGGCGCGAAATCTGCGCTGTGCTCAGCTCCTGCACCTGAGACGTTCCCAGGCGATGCCTGGATGTTCATCCGTCTCAACGAACGCCCAGCCCATCTCCGAGCCATTCCCGCAACGGAGGGCTGAGCCCATAGATACCTTTGCGCGATCCCACGGATTCAAGAAAACCTTTCATGATCTCCCGGGGCAGTTGCAGCGCCGCCGGTTGCTCCAGACAGCCTTCATGAGGTCTTGTCGAACACGCTTTTTTCATGAATCATGCGTTTCTCCGATTTTATACCGGCCTTCACATCCTCTCAATACAGCTCAATCTTTACGAGACGACCGTCCAATCCGCCGTTTGACAGGGGGCGTTTCCAGGAAGGTCTGAGACCGATGCACTTGATGTATCGTCGATCGCCGAAATAGATAAAGGCCTGTGCCCCCTGGCAGCGTCTTTTGAGGAAATCGCCGAACCTTGCGTAGAATTCGGAGAGGTCGGTGTGCTTCTCCGAGCGGATTCCGTAAGGCGGGTTGCAAATGATGGCGCGGCCCTCCAGACTTTTCAGGTCGAACACGTCCCGCCGGGAGATCAAGATTCTCCCCGCGGGGTCGATCGCTGCGCAGTTTCGGGAACTGGCCCTGACCGCGGCAGCGGAATGGTCACTGCCGCTGACAAGGCCCTTGGGTGGGATCGTGATGCCCTTCGACGCCTGCTTTTCGACCCGTTCCCAGGCGACGGGGTCGAAGTCCGGGAGTCGCTGGAATCCGAACCGTTTCCTGAGGATCCCGGCAGGGGTGCGGGAAGCCATAAGATAGGCCTCGCACAGGATGGTCCCGGAACCGCAGAAGGGGTCATATAAGGGTTTTTGTCCTGTCCATTGGGCGTGCGTTATGAGGGCCGCGGCCAGTGTTTCCTGCATGGGGGCCTCCACCGTCAGTTTCCGGTACCCCCGCCGATGAAGGGGCCCGCCGGAGGTGTCCACCGAAATGGTGGCGCGGTCATTTTCCACATGCAGGTTGATCCATAGATCCGGATTCGCCTTGTCTACGGAAGGCCGCTTGCCGGTTCGGGCACGGAACTGGTCCACCACGGCGTCCTTGAGTCGAAGAGCCGCAAACTTCGAATGCCTCAAGGTGCTGTTGGAGACAGAGGCAAAGACCGAGAAGGTGTCTTCCGGCTCCAGGAGCCGGTCCCACGGGATTTCGCCGGCCCGCTTGTAAAGATAGCGATCCGAATGACACCGGAAGGCGTCCAGTGGAGCCAGGATTCGTTGCAGGAGGCGCGCATGGTAGTTGACCCGGTACAGGACCTCGAGAGTAGCCGAAAAATGGATCCCGCGGTAGACCGGCCTCGTTTCCTTGGCCCCGAGACGGACTAGTTCGTCTCGGGCGAGGTCTTTGATGTCATCTGCCACCTGTGCAAAATATCGGCCTGTTTTTTGATAAAGGAACACGGGGTGCGTTTGGACCGGGGCCTGAACGGGCACATTTCATGGGGTTTCTAAAAAGTGTCGGGGCTTTTCTCGGGGGGCCAAACTCCATGCGCCCCGGAAACTTAAAGAGAGTGTAGAGGAGCGGCCCCCCGTTGTCAAAGCCAAAGAAAAGGTGGGCAGATTTTGACGGGCTGTTGCCCGAAGAAGTTTTAGGATAGGGGTATATCGTAGCGAGTGGCCGGAATTTAT
This sequence comes from Deltaproteobacteria bacterium, assembly GCA_019307945.1. GTDB lineage: Bacteria > Desulfobacterota > DSM-4660 > Desulfatiglandales > Desulfatiglandaceae > B17-G16. The sequence goes on along the minus strand of JAFDIS010000001.1, from coordinate 180,793 downwards.
TTTATGGATGGGCACAAACCAACGAATACTTGGATGAACGGGATGGGCGATTTCATAATGCGCGGCAATTACAAATCTTCACTCCGACCCTTTCAAACAAAAAAATGAAAACCTCTATCTTGCCGGCCTCGGTATTTATTGTCCCATTCGGGGAATGGGAGAAAACCCTTGCCTTCAGGCGATTGAGACTTCACTTTGCGGTACATCCATTCGGGAACAGAAAAGATCTCCGACCACAGATCACCCCTCATCGTCATTTTGATCACATAGCCTACTCCATGGGCTTCATTCCAATTAAGAACCCGTGCCACTGATCGCTCTGAAAGTGATAAGGATGATTTGCGACGACGATTATCGACTAGATGATGTGGCCGAAGAACTACTCCGGGACCAGGTGATTGCCGCGAAAATCCTTCATGTCGAGATTCAACGCGGGTCACCGGTTGGACAGGCCGAATACGGGGCAATTGGAGCAAGGATTAGAGCAAACAGGCCTGGCCAATAAGGAGTTCCCGGTCATGATTGACAGGATCCCAAGGGTGATCTTCCAGTCTATCATGGCAATCTAGACTGACCCCGGTCGTATGAGTCCTCACGACAGCTTGCGCGTTTGACGCTTCACGTCCTTATCTCCGATCAAGAACCTCCCTCACCACCCCAAGCATCTGCTTCAGCTCAAAGGGCTTGCTCACAAACGCCCTTGCTCCGGCCTCAAGGGCATCCCTTGCATGACCGTTTATGGAATACCCGCTGGCGATCACTATCTTTATATCAGGATTCATCTTCAGAAGCTCGTCGAGGCACCGCTTCCCACCCATGCCCGGCATCACTAAGTCCAGGATGACCAGGGAGATGTCTTTTGCTCTCTTCTCATACACCTCAAGGGCGCTTTCGCCGTCATTCGCCAGGATGACCGTGTATCCGAACTGTTCAAGTATATCCCTCCCAATGCCGCGCAAAAGCTCCTCGTCATCCACCAGCAAAATAGTCTCATCCCCTCCTTCCGGCATGGCTTTTTGCTTTTTCTCCACTCTTCTCTCTTCGGCCTCTCCCTCTATGGCCGGCAGGTAAATCTTGAAGGTCGTCCCCTGTCCGGGTTCGCTGTAGCACATGATATAACCCTCGTGACTCTTGACAATGCCATAGACCATGGCAAGGCCAAGCCCGGTTCCTTTTCCCACCTCCTTGGTCGTAAAGAAGGGATCGAAGATATGATCAAGGGTTTTTTTATCCATCCCCTTGCCCGTATCGGAGATACTCAAGAGCACGTATTTCCCGGGTCTTGCTCCCAGGTGGTCCCTGCAATAGCCCTCGTCCAGGACCACGTTTTCCGTTTCAATAAGGAGTTTTCCGCCTTCCTCCATGGCGTCCCTTGCATTCACCCCCAGGTTCATCATCACCTGTTCCAACTGGGCGGGATCGGCATTGATCGTTTCAATGCCTTCTTCCAGGTGGAGTTCTATATCGATCATCTTGGGGATCGTCCTCCTGAGGAGCTTCTCCACCTGTTGCACCTCCTGGTTGAGGTTCACGGGCCTCGGCTTGCTCTCCACCTTGCGGCTGAAGCCAAGGAGCTGCTGAGTGAGCTCACCGGCCCTTTTGGCGGCCTTTTCTATCTGCCGCAGAGCCGCAATATCCGGATCGTTTTCATCCTTCGGCATAATGAGAATCTGCGTATATCCAAGAATTGCCTGGAGGAGGTTATTGAAGTCATGGGCAATACCTCCCGCGAGTGTCCCGACCGCCTCCATCTTCTGGGCCTGGAGCATCTGCTTGTTGAGTCTCTTGATTTCCCTTTCTGCCAGGATCCGTTCGGTCACATCCCTGGCTATCCCGCTGATGAAGGGTTCTCCTCCCTCAGGTCTTATGAGTTTGCTCCGATACTCCAGATAAATCTTGCGTCCGTCCTTTGTGAAATAGCTCGAAACGCCCTCATAGCGGCCTTTTTTCTTGATCCCTTCCAGGTACTCGGTATTAAAGAGGTCCCTGAATTCCGGTTTCATGAAATCCGATGCCTTACGCCCTATGAACTCTTCAAGCTCATACCCGAATATGCTGGTCATGCCCCTGTTTGCCTTGGTAAAGCGGCCTTCAAGATCCTGCGTGTAGATAAAGTCTGAAACAGAATCAAAAAGATCCCTGTACCGTTTTTCCGACTCACGAAGCTGTCCCTGGGTCCTTTTGAATTCAGTAATATCTTTCACGATTGCAACCAGGCAATCTTCCTTCCCGTACCTGAAAATTCTGCCCGACAGCAGGCCATCGAGGACACGTCCGTCTTTCATCCGGTATTGCAATTCGAAACCTTCAACCATGCCTTTCTCTTGAAGACCGGCCATGAGCCTTTCCCGGTCGGCCGGATCAACAAACAGGCCCAAATCAAAAGGAGTTTTGCCGATGGCCTCTTCTTTTGAATATCCCGTAAGGCTGGAAAAACCATTGTTTACGGAAAGATACCGTCCATCCGCGATTCTTGATATGGTAATCGAGTCAGGTGCGCTGTCAAAGGTGATCCGGAATTTTTCCTCACTTTCACGCAGGGCCTCTTCGGCCTTTTTCCGTTCACTGATGTCTCTTATGATCCCGATGGCGTGCCATTGTTCCTTCAGTTTCATCGCAGAAAGAGACAGCTCCATGGGGAATTCCGAACCATCCTTCTTGACACCCACCAGTTCAAGCGTCCTTCCAATGGCCGCCCCCCGGCCCGACTCCTGAAACAGAGGAAAGCTCTCCATGTGAGCCTGATGAAAGCACCGGGGAGCGAGAAGCCGGTGAAGATCCTTCCCTGAAACCTCCGCCTTTGCATACCCGAACATCCTCTCTGCGGCCTTGTTCCAAAAAGAGATGTTTCCCTCATTATCCATCGTGACAATCGCGTCATGGGACGAAGATACTATCGTGTTGAGAAAATTCGTGCTTTCCCGCAGCCGCGTTTCTGCCTGCCTGCGCTCTGTGATGTCCAGAAAATTACCCAGCGTTGCCCGCCTGCCCTCGTACTGGATGGAGGTGACTGTTTCGAGAATCCACTTGATTTTGCCGTTCCTGGTTACGATCCTGAATTCATAAGGAAAGAAGCGCTTCTTCTTCAGCATGGCAATCGCCGCTTCCCGCACCATCTCCCTGTCCTCCGGATGGACGACCAGTTCAATGGCGTTTCCGCCCAGGAGTTCCTGCTCGGAGTAGCCCGTAATCCTCTGAAACTCCGGGCTGACCAGCTTGAAACCCCCGTCCTGCACGATATAAATTCCGATCGGAGCCGACTCGATCAATTTCCTTGAAAATTCGTCGGTCCACTTGTTTTCGACCAGCTCACCTCCTTTACTTTTTCCTTCATCTTCCATCTCAGACCTCCTGTATCCGCCAGCGGGCGGTTCAATGAAGGATCACAACACCATGCTCTATAAGGCAAATCAGATGCAATGTCAAAGGGGCAGGCAATCCATGCTTTGAGTGCCTTGGTTTCCGGATGATATTAAACAGTCGCAACTCAAATTTCGGGCCGACCGGACGGGGTTTCGGTTTCGGATCAGAGCAAAATCCTCAGCCCGGATCGAACAGACTTTCAAAACGGTGAAACTTCAGGTCAAGAAGGTCTCCTTGTCAAAACCAAAGACCGGTAAATATCGCCTATACTGTGGCGCTGTGAGGGTCCGCGGCACCCTGGAGCGTGCAGTTGCGGTTCAAATTTTTGTTGCCTCGGTCAGGGCCCTGGGATATTGTTTGTTTCGTTATGAAGCCGGGGAACAAATCCGTGGGACCGTCCGGAGCGTGGGATTCGAGCGGGAGGGAAAGGGCACCATACCAGGATCTTTACATCTACATGGTGGAAGGCGCGTTGGATGAGACACAGGCGTCAGGACTGGGCGATGATTTCATTGGAAACTGGGTGGAGGGAGACTCCTCTTTTCTCTTCTTCTCCGCGCCTTCGACAGATTCGGTGACGAGCCTCCTGGGGCGTGTCATGGGTCACCGGCTGACGGACGAGTTCCATTTCACCTACGCCCAATGGCAGGGGGGAGGTCTACGGCCTCTGCGTATCCCGCCTTTTCTCATTGTGCCGCCATGGGTTCGGGAAACGGAGAAAACGGAAGAAATCCGTATTCTTCTGGATCCGGGCGTGGTGTTCGGCAACGGTCTTCATCCCACCACTCGTCACTGCCTCGAGGCCCTGGTGCGGGCACGGGAAAAGAGTCCCCTGGGCAGGGTCCTGGATCTGGGAACCGGAACAGGGATTCTTGCACTCGGGGCGGCGGCTCTGGGCGCGAAAAACGTCCATGCCCTGGACCTCAACCCACTCTGTGTGAGAACGGCGCGAAGGAACGTGCAACTCAACGGGTTCGAGGAGAAAATCCGTGTAACCGAGGGCAGGGCCGAGGACGCCTTTTCCCTTGTCTCCGATCTGACTCTGGCCAACATCCATCATGAGGTGGCCTTGGGGTTTCTGGAGGGTCGGTCCTTTCGGGCCGGGGAGAGAATCGTGATTTCAGGACAGATGAGAAGCCAGGTGCGCGACCTCGAGGGGCGGTTACGGGGCGGGGGGTTCAGGGTCCTTGAAGAATGGGACCATGAGATGACCTGGTACACGGTGCTGGCGGAAAAACGACAAGTGGGACCAAGACAGGAGATCCAATGAACGGCACGGAAAAGGCACCCTTGGCCAAGCCGGAAGGCCACCTCTGTTTTGCGTGCGGCACGGCCAACCCCATCGGACTCAATATGACCTTTTACCGGGATGGGGAACATGTCTGCAGCGAGGTGGCCCTGGGCAGGTACCACGTGGGGTGGGAGAAGGTGGCCCACGGGGGCATTATTTTCACGCTCCTGGACGAGGTGATGTCCTGGACCGTGATGTACTGGAAAAAGGCCTTTTTCGTGACGCGCAAGATGGATGTGAAATATGTGCGCAACGTTCCCATCGAGGTGCCGCTCACCGTGTGCGGACGCATCCTGGATGATTCCCAGCCCCCCAAAGTGAGGGCGCGTGCGGAAATCCGTGACGGGCGGGGCGCACTGTTTGTTAGGGCACATGGTGAGTTCGTACTTTTGGAACGAGATCAGCTCCACATCATGCCGGAGCAGCAACAGCGGCAGATGCTGGAGCTTTTCGAACGGTTCGAACAAGATTGTGATGCCGGGACTACCCTCCAAGGATTCGCTGTGAAGACAGTATGAGAGACATTATAGGCGACGAGGAGTCGGGAGAATGAAAGCGCAAGAAAAATCCGTGGTATCCGTGGTCAGGTACGAAAAGCCCCTCGAATCGGTTCGGAGGGCGGTAGAGTTGTGTGGCGGCCTGCGAGGGCTTAAGGGCGGCGCTCACGTGTTCATCAAGCCCAACGTCGTGTTCTGGACCCGCAGCGTTCCCTTCCCGAAATGGGGCGTTATCACCACGAGTCGCGTCATCGAGGACATGGTGGTGATCCTCAAGGAGGAGGGTGCCGGGAAGATAACCATCGGGGAAGGAATGGTCCTTTTCGATCCCAGGGATCGGGAGACGCCGGCGGATGCCTTTGAACGCCTCGGATACAGTACACTGGGGAAGCGTTATGGAGTCCGGTGTGTGAATGTCTGGGAGCGACCTTTCCGGAAGGTGGATCTGGGGGATGGGGTTCAGCTCAAGTTCAACGTGGATATCCTCGACAGCGATTTCGTGGTGGATATTCCCGTCATGAAGACCCACTCACAGACCGTCGTCAGCCTTTCGATCAAGAACCTCAAGGGTGTCTTGGACCGGAATTCGCGTCGCGACTGCCACAGCGCGGATCCGGAAAAAGACCTTCACTACATGGTGTCTCGACTGCCCCGGGCCCTTCCGCCATCTTTTGCACTGCTGGACGGGATTTATACCTGCGAGCGGGGCCCCGGGTTCGATGGGAAGGTCTGGAGAAAGGATCTCCTGGTGGCCTCGGCCGACATGTTCTCAGCGGACATGGTGGGCGCGAAGATCCTGGGGCATGACCCGGGTGACGTCCCCTATTTGGCCCACCTGGCTCGGGAAAAGGGTCGGCCGGCAGACCTTTCGGACGTGGAGGCACGGGGCGTGCCCATAAAAGATGTGGCCTCTCTTCACCGTCATACCTTTCCCTACACGGAGGACGGGAGTCTGCCTCTGCCCATGAAACGCTTGGGGATCAAGGGGTTTTCCTATCGTAAATTCGACAGCAGCATGTGCACATATTGTTCCCTGCTTGCCGGACCTCTTCTCACGGCCATCGCCCGTGCCTGGAAGGGGGAACCGTGGGACGAGGTGGAGGTGCTCAACGGCAAGATGATGAAGCCCACCCCGGGGAAAAAGATTACCATCCTCTTGGGGAAGTGCATGTATCAGGCCAACAAGGATCATCCCGATATTCAGCGCATGATAGCGGTGAAAAAGTGTCCCCCCGCACCAAAGGACGTGGTCCGGGCCTTTCACGAAGCCGGGGTTCCCATCGCCCCCGATTCACTGGACCGGCTGGACCTCTGGCCCGGGCAGTTTATGAAACGGTACGAGGGGAATCCGGAATTTGACGAGTCCCTGTTCACGGTGTCCTGATACACGAGGTTGGTCACTGAAGGGACGCAGGGAGGGAAATATTTGGGATGCGTGAAGAACCGATCCGGTTTCAAAGCGGAGACCTGGGCCTGGAAGGCTTGCTCTTTCGGGGATCCGGGTCGGGGGGCGTGGTGATCACCCATCCCCACCCCCTTTACGGCGGCAGCATGCACAACAATGTGGTGGAGGCCGTGCACGCGGCCTACGCCGCAAAGGGATTTACCACCCTCCGTTTCAATTTCCGGGGGGTGGGAGCAAGTGAAGGCGCCTATGATGAGGGCCGGGGGGAGGCGGAAGATGTTCTGGCCGCTATGGCGGTCCTCAAAGAGGGGGGTGCGGAGGAGATTCATCTGGCAGGATATTCTTTCGGGGCATGGGTGATCGCCGGCGGATTGGATCGGTACGCAGACGCGTCGCGTATCATCATGATTTCGCCCCCCGTGGCGTTCATGGAGTTCCCCCGGATCGGGCCTGATGCCAGGATAGGGCTGGTGGTGACGGGGGCCGGGGACGATATCGCACCACCGGGGAGCGTGAAAAAGATGGCCGTGCGGTGGAACCCCAAGGCCCGCCTGGAGGTGATCCCGGGTGCGGATCATTTTTTTTGGGGTGCCGGTGGCCGGCTGAGGGACGCCATTGGACGATTCCTGGAGCAAGAGGCCGGGGCGCGAGGAGAATCTTCGTGAGCATACGCCGGATTTTCGTGTTGGACAACCCGGTTCAGGAATATGCATGGGGTTCCAAGAACGCCATTCCCGACCTGCTGGGCGAGACGGGACCTCGTGACAGGCCTGTGGCTGAGCTATGGATGGGAGCCCATCCCAAGGCCCCGTCGCGGGTGGGGCTCGGTGACAGATGGCTGCCTCTCCATGAACTTGTGGCTCAGGCCCCGGAGGAAATCCTGGGGACCCGGGCGGCAGAGCGTTTTTCCGGAAAATTTCCTTTTCTTTTCAAGGTGCTCGCCGCCGAAAAACCCCTTTCCATCCAGGTCCATCCAGACTTGGATCTGGCGCGCAAAGGATTTGAACGGGAAAACCGCGAGGGCATCCCCCTCGACGCTCCTCAGCGCAATTACAAGGACCCCGGTCACAAGCCTGAACTCGTCTGTGCCCTGGGGCCCTTTGAGGCCTTGAAAGGTTTCAGAAAGCTGGAGGAGATTCACGAGCTCCTCCGCCGGGCCTGCCCCGCCACCCTGGCCGAAGATCTTCGCAGGTTCAGAGCACATATGCATGAGAAGGGGTTGTCGCAGCTTTTTCGGAGGATCCTCAGCCTGGATGGCCGGGAGAAGGAAGGGGTGCTTGCCGAGGCCCTCCGGACCGCACGGGCCCTGGCCGGAACAGAGCCCGCCTTCGAGTGGGTTACGGTCCTGGAGCGCCACTACCCGGGGGATCGGGGAATCCTGGCCCCCCTGTTCCTGAACCTGATCCGTCTGGAACCGGGACATGCGCTTTACCTCCCCGCAGGCGAACTCCACAGCTATCTCCGCGGGATCGCCGTAGAACTCATGGCCAACTCCGACAACGTCCTTCGCGGCGGCCTCACCGCCAAGCATGTGGATCCGGACGAACTGCTGCGTCTCGTGCGTTTTGAACCGAGTCCAGCCCAATGGATCACGCCCCGTAGCGTGGGTCCGGCCGAGGCGGTTTTCGACACGCCGGCCGAGGAGTTCGAGCTCTCCGTGATCTCCACGCACACGCACTGGCAAAGGGGGGGGGCAGCCGGCAAGGGTCCGGAAATCCTCCTCTGCGTGTCGGGAGAGGGCCTGGCCCTGGATCCTGATACGGGTCAGGAAGTGGGCCTCAGGCGCGGAGTTTCCTTGCTTATCCCGGGCTCAGTGCGATCCTACGAGATCCGGGGAAAAGTGAGACTTTTCAGGGCCCACCTCCCCTGAAATGTGCCACCTTGCCCGGGGAGTGATCCGAGCCGGGGCATCGGGCTTCCTTGACTTTGGACCTCCCATCTGTTATGCAAGAGGCACCCCTCAATCGCCTCTTCGAAGAGACCGCGCCTTATGCTGAACACCCTTACAAAACTGAAGCATGCCATCCAGCAAGAGCCTTGGGCCCGGGCGGCGGGTGTTGAAAAGGATTTCTGGACCTTCCTGATGGAGTGGATCGAGCAGCATGTACTCCATGATTTTCTTTCAGAGATCACGCTGAGAGTTGACGAAATTGTCGATATTGATCCGGATCTGCCGGAGCCTCGGATCCTGGGGATCGCGACCCAGACAATGGTGGATTTTTTGGGGGCCTGCTCGGCGTCCGTGAGGATTTATGATCCGCACACGGCTCAGATGCTCTCCTACGGCTCTTATCCCAGCGACGAGGAGACCCGTGAGACTTATATCCCGCTGGAGGGCAGCATCGCGGGGGAAGTGGTGGCAACCGGTAAACCGTGCCTCGTGCCCAACATTCTTTCCGAAGAGCGCTATCGGAACAAGGAGGTGGTGGAAAAGCGGGGAGTTTACTCGCTCATGGCCATCCCCCTGGACATCCCCCGCTTTTATCCCAGCGAGAGGGACACGGTGGGCGTGATCCAGTTTTACTACCCGGAGAAGGACCGCAGTTTCAGTCCCCTGGAGATCCTCGTTGCGGAACTACTGGCCAAACGCCTGAGCTTCGTGGTAGCACGAAAGAAGATCCTTTCCATGCAGAGGGTCAGCACCAAGAAAGATACCATCGTGCGGCACATCTTCCGCAGCCTGGGATCCCGGGGCGGTATCAAGATGAAAGAGGTCTTCGATCGGGTTATCCCGGAACTGGCCGATATGGTGGATCTTCAGAGCTGTGCGCTCTTCTCCGTTGCCGGCGACTACAATCACGTGGTCCTGGAGGCGGGGTACCCGGAACATGAAGGATATCACAGCATCGGAAAGCGGTTTCATGTGAGCAGCGAACCGGCCTTTGAAGTCCTGCTGGGGATCCGGGAATACAGGGGGGACGGCGTGTACGAGATCCTGAATCCCTCCTATATCCTCGTGGTGGACCCCAAGAGGAGCACTCTGATCTCTGAAAACATGAAACGGTTCTCAGAGACGCACAATATCAATTCCATTCTGTACATCCCTCTGTCCGTGGAGGGAGAGATCACACATTTCATGACTTTTGACGCCCTGGATCAGCGAAAAAGGTACCGGGAAGACGAGATCGAAATCTTGCTTTTCCTGGGGCGTGAACTGATGAAGGCCCAGAGGATGGAACGCCTCGATGACATCCTCCACGATTTCAAGAACCCCACCATCGCAACGGCTGGATTTGCCAGGCGGCTCAAGAAACTGTTGGATCAGGGAGAGTGGGACCGCTCAAGGGACCAAATCCTAAAGTACGTGGACATCCTCATGGACGAGACCAGTCGCCTTCAGGAACTCGCCCTGAGCCTCTACGAGGTGGGACAGAAACAGGTGGTGGACATGAGCGAGGTGCTCCGGAGGCGATTCGAGATCAACCGTGAAGCCATAAAGGAGCAGCTCAAACAGAACGTCACCCTTGAGGCGGGGCCCTTTGCGGTGCATTTGCCCGTGCTGTGCTATCCCATGCATCTCGAGCGGGTGTTCGACAATCTGCTCAACAATGCCACGAAGGCGATTCCGTTGCGCGGTGGGAAGCTGTGGGTAAGGACCTATGAAGACGGCGCGTGGGCCTGCGCTGAGATTACGAACACGGGTAAGATCTCCGACGAGGACCGTCAACGGCTTCTGGGTGGAGAGGGGCAGGGCCGGGGGCTCTATATCACTTACAGGATTATTCGCCTGCTCAACGGGAACATCGAGGTGAAGACCGGGAAGACCGAAACCACCTTCGCGGTCAGGTTGCCTCTCCACCGGGAAGCGGCTTGATGGATTAAGCGGGCGCGGCAACGTATCTCCTTGCAAGTGCAAGTGGGACCGGGGGGCGGGACAAGCGGGCGGCACCAGCCGGGTTTCGTCGAATGGTCTTGGAATTGGGCGGCACCCCGGTGGTGAGACATCCCGCCCCTGATCGCATTCATCCACGGTTAAGGCTGAGGGGCGCTTTTGGGAGGCCGGAAAGGGGGATTCGTGGGGGAAGGGCGGAAATTCGAAATGGACGATCTGGAACAGCTTTTCGAACGATTGAAACGGAACGAGGAAATTTCTCGGAAGTTTTTCGAAGTCGAAGTCAGCATCCTTTCCATTCTGAATTTCAAGGATCTCTTCGAACGACTCCTTACCGAAATCCGTGATAAGTTTAAGATCCCGTATGTGTGGATCGTCCTTGCGGACGGGCACGAGGCGGCGCATATGGCCGGTGAGCTGTGTGCCTCCGAGCTCCTCAGCAACCGTATGAAGATAGTCGAACGCGATACACTCCTGGGCCTGATGGGAGATCACGGTAGGCCTCTCTTGGTGAATCGAGATTTGACGGTTTTTTACAGGCTTTTCCCGGGACGTGAATCCTACCTCGTTCGGTCCATGGCCATCGTCCCACTGACCCTGGAAGGCCGGATCATCGGCACCCTGAATCTGGGAGACCCTTCGGAGAACCGGTATGCACCGGGCATGGATCCTTCTCTCCTCGAACGGCTTGCCGTCAAGGTTTCCATATGCCTGTCCAACGTAATGGCCCACGAGCGGCTCAAGATAGCAGCGTCCAGGGATCCTCTGACCGGATTGCTCAACCGGAGGGCCATGGAATCGGTCTTGAAGCGGGAATTCGAACGTGCCGTTCGTTATGAAACCCCTCTGGCCGTGATTTTTCTCGATCTGGACGACTTCAAATCGGTCAATGACACCTACGGGCACGATGCGGGGGACGATCTCTTGGAGCACCTGGCCGAGAACCTGTGTCGGATGAGCAGATCAATGGATGTGGTAGCCAGATATGCCGGGGATGAATTCGTCATCGTGCTGCCTTCGACGCCTGCGGCAGCGGCCGGAAAATTTGCGGATCGGCTCTGTGTCTTTTTGGAGAAAAATCCTTTGAGCCTGAGAGGTGAACCCGTTCGGGTTTCCACGAGTTACGGAATCGCCTCCATCGACGAGGCCGGTGTCTCGGATCCCGCCTCCCTTCTGAGAAGGGCCGATGAGCGTCTAATGGAGGCCAAGGGCCGAAAACGCCGGCAGAGGCGGGTCGTAAGGCTGGAGCGTTGAAACGCCGCATTCGTCCAGGGACCATCATGGTATCGCGTCGGGCATGCCTTTTCCTGAAAGCGCTTGTTTTCATCACCATCCTGTGGAGCACGGTTTCCCGGGCGAACGAGGACTCGGTGGTGGAGTCCCTGCCTCTACCTCTGGCATCCCATTTCAAGGAACGTTATTGTGATGATCTGGGCGGCATATTGCGCCGCGGTTATCTCCGCGTGCTGACAACTTTCAACAGGACCAATTTTTTCCTTATCCACGGCCGTCCCGCAGGCTACGAATACGCCCTGCTGAAGGGCTACGAGAAATATCTCAACAAGGGGCGCGGCAGGGGCGAACTGAAGGTAGTCATGGAGTTCATTCCGGTCAGGCGCGATCAACTCATACCGCGGCTCCTGGAAGGGAGAGGAGACATCGCGGCCGCAGGGCTTACGGTGACCAGGGAACGGGCCAAGATCGCCGATTTCACGAGACCGTATCTCACCGGTGTTCGGGAAGTGGTGGTGAGCCATGGGCCCATGGCCGCACTGCGGTCACCCGGAGATCTATCGGGCCTGTCGGTTTTTGTTAGGGCCAGCAGCAGCTACTACGAGAGCCTGCGGGAGCTCAATCGCGAACTGGTCGGAATGGGGAAACGGCCCGTACGAATCCTGACGGCACCGGAGACGCTGGAGACGGAGGATATCCTGGAATTGGTCAATGCCGGGGCCGTTCCACTCACCGTGGCGGATAGTCACCTCGCAGGCATCTGGTCACGGGTCCTGAAAAAGATCGTGATCCACGACCGTGTGGCCCTCAGGCGGGGCGGGAAGATCGCATGGATGGTACGAAAAGAAAACCCCCGGCTCAAGTCTAGTCTGAACGCTTTTCTCGAAACCCACCGGAAGGGCACCCTGTTAGGCAATATTTTTTTCCGGCGCTATTATAAAACAGCCCGGTGGATCAAGAATCCTTTGAGCGGTCAAGAACGGGAAAAGGCCAGAGGTCTTGAGCGATACTTTAGAAAATACGCGTCCATGTACGGGCTGGATTGGATGCTGATCATGGCCATGGCCTATCAGGAATCAGGACTGGACCACACCAAGAGGAATCCTTCGGGCGCCGTGGGGATCATGCAGATCCTTCCGAAGACGGCAGCAGACAAACAGATAGGGATTCCGGATGTGTATTCCCTGGAAAACAACATCCACGCGGCGGTCAAGTACCTTGATTTCTTGATCAGGACTTATTACAGCGACCCGAAGATCAATCCGCGGGATCGGGCCCGCTTCGCCATGGCGGCTTACAACGCGGGGCCCGCCAAGATCAGAAGGGCGAGGCGGCTGGCGGCCCGTATGGGTCTGAACCCCAACCGGTGGTTCCGGAACGTTGAGATGGCGGTGCTGCGCATCGTGGGGCAGGAAACGGTACGCTATGTGAGCAACATAAACAAGTACTACATCGTGTATCGTCTGGAACATCAGCATGCCCGGGGCAGGCTGCGGGACAAGCGTAATATCATGGGGGGTGAAGGAGGTCGGTGAGGCCCCCGTAGGAGACCGGACCGTACGGTCTTGACGTCTCGGGCGGGTTAGCGGTTCTCCTTTGGTGAGAAGGATTCGCACTGCATTCCTGAGGCCTCCTGTACCGTTACGCCGGGCATACGAAGAGATTTGAACCCCATGGCCCTGCATCCATAAGGGAAGCGGGGATCATAGGTGATGTAGAAATGCTTGCAAAGTCGGCAGGCAGCAGGTTTTCGAGGATCTGAATCCTTGGCCCTAACCATGGCCCCGGGACCTTTCTTCCGGACTAAGTGCGTTTTCCGGCGACCGTTTCATATTGCGCGTTTTGCCGCCTACTCGGCTTACAACGATGCGTTGAGCCGCGTCAAATATTTTCTGGAACATCTCCCGAAAAATTGTTATCTTCTTTTCCGATCTGGGGTCCGGAGGCCGGGTTTCCGGCCTTGGTTCGTGGGACGGCCGATGAAAAGGCCAAGCGTGTTTCGTTTCAGCCCGCCCGCAGAAAGCCCAGGGGGTCAGCCGCGGGTCAATGCGGTTGAGGGCGGGATCTCGTACCACTCAGGTGCAGCCGATCGCGGAGCAATTCGGCGAACCCGAGCGGTACCACGGGCTTGCCCGTGGAACTCCACCCGATTCGAGGGAGTGTGCTTAGTGGAAGGCTCCCCTTTGTCTTGGGAATCCCAAAGAGGGCGAATGGAGGTTCATCATGCCAACCTACGAATACAAGTGTGAAAAATGCAAAAAGAAATTCGACCTCACCATGACCATCAGAGAGTATGAAACAAAGAGAATCCGTTGCCCCAAGTGCAAGAGCACGCGAGTGAAACAGCAGATTTCCTCTTTTCAGGCCGTGACTTCCAAGAAGAGCTGACGGCGCCGCCGAGAAGGCACCCGGGCGATTAAGGTCGTTACAGGACCTCTTTTGCGACCAAAGGAGAGGGATGTCGGAGGAGGGCCCGTGGAGGGGCCGCAAGGCGGGGTAAGTGTGCCGCAACTCTTCTTGCTTGGGAACATGGGACAGCGGGGATGGGTCCCAGGGGACCCGGAGGGGGTAATATTGCAATGAGATGCCCGCATTGTAACGAGGAAATACCCGGGGTGGAATGCCCCCAATGTAACGCCATCGTCCCCGCCGGTGGTCGTTATTGTCTGGAGTGCGGTGTCCTGCTCATGGATTCGGATAAGGACGTCGAGTTCCCGGACGACTTCGATGACAGGGTGCTCTGCCCGGACGGGACATGTACCGGGATCATCGTGGACGGGAGATGTTCCGAATGTGGAAAGGAACCCGGTTCTTCCGATGAGGCGGCCGAGGCGTGAAGGAAAGGGGGCGGTGACAGGATGTATGAGTTGAAAATCCTTTCAGAATTCGCCGCGGCCCACCAACTGCGGGAGTTCAGCGGCTCCTGTGAGAGGCTTCATGGTCACAATTGGAAGGTTGAGGTCCATGTGACAGGTGAGGATACGGGAGACAACGGCCTGGTCCTGGATTTCAGGGAGATCAAGGAAGCCACCAAAAAGACCCTCGAGGAGATGGATCATCGGTTCTTGAACGATCTGCCCGCCTTCCAGGAAAAGAACCCTTCCTCGGAGAACATTGCACGTCTTATCTTCGATACCCTATCCGCGCGGATCAATCGCCCGGGTGTGCGGGTGAGCAAGGTGACCGCCTGGGAATCGGACACGGCCGCGGCAAGCTATCTGGAACCCTGACACTGACAGGACGTCCTCCAGCGAGGGGGCTCTCATATCCTTGTGGAGATGGTCCAATGAAGACCTATGCCTTCATTCCCGCACGGTATGGATCAAGGCGATTCCCTGGAAAACCACTCGTCCCCATCGCGGGCAAGCCCATGGTCCAGCATGTCTACGAGAGGACGTCGGCGTGTCCGGGTCTGGCCGGAGTCTATGTGGCCACCGATGATGAGCGGATCGCCCGGTGCGTGAAGGATTTCGGGGGCCGTGCGCTCATGACCCGAAGCGATCACTCATCCGGAACGGATCGAATCTGTGAGGCGGCCGTATCACTGGGCCTCGGGGGAGATGACGTGGTGGTGAACATCCAGGGCGATCAGCCGCTTTTTAGGCCGGAACTAGTCGGCATACTCACAGCCCCGTTCCGGGAAGAGGAAGGGATCCTGATGACCACCCTCATGCACCCGATTCGAGACGCTCGGGATCTGGAAAATCCCAATCACGTCAAGGTGGTGACCGACAAGCGGGGGTTTGCGCTTTATTTTTCCCGCTGCCCTATTCCTTTTGTGCGGGAAGCGGGTGGGGTGGGAGGCCGGCACTTCAAACATTTGGGCGTTTATGCCTACCGGATGGATTTCCTTGTGCGCTTTACCGGACTGTCCCGCGGTGTGCTGGAGGAGGCGGAAAAACTGGAGCAGTTGCGGGCCCTGGAAAACGGATATCGGATACGCGTGATCGAAACAGACATGAATTCCTTGGAAGTGGATGTTCCCGACGATGTAAGGGCCGTGGAGGCGGCCCTGGGGACCCTTTAGGCCCTCCTGTGTGTTCGTCCATGGACATGGATTGGGGGGCCGCATGAGTGCGCCTAGGCCATGGTGGGTGCGGAAACGATCTCTCCGGGCGGCCGCACTGGCCGCCGAGACGGGCCTGTCTCCCCTCTTGGCCCAGGTACTCATCAATCGCGGTATCCGAACGGCGGCTGCAGCAAGAGCCTTCCTTGAGCCTCGCCTGACCGATCTTTGCGATCCCTTGCTCCTGCCTGATATGAAGCCCGCATGCGATGCGGTTCTGGAGGCCCTGCGGTCGAGGCGCCGGATCGTGGTTTACGGCGACTACGATGCCGACGGGATGACGGCTGTGGCCCTGCTGGTGCATTTCTTTTCCGACCTGGGCAACCCCGTCTCGTATTACATCCCTCATCGTTTACGCGAAGGGTATGGGGTGAATCCAGCCGCGCTGGAACGGCTGGCAAAGCAGGGGCCTGCCCTGGTTATCACGGTGGATTGCGGTGCTTCGGACGAGAAGGCCATTCGTTTCGGCCTGAGGCTCGGCCTGGACTTTGTGGTGACCGACCACCACCAAACGGCACAAGATATTTCTCTTCCCTGGCCGGTGGTCAACCCACATAGATCGCGTTCACACGATGAGTGGAGAGGGCTTTCAGGGGTGGGGGTGGCGTTTTGCCTTGCCGTGGCCCTCAGAGCGCGACTCAGGAATCAGGGCTGGTTCGGCCGTGTTGCCGAGCCCGATCTCCGACGCTATCTCGATCTGGTGGCCGTTGGAACCATCGCGGACCGATCTCCTGTTGATCGACAGAATCGCCTTCTCGTCAAACGAGGCTTGGAGGCCATGGGCGAAACCCGCTGGGTGGGTCTCAGGACGCTCATGGAAGTGGCAGGGGTCAGTACGGCCGAACCCAGTGCCGTGGACGTGGGATATCGATTGGCTCCCAGGCTCAATGCGGCGGGCAGGTTGGGATCGGCTGAGCCTGGGGTCCGGGCCCTCCTGGCGCGTTCCCCCGAAATCGCCTTTAGGCTGGCCAAGGACCTGGACCGTGCGAACCGACGGCGCCAGGACCTGGAAAGACAGGTCCTGGAGGAAGCCGAGAGCCTGCTCCATCGAAGTGCGGCACTGCGTGAACAAAGGGCCTTGGTGGTGGAGGGGCGCGGCTGGCATCGGGGCGTGCTGGGTATAGTGGCCTCCCGCCTGGTGGAACGTTACCATCGCCCGGCCTTCGTCTTGAGCACGACGGACGGCCTCACGGTGGGATCGGGGCGCAGCGTGGACGGGTTCCACATGGTCCGCAATCTTGGAAAGGTCTCCCATCTTCTGGAAAAATTCGGGGGTCATTCTCATGCGGCAGGCTTCACCCTGGCCTCGGCCGGGGTTCAGGAATTCTCGGACAGCCTGTCCCGATTGGCAGAGGATTGCCTGGGAGAGGAACCGGCCTCTCCGCCCCTGGTGGTGGATGCGGCAATTCCCCTGGGACACTGGGAGCTGGAGAGCGTCCGGAATCTTCAGTCCATGGCGCCTTTCGGGGAGAAAAACCCCGAGCCGCTTTTCTGCTCCCGTGAGGTGCGGGTGGTCGCTTCACGGGTGGTGGGGGAGGGGCATCTTAAGATCTCTCTCCAGGCCGGGGGTCTGTTCGATGGGATCGGTTTTCATATGGGAGCGCTGCACCCGCTCGAGGGTGAATTGGTGGACTTGGTCTACACACCCGACATCAATTCCTGGGGTGGGCGGGAGCGTGTGCAACTGAGGATTGCCGACATCCGGGCCGCCGGAGACGGTGAAGAACTAATCTTCTTTGAAGATCCGCGCGGCCAGTTCGATATCCTCGGGGCAGAACACGAATAGGGATTTTTTACCTCGTGGCAGGGCCGAACCATATACGTAATTGATGTTGATGCCCTCTTCCCCGAACTTTTTCGCCATGCCGGCAAGGGTCCCCGGCCGATTGTCGATCTCCAGGGCGATTACCGGGATGATATCAAAGACGTAGTCCGCCTTGCCGAGAAGGTCGATGGCGCGGTCCGTGTTGTCCACCAGGAGTCGGATCAGCGCGTAATTGGCCGAGTCCTTTTGCATGGAACCGTAACTTGCCGCGGGTGCGATGCGCTTGAGGGACTTGCCCCGGGCGCGGAAAAGACCCTGGACATATTCCGATGCATCCTGAATGGTGAGGGCGTCTATGTTGATCTTGGCCTCGGCGAGCATGGTGGCGAGTTTACCCAGTTCACCCGGGGCGTTCCTGAGAAAAAGAGAGATCTCAGTTCTGACCATGTCTTCATGCCTCTTTCTGCGGGTTTGCTACCGGCTTGTCTTTACGAGCGGCCATTTCTCTTTCGGGCCGCCTTCCCTTTACTCCATCTTTCCTTGGATCCCTTTGAAGTATTTCAGAAAGTCGGTGTTGGTCGACAGTATGAGCGAGCTGTCCTTGTCCAGTGTTTGCTTGTAGATTTCCAGGGTCTTGATAAAAGAGTAGAACTCCGGGTCCTTGTTATAGGCGGCCGCATAAATTCGGGTGGCCTCCGCATCCGCCTTTCCCTTGATCTCCTGGGCCTTGCGATAAGCTTCGGACGTGATGCGTTTGAGTTCTTTTTCTCTTTTTCCTTCGATTTTCCGAGCCTCCCCCTGGCCTTCGGAGCGGAATTTTTCCGCGATCTGTTTCCGCTCGGCGATCATTCTGGCGTAGACACTTTTTCGAACCTCTTCCACGTAGTTGAGACGTTTGATCTTGACATCCACCAGTTCGATGCCGAACCCCGTCAACTTTGGCTGTGCCTGCTCGAGAATGTTCTTCGTGATGGCAGCCCGGCCCACGGTGATTTTTCCCAAAAATCTGCCCGCTGTCCCCTGCCCGATACCCCTCTCGAAGGTGTCCAATTTCCTGTTGGAAGCCCGAACGGTCTCGATGAGAGGGTAGGAGGTGATGAAGTTGCGCACCGCTGCGTCGAGGATGTCGTCCAGGCGGGCCTGGGCCGCAAGAACGTTGTTGACCGTCTCGAAAAACAGGAGGGGATCAACTATCTTCCATCTGGCGAAGGTGTCCACCCAGATAAAGGTCTTGTCCAGCGTGGGGATCTGGCCGGGGTCTCCGTCCCAATCCAGAAGGTTTTTTGGAAAATAGTTGGCCTGCTGAATCAAAGGGATCTTGAAGTAGAGACCCGGCTGAGTCTTTGGGTCTCCGATGGACTTGCCGAATTGGGTGATCACCACCTGCTCGGTTTCGTCCACCACATAGGCACCCGAGTAAAGGGCTATCAAAATCAGGATTGCGACGGCCAGGAGGATCTTGGTTTTCATTTGGAGCCTCCTTTAGGCAATCCCATGTTCAGGAAGGGGAGGAGGTTTTTCTGGTCCGCGTCAATTATGTACTTGTTGCCCAGTTTAGGAAAGATGTCGAGTATCGCCTCCAGGTAGAGACGCCTTCGGGTGACGTCCTTTGCCTTCCGGTATTCCTCGTAAAGTGCCAGGAACCGGGATGCGTCGCCCTTGGCGCGATTGACCCGATCCAGTGCATAACCTTCCGCCGCGCTGATGGTTTTTTCCGCCTGGCCCTTGGCCGCAGGGATCACCCGATTGTATTCTTCTCTCGCCTTGTAGATCATGCGCTCCTTTTCCTGTATCGCCTGATTGACCTGGTTGAACGAGGGCTGGACAGGTTGCGGGACGTTCGTCTTTTTCATCTCGATGGTTGCGATCTTGATCCCTGTCTCCGCTTCATCCAGCTCCTTTTGGAGGAGGGCCTGGGCCGCGTGGGCGATCTCCTGTCGTTTGCTGATGACTTCGTTGATGCTGCGGTCACCCACCACGAGGCGCATGCTGGACTCGGCCAGGTCCCGAAGGGTGCTCCGCACGTTTCGGACCTTGAAAAGGTACTTGTAGGGATCTACGATCCGAAATTGCACGATCCAGGGGACTACGGCCACGTTGAGGTCACCGGTGAGCATCAGGGATTCGCTCAGGTATGCGGCGCCCGATGCATAGCGGGTCCTGATCCCCGCTTGCAGGGTCCTGAGGCCGAACTCCTCTTTGAATACGAAACGGACCTTGACCTTGGTGACCTTTTCGATCCCCCTGGGGAGTTTGAAGTTGAGACCGGGCGGGGTGGTCCGCGCATATTTTCCGAACCTCTGCACAACGCCCACCTCATCCACGGCCACCGTATAAAAGCAACTGGACCCCAGGAGCACCACAATTACCAGGATAATGATGATCCAGGCGCCTCCCGGGAATTTGCCCCGAACGGTGCGCAGTTTGCTAATGATTTCATCCATTTGGGGCGGGCCGGTGCCCGGTGCGCCCTTCCTCTGCTGCTGCAGTTTATCCCAGTCCCAGGCCATGGAGACTCCCTCAGATCGTGTGAAAGGGTGGGTTTCGGACGATACAGGGTCTCTGAAAGACCCGTCCCCTGCAGATACGGAGGGGTGGGGACATGCTCTCCGAAACGAACTGACTGCTGGAAGGATATCGGCAAATGGATGGGGCGTCAAGGGGTAACCTTCCCCATGCGAGGACTTGACGATGATCCGGACCGGGTCCTATAGTAGCTCCATGGAAAGGAAAAACCGGTCTTTCACGCAGATCAAAGACGTGCTGGCCGAATTATTTCAGAGCAAAGGCCTGGGCTTTCATCCCGACGACGCGAGGATCTGGTCCGATTGGGAAAGAATCGTCGGAGACCCCGTTGCGTCGCATGCGAGACCGAGCTGGATTCAATCGGGACGCTTGCGGGTCCTTGTATCGGATTCGGTATGGCTCCAGGAACTCAACTACCTGGAACGGGACATGGTGGAGAGAATCAATGCCCACCTGGGCAGAAAGGCGGTAAAGAAGATCGAGTTCCGGATGGGGTGATGGGCTCTTGTCCGGTCTTGCGATCAGGCGGCAAGGTCTCCCTGGCCGAAGACCGGAGGGAGGATGTCCACCCCGGGTCTTGCCCCCAGCCACGCCTCTAAAAGGACCAACTTGGCGGGGGCTTCTTGGTGGGGGTGGACCATCCGGATCCGCTTGGGCTCCAGATTGAAGCGCCTCATACCCGCGGTTACCTCCACCAGGCGGGTGGAAGGGTAAATGACGGCAAGCCGGCCCTTCGGCCTCAAGAGCCTCGCCCCCGCCGCCAGGATATGGTTCGGGGTCGCGAGGATCTCGTGCCGGGCTATGGCCTTACGGGGGTCCGGGTTCAGACGCCCGCTGCGGGCGCGGCGATAGGGAGGGTTGCAGAGGACCACATCCGCGCACTGGGACGAAAGGGGCGGGAATCGAAGGTCCCCCCTGATGACCTTCATGCGCCGGGCAAACCCGTTGAGAGCGGCATTACGGGCCGCCTGATCGGCCAGTTCCTCCTGGATTTCGAGCCCCACGGCCAGGTTCACGGGGGCGGAGGCCAGCAAAAGGAGCGGAATGATCCCGCATCCCGTACCCAGATCCACCACCGTATCGCCTTTCTTGATGGTTGCGAACGAGGAAAGCAGGAAGGCGTCGACGCTGAATCGGTATCCGTCACGTGATTGGATCAGTTTCAGCCTTCCATTCAGAAAAACGTCCACCGATTCATGGGAATGAACCGGAATTTCACGGGATCGGTATTCGTTCATGGGGGTCGATTTTGTTGAAGACCAGCCCTGTGATCACCTTGGGATGGAAAAACGTGGACTTACGGGGCATGACCAGTCCGTTGCCCGCGATCTCGATCACGTGTTCCATCCGCGTGGGGTTCATGAGGAATGCCATCTGGTGCGATCCCTCAGCCACGAGCGAAAGGGCACGCTTCATGCTGCTTTCGTAATGGATCAGTTCGTCGTTGTCCAAGTCGGCCTTGGTGAAACCCAGCCCCCGCTGGAGGAGGAAGCGGGAGAGTACCAGCACATCCAGTTTTCGGAGGGCGGGGTGAAGATCGTCACCCATGTGATCCGAGGCCCCGGGCTTCAACGTTAGTTCATAGGCGTGCTCTCCCGTACCGGGGAAGAAAAAGAAGGCCGGTCGCCGGGCCCCCGAAGCTGCAAGCCTCTTTTTTATGGATGCGGCTCGGTCCGCAATCCGCTCCTTGGGAAAATCGGATTTCCGTATCTGGAACCATTCCGTGATGATCCCCATGAACTTTTCCAGACGGAAACCAGCGGCATATCGGATCACCCGGTGGGTGGGCAGGATGATAAGGCCCTCGTCATTCATATTGCTCAGGTACATCATGACGTATTCATAGGCGCGGTCCCCGGGGCGCCGGCCGTAGCGGGCCCGCATCATATTCCGATAATTGCGTGCAGTTTCGTACCGGTGGTGTCCGTCTGCGATCAGGATGCTCTTGGAGGACATTTGCCTGGCAACGTGTCGCGCTAGGCTCTCGTCCCGGATGACCCACAGGCGGTGGGAGGTCCCGTCGGGCATCAGGAACGCCGCCCGGGGTGGGCTACGGAGCACTCTTTTAAAAGCCCCCAGCACCGCATGGTCCGGGTCGTCGTACAGGCCGAAGATCTGGCTGAATTGGGCGTTGCACGTTTTCATCAGGCGGAGGCGGTCTTCCTTGTGCGCGGAAAAGGTGCGCTCATGCGGAAGAATCACGCCCGAATTCTCCTCTTCGATTCGTACCAGGGCGATCAAGCCTAGGCGCGTCAATTCCCGCCCGCCCTCCTCGGTTCGAAAGGTCATGGTGGTCAAATAGAGCGCGGGTCCGGGGGTTCGTACAAGGATCCCTTCATCCTGCCATCGATGAAAATAACTTGCCGCGCGGGTGTAAGTATTGTCCCAGTCGCTGTCGCCCTTTTTCTTTTTCCCCAGGATCAGGCGCACCACGTTGTGAGGGTCCTGCTCGTAAAAGGCGTCGGCCTCTTCCCTGGAGATGACGTCGTAAGGGGGTGCCACCAACTTGGAAAGATCGGATATTCGTTGAAAGTCGTAGGTCAAGCCCATGAAAGGGGCTACAACGGCCATATGCAAGGCTCCCTGTTCCGAAATTTTAGGGATAGTTTCTTCATGAGGAACCCAAAGTCAAGGGAATTCAAAGTGCTTGACGCGGGGGACGGGCTGTCGGTAATCTCCCCAGAGCATAGCATGACCGAACAGAAAAGGCGCCTGACTCCTCGGGTCGGGCGCAGCGAGACTCCGGAAGACGATGGAAAATGACGAAAGGCACCCGGCCGCGCCCGCACAAGCCTGCGAGGCGGCCGATCTGATCATCCAGGGCGGGATCGTTCTTACCCTGGCCCAAGAGTCCTCCCCCCCGCAGCATGCTACGATCTGTGTGAAGGACGGCAGAATTTCGGCAATCCTGACCGATGGGGCTCCACTGAAAGGGCGGGGCCGGGAGGGGCGGATCCTGGATGCGAGTGGCGCTCTGGTGCTGCCGGGCCTCGTCAATGCCCATACGCACGCGGCAATGACCATCTTTCGGGGTTACGCGGACGATCTTCCCTTGAACACATGGCTTTTCGAGAAGATTTTTCCGGCCGAGGCGGAACACCTCTCCCCGGAGACGGTCTATTGGGGCACGCTGCTGGGTTGCGCTGAAATGATCGCTTCCGGGACCACCTGCTTCCTGGACGGATATTTTTTCGAGGATGCGGCCCTGCGTGCGGTAGCGGATTCGGGGATGCGGGCCTTGGTCTGCCAGGGTGTCATAGACTTCCCCGCCCCCGGCGTGCCCGACCCGAAAAGGAATCTGGAGACCGCCAGGCGTTTCATCGAGGCGTGGAACGATGTATCGGATCGCGTCACCCCGGGCCTTTTCTGCCACAGCCCCGTGACGTGTTCGACCCGAACCATCACCGGCGCTTACGAAATGTCCGCTGCGTTCGGCATCCCCTTCCCGTTGCATCTGTCGGAGACGCAGGAGGAAACGCTTGAGGTGCTGGAGCGTTTCGGGAAGCGGCCCGTACAGTATCTCGACGCCCTGGGGGTCCTGGATGAGAGGACGGTGGCGGCCCATGCGATACACCTGGACCGGGAGGAGATCGCGCTGCTGGGGGAGCGTGGTGCGAAGGTGGTTCATGTGCCCCAGGGCAACATGAAATTATCTTCGGGGCTGGCTCCCGTAAGGGAGATGATACGGCGTGGGGTCCGTGTCGGCCTGGGAACGGACGGATGCGCCTCGAACAACAACCTGGATCTCCTGGAGGAGATGGACACTGCGGCAAAGTTGAGCAAGATCGCTCAGATGGACCCCGAGGCCCTCGATGCCTCCACGGTCCTGAAGATGGCCACCCTGTGGGGCGCCGAGGCCTTGGGTCTTGGAGATGAAGTGGGCACTATTGAGGTCGGCAAGCAAGCAGATCTGATCACAATTGATCTGCAGGCTCCCCACCTTACACCCCTCTACGATGCTTGCTCGGCCCTGGTCTATTCCGCAGGCGGGGGGGATGTGAGGGACGTGGTGGTGGCCGGAAGAATCCTCATGGAGAAACGTTGTTTCAAGGACTTGGAGATTCAAGAGATTCTGGCTGAAGTGCGCAGAATCGGGAAAACAGTCGCCCTCGGGAAGTCTCGGAACCCTTGCTGATCCACTAGGCGATTGAAATAAAGAGTTTGCCACATGCCCCGTGGATTTGCTATGAGAATGGACTTCTTCGAAAAGCAGGAACCACCGCTTCCATGAGGTCACGAGGGGCGAGGGCGGTATTTGCAGGGTGTGGTGAAAGCCATGAACAAGACGAAAAAGACAGGATACATCTTGGGGATCTCAGGCCTCGTCGTGCTCCTGGCCTTCCTGGGCTGGGTGCTGACGATCCTATTCGAAGGCGAACAGCCGAGGATTCGGGTCGAGCTTCAGGACGATTATCTGTCCGGCCCGCGGAAGGTGGTCGTATGGGCGCAGGACACGAGGCGCGGCCTCCGGAGTATGGAGGTTTCCCTGGAACAGGAAGGGAGAAAAGTCAATCTGTTCGAGACCCGGTTTCCTTTCCGCGGGGTTTTCAATCGAGAGGGCGTCCGTCGATTTCAGAAGGAGATCGAAGTGGATCCCGGGGCGTTGAATCTGGCTCAAGGACAGGTGGATCTTACCGTGACCGTTCTGGATTACTCCCGGCGCCGGGGGGGTGATGGGAATCTTTCCGTGTTTCGCAGGCGTCTCATAGTTGATACCGTGCCCCCCGCGGTTATGCCCCTGAGCCGCATGCATTACATCAACCGGGGCGGGACCGGCCTGGTGGTCTACCGGGCCAGTTCCGATACCGTGGAAAGCGGCGTGTTCGTGAACCGGAGATTTTTCAAGGGATTTCCTTACGGCGGGGAAAAATCGAGGGGATATGTCTGCTATTTCGCCGTGGATGATTCCCTGGAGAGCTATCCTTCCATTCACCTCTGGGCCAAGGACCGCGCCGGAAACACCGCTCGCGCCAGTTTCAATCACAGGGTAAGGTGGAAACGGTTCCGTAAGGACCGGATCCATCTTACCGAGCGCTTCCTTAAGCGGGTCATGATGAAATTCGAGGCCAACTCGCAGGAACAGGGACGAGATCTCATTTCACGGTTCCTCAAGATCAATCGCGAGCTTCGCAAAGAAAACGCCCGATTCCTGGAAGACCTGATGAAGAAGACCAGTCCCAGGAAACTCTGGGACGGGACCTGGCTGCGGATGAAGAACGCGGCCACCATGGCCCGATTTGCGGATCGCAGGGACTATTATTACAACGGAAAGCGGGTGGACCAGCAGGTGCACAGGGGCGTGGACCTGGCCTCTCTGGCACAGAGCAAAGTGGAGGCGGCCAATTCGGGAAAGGTCCTTTATGCAGGAGAGTTGGGTATCTACGGCCTCGTGGTGGTGCTGGATCACGGGCAGGGGCTCGCAAGCCTTTACGGTCACCTGAGCAGTATCAGTGTCCGTCCGGGCCAGGAGGTGGCCAAGGGCCAGGAACTGGGGCGCACCGGCTCCACGGGCCTGGCGGGGGGGGATCACCTTCATTTCTCCGTTTTGGTGGGGGGGGTGTTCGTCAATCCAGTGGAATGGTGGGACCCACACTGGATCCGGGACAACGTGACGAAGAAACTTGCCCTGCTTCAGGGATAGGGCACGGGGAGGCATCCGGTGGGCCACCTGGGAGGACTTTCTCCTCGAACAATGCGATAACCCCCATTTTTTACTTGCATTTACTCAATTTATCGTATATATGTCTTCTGATTTTCCCGGGGATTCACCGCCCCGGGGCATAAAATGCCTGCGATGTGGAAGCCGGGCGGATCGGCGGGCCACATACGACAGGTCATGAGGAGGTAAGCCTCCCCGTGGGGAGGGAAGCGTGAGATCTTATTGTCATCGGATTTGCGAAGCTTAGATGGAAGAACCGGCGAGGCATCTCGGAAAGTGGAAATCCCACTTCGGATGCCTTATTTACTTTGACTCCCTACGGGTTTGTTAAACCCGCTCATTTCGTGGGAAGGCGCCAGACCGATGAATCGATATTCCGTTGCCATCCATGATCTGCCGGCCGAAACAATTGAGTCGGAGGCGCTGACGGCTCAGGATGCGCTCAAGAGGCTCAATGTGAAGGCACTGGATCGCATCGTGGCGGTCCGTATCAACGGGGAGAGTCGTGATCTTTCCACGCTCCTGGAAAAGGAGGCCCGCCTAGAGCCCATCTATCTGGACTCGGAGGAGGGCCTGCAGATCCTGAGGCACAGTACCTCGCATGTCATGGCATTGGCCGTGAAAGAACTCTTCCCCGGGGTGAAAGTGACCATCGGACCTGCGATCGAGGACGGGTTTTATTATGACTTCGATTATGAACGGCCATTCAGGGAGGAGGACCTTCCCCGGATCGAGGAAAAGATGTGGGAAATCATCCGGGAGGACTTGCCGTTTATACGAAAAGTGGTTCCTGTGAAAGATGCCGTGGCGTTTTTCGAGAAGGAGTCAGAGGAATACAAACTGGAACTGCTGCGGGATATCAGCACGGAGGCGGATACGGTCTCGCTTTACACCCAGGGGAGTTTCACGGATCTGTGTCGGGGGCCCCATATACCCAGCACGGGGATGATCCGCGCGTTCAGTCTGACCAAGGTGGCGGGGGCGTACTGGCGAGGGGACGAGAAGCGCCCTATGTTGAGCCGGATCTACGGGGTGGCATTCGCAGACAAGAAGAGTTTGAGAGCACATCTGAAAAGGCTCGAGGAGGCCCGAAAACGCAATCACGCGAAACTGGGCCCACAATTGGGGCTTTTCAGCACCCACGATGAAATAGGCGCAGGGATGGTGGTGTGGCACCCGAAAGGGATGATGCTCCGATACCAGCTAGAACAATTCGAGATCAAAGAGCATCTGCGCAGAGGCTATGAGATGGTGAGGGGGCCCGAGATTCTCAAGACGGACTTGTGGATCAAGTCGGGTCATTTCGACAACTACCGGGAGAACATGTATTTTACCACCATCGACGAACAGTCCTACGGCATAAAGCCCATGAACTGCCTCTCGCACATGTTGATCTACAGCTCCAAGATCCGCAGTTACAGGGACCTGCCCAAGCGGTATTTTGAATTGGGGACGGTGCATAGGCATGAGCGCTCAGGTGTGCTGCACGGGCTCCTGCGGGTGCGGGAATTTACACAGGATGACGCACATATTCTCTGTACACCGGAGCAGTTGAACGGAGAGATCAAGGGGGTGCTGGAGTTCGTAGAAGATGTGATGTCCATTTTCGGTTTTCCTTATGAACTGGAGATCAGCACCCGCCCCGAGAAGTCCATCGGTTCGGACGAAGACTGGGAACTGGCCACCAGCGCTCTCATGAATGCCATGCAGGACAGCGGTCTTCAGTATACCGTTAATGAAGGGGACGGGGCCTTTTACGGGCCGAAGATTGACGTCAAGCTCAAGGACGCGTTGGGCAGGAGCTGGCAGTGCGCCACCATCCAGTGCGATTTTACCCTTCCTGAACGCTTCGACTTGGTTTATATTGACAGAGATGGAATGAAACACCGACCCGTGATGATCCACAGGGTGATCCTGGGGGCGATCGAAAGGTTCGTCGGCATCCTGATCGAGCATTATGCCGGCGCCTTCCCCGTGTGGCTGGCGCCGGTGCAGGCGATGATTCTCACCGTCACGGATAGGTGCATCCCCCGGGCCACGGAGGTGATGAAAATACTCAGAGAGGCCGATGTACGTGTGGAAGGAGATTTTAGAAACGAAAAACTGGGGCTCAAGGTCAGAGAAGCACAACTCCAAAAGATTCCCTATATGCTGATAATGGGGGACAGGGAGAGTGAAAAGGGTGGTGTGACTCCACGACTCAGGAGCGGGGAGAACCTCCCCTTCATGACGCCTCAGGAGTTTGTGGAGCGGATAGAAGAGGACCTGAAACAGAGGAGGTAATGGCCATAGGCAAAAAGACGAATCAGGTGAGAGTGAACGAACGGGTCAACGCGAGCGCCGTTCGTTTGATCTCCGCGGAGGGCAAACAACTGGGAATCGTATCATCCCGGGAGGCCCTCAGGGTAGCCCAAGAACAGGGCCTTGACTTAGTGGAAGTGGCGCCGGATTCGAATCCTCCTGTTTGCCGCATCATGGATTACGGCAAATTCAAGTATGAAACCGCCAAGAAGGTACAGGAGGCCAGGAAGAAGGCACGGGGGGTCCAGGTCAAGGAAATCAAGTTCAGGCCTCACACGGACGAGCACGACTTGGGATACAAGATCAAGAATCTGCGCAAGTTCCTGGAAAAAAAGCATCGCGTCAAGTTGACGGTGTTTTTCAGGGGAAGAGAGATGGCCTACATCGAGCCGGGCGTCGCTTTGCTCAAGCGAGTAGCAGAAGAAGTAGAGGATCTGGCGAATGTGGACCACGGCCCCACCCAGGAGGCCAGAAACCGCGTCACCATGATATTGATTCCCAAGTAACTTTTCTCCGGGCGCGAACGCCGGGAAGACGGGCCTACCTCGTTAGCCCATCGTCAAATCGGACCGGGGGTGGGAAAGGAAGACAACCCGGGAACCATGGACGCACTCGCCAGGGGGCGGATGCAGGGTCCGGGGGGTGTCTTTGGTGTCGGCTTCGTCCTAAATCTGAGCCGGAAGGGGACGCATGATATGAAGGCGCCCGGGGTGCGGGACAACCCGCGGTGGTATCACCTCGACCGAGACATGCCGACCTGTGGACCAAGATGATGTGAAGGGAGAAGGAAATGCCTAAAATGAAGACAAACCGTGGCGCGGCAAAGCGTTTCAAGACCACGGGGTCCGGGAAATTCGCGAGGAGCAAGGCCTACGGGAACCATATCCTGACGAAAAAGAGTACCAAGAGAAAGCGGAATCTCCGCAAGTCGGGGCTGGTTCACGAGACGAATCACAAGCAGATCGCCAGACTGATCCCTTACCGCTAGGGATCGGCCGGACTTTATGATGAGGGTTTAGAACATGCCGAGAGTCAAGAGAGGCTTCAAGGCCAGGAGAAGGAGAAAGAAGATCTTGAAGGCCGCCAAGGGATATCGCGGCGGCCACAGCAAGGTTTTCAGGACGGCTCACATATCCGTGAGCCGGGCAGGAATGTACGCCTACCGCGATCGACGAGCGAGAAAACGCGAGTTCAGGCGTCTCTGGATTCAGCGCATCAACGCCGCCGCCAGGGAATGCGGTCTTTCGTACAGCAAGTTCATGAGCGGCCTCAAGAAAGCTGGAATCGAACTGGACAGGAAGATCCTGGCGGACATGGCCGTCAACGATCCCGCCGCCTTCGCCCGGATTGCCGGAATGGTCCGATAGGGCGTACGGGGCCCTCCCGCTCCCCATGTGCATCTGAAAATTTTGGACCGTATGAAAGAAGAACTGCGCAAACTGGAACAGGAAGCGATCGGTGAACTGAAGTCTGTTCGGGACGAAAAGGATCTGGAGCGGTTTCGGATCGTCTACCTGGGAAAGAAGGGCCTGCTCACGGCCTTCATGAGGCGACTGGGGAAACTACCGCCTGATCAACGACCGGAGATGGGGCGGGCGGCGAACGTCGTCAAGGCGCGTCTTACCAGTGAGTATGAAAAGGCGAAACAAAGGGTCGCCTCCCACCGCGAAAGGCTGGAGGCGGTGTTGGATGTCACCCTGCCCGGACGTCGGCCGCCCAGGGGACATCTCCATCCCATCACCATGACCCTGCAGGAGGTCTGCGGGATATTCACGAGAATGGGGTTCAGCATCGTCAAGGGCCCTAACATCGAACTGGATTACTACAACTTCGAGGCGCTGAATATCCCCAGGGATCACCCGGCCAGGGACATGCAAGACACGTTTTACGTGTCCGAAAACGTGGTTCTCAGGACCCATACCTCTCCCATCCAGGTCCGCGTGATGGAATCCCAGGACCCTCCTGTCAGTGTCATCGCTCCCGGCAAGGTGTACAGGCGCGACTCGGACGTCTCCCACACGCCCATGTTTCATCAGGTGGAGGGGCTTCTTGTGGACCGCGGCGTGACCTTCGGGGACCTGAAAGGGACATTGACCCATTTCGTCCACCAAATGTTCGGCGCGGACACGGCACTCAGGTTTCGGCCCAGCTTTTTTCCCTTCACTGAACCCAGTGCAGAAGTGGATATTGAGTGCGTGATTTGCCGCGGCGCGGGGTGCCGCACATGCGGGCAGACCGGGTGGCTCGAAATCCTGGGATCGGGTGTGGTGGACCCGGCGGTTTACGGTTTTGTGGGTTACGATCCGGAGATCTATTCCGGCTTCGCCTTCGGCATGGGGATCGAACGGATCGCCATGCTGAAATACGGGATCGACGACATCCAACTCTTTTTCAGAAACGACCTCCGTTTCCTCAGACAATTTTGAGAGGCCGGGGGCGTATCGCCCGCGACGCACGGATAATCAGGAGCCGATCGGGATTCTTTTGCACCGCCCGCATACGACCCAGGGCATCACCCCTGGATGAATGCGATTGCGGACGGGAGGCGGCAGTACGCAGGTCGTCTCTGTTGCGAGACCGTTCGGCGAAACCAGAGTGGTGCCACGGGTCTGACCGTGGGGCTCAATAAGAGTATTGGAAATGAAAGTCTGCCTGTCCTGGTTAAAGGAATACGTGGATATCGATATGTCCCCCGAAGCGCTTTCCGAAGCCCTGACCATGGTCGGCCTGGAAGTGGAGGGACTGGAACCTGTCGGGTCGGGCCTGGAGCGCGTGGTGGCGGCCCGTATCGAGTCACTGGAAAAGCACCCCAATGCGGATCGGCTGGCCCTGTGCCGCGTAAACACGGGTGCCGGGACCCACACGGTGGTATGCGGCGCTCCCAACCTTCGGGAGGGGATGCGGGTTCCTCTGGCCTGCCCGGGCGCCGATCTTCCGGGCGTGGGTGCGGTCTCGGAGACGGAGATCAGGGGGGTCGCCTCCTGGGGCATGCTTCTGGCCGAGGATGAAATGGGACTTACGGATGACCATTCCGGGATCCTGGAACTGCCCGAGGGAGCGACTCCGGGCCTGGGGGTGGCCGAGGTGCTCGGGCTTCCGGACTGGACCCTGGAGATCGGGCTTACGCCCAATCGTCCGGACTGCGCCTGCGTACTGGGCATCGCACGGGAGATCGCCGCACTCACGGGGCGGAGGCTTAAACAACCGCCCATAGACTACCGAGAACAAGGACCCGAGATCCACCGAAGGGCCGGCGTGGAGATCCGTGACCCCGTGGGTTGTCCTAGGTACGCGGCAGGCCTGGTGCAAGGGGTGCGTCTCAGTCCTTCCCCCTTCTGGATGCGGTATCGCCTCCACCAATCAGGGGTCCGAAGCATCAACAACGTGGTGGATGTCACCAATTACGTGCTACTGGAGATGGGCCAGCCACTTCACGCCTTCGACTATGACCGCTTGCGCCGAAACAGGATCGTGGTGCAACGGGCCGAGGATGGGTCCCGTTTCACCACTCTGGACGGCCGGACGCGGGATCTGGACGGCGAAACCCTGATGATCTGTGACGCGGAGCGGCCGGTTGCGCTGGCCGGCATCATGGGAGGTCTCAACTCCGAGATTTTTGCCGGGTCGGAAAATGTTCTGGTGGAAAGCGCCTATTTCGATCCGGTAACCATCCGGCGTGCCTCCAAGCGGCTGGGCCTGTCCACGGAGGCATCCTATCGTTTCGAGCGAGGCGTCGATATCGAGGGCGTGACCCGGGCCCTGCGGCGATCCCTGCACCTGATCTCATCACTTGCAGGCGGAGCGGTTGCCAGGGGGCTCATCGATGAATATCCTGAGCCTTTTTCGCGGCCCACGGTGGTCCTGAGGGTTGAAAGGGCCAACCAACTGCTGGGAACGGAACTTGGGGAGGAGAAAATACGGAAGTATCTCGAGGCCCTGGAAATGGATGTCGAGTCAGGGGGCCGAGGGCAACTGCAGGTAAGGCCCCCGGCGTTCCGTGTTGATATTACACGGGAGGTGGACCTGGTCGAAGAAGTGGCCCGGATGGAGGGCTACCAGAAGATTCCGGTGACTTTTCCTCGACTCCGGGGAGGCGCCGGGCCCCTGAGTCGTGATCTCGTTCTGAGAGACCGGGTCCGAGCTGCCATGGTGGGTTTTGGATTCAGTGAGATCATCACTTACAGCTTCGTGTCGCCTGAAGCGCTGGATATCCTGCACGGGCCGGGGCAAGACCCATCGACAGAGGCGGTGAAATTGCTCAACCCCCTCAGCTCCGAGCAGTCCGTCATGCGTACCTCATTGCTCCCCGGTCTCCTTGCCGCCATGAAAAACAACGCCCTCAGAGGGGAAAAGGAAATCAAGATCTTTGAGTGGGGAAAGGTCTTTCGGGTGACGGCCGAAGGCCCCTTGCCGGAGGAAAGGCCTTTCCTGGGTGTCTTGATGATGGGGGTTTTTCAAAGGAAGGCCTGGTACAATACCTTGCGGGCCGTGGATTTCTATGACATGAAAGGTGTGGCGGAGGCCATCCTTCAGGAAATCGGCGTCGGTGAAGCGGTGTTTCGTAAGGCGCAGGACCCGCCAGGATACCGACCCGAAGTCTCCGCGGAAATCGTTGTGGGCGAGTCGCAGATCGGGTTACTGGGCCAGGTGGCGCCTCGGGTCATGGAAGCATATGAACTCGAAAAGGAGTCGGCTTTTGCGTTCGAACTGGACGTGGAAGCACTCCTCGGGCTTGATCTTGCAGGCAAAGTATATCGGCCCGTCGCCAAGTATCCCGCCGTGTACCGCGACATATCCATCGTAGTGGCCGACAGCGTGGAAAGCGCAGCCGTGTGGCGGGTGATCCGGGAGGCGGGCGGAGATCTGGTGGAGTCCGTGGAACTCTTCGACAGCTTTTCCGGCCGGGGAATGGAACCGGGCCAGAAGGCCTTGGGTTTTCGGGTCTGTTACCGATCTCAAAGCCACACACTGGACGGCGTAGAGGTGAACCGGCTTCACGAGCATGTAATCGATCGGATCAGGGAACAGACCGGAGGTCGACTGAGGGAGGGTTGAAAGTATGGTCCGGATTCCTGATGACAAGCGCTTTTTTCGTATAGGGGAAGTGAGTCGCATCATCGGGGTGGAACCATATGTCCTCAGGTACTGGGAAAGCGAGTTCCCACAGATTCGGCCCAGACGGGCCGATTCCAACCAGCGCACTTATCAGAAAAAGGACCTTGAAGTCATACTCGAAATCAAGCGCCTGCTGTACGAGGAGAAGATGACCATCGAAGGGGCGCGGCAAAGACTCAGAAAGGAAGGAGGACGAAGGACAATAGAGAAGGGTGCCTCACTGGCGCAGATCAAGGAGGAACTTCGGGAAATCCTCCGCATCCTCTCATAAGGGGCGGCCTCCTACGCCGGTCCATCCATGAAAAAAACTCTAGCCATGCTTTCCCTGGTGCTCCTGGCTATTCTTGTGGTCGCCAAGGAGCGTTCCAGAAAGATCCCCGCGGTCCCCCCCCGGGAAGGTTGCATTTTTTGCCATGAGGAGACCACCGATCCCGATCCTTCACATCCCGTGGAGGCCTTCGGGTGCCATACCTGCCACCTGGGTAATGCATATTCCAATGAAAAGGAACGGGCGCATGTGGCCCTGGTAAAGAACCCCGGGGACTTGAGGGTGGTGGGGCAAACCTGCGGAAAGCCCCTGTGTCACGCTGGCGTTGCGGACCGTGTGAAAAACAGCGTTATGGCCACCAACCGGGGGATCCTGGCGGCTCTGGGGAATCACTGGCCGGGAGCTTCGGGCATTTCCGGCAAGGAGATCACGGATCTGCTGGGAAGGTGGGAGCCCCACGGCCTCGGGGAAGATTATTTTCGTAAGATGTGCGGGGGCTGCCACCTCTGGAAACCGCGCGGGGATCGCCCCGGCGAGGTGGGCCTTCGGGGGGGGGGGTGCAGTGATTGTCATGTGCCCGATGCCCCGGAACTCCGAGGATCAGGCGCCCAAGTCGTTCAACATGGTGTAACCCTTCGCCATCCCTCCATCACGACGCGGATTCCTTCTGAAAACTGCGTGAAGTGCCACAATCGTTCCGCTCGGATCGGCCTATCCTATTTCGGGCGATTCGAGTCGGCCGGCTACGGAACCCCATATGAAGGAGGGGAACTGAGCCGAAGAAGGCTCAGCGGGAGGCGGTTTTTTCTGGAACTGCCCGCAGATGTTCATTCGCGCAAAGCAGACCTCGACTGTATCGATTGTCACACCGCCACAGGGGTCATGGGGGACGGTGTTCGGCATGATAAGATGGTGTCCCAGGTGGATATCACCTGCGAGGCGTGCCATCTGCCTGAAATGAAAACGGCGGGGGCTCAGGCCGATCAGGCCCGGAGGCTCACGGCCCTCAACAGGAAAATTCCTCCAAACCACGGCTCCCCCGTGGGATGGACCAAGAAGGGCACGCCCGTATACAACCTCCGTCAGGAAGCGGGCAAACTAATTCTATATCGTAAAAGGGACGGAAAGCCCTTCGAGATGGATCCCTCCCGGATGGAAGCCCCACACCATGGATTGCCCGGGCATGAAAGAGTCTCCTGCCAGGCCTGTCACAGTGCCTGGATGCCGCAATGCTACGGGTGCCATCTGGCCTATCGACTGGACGAATTCCAGCGCGACTGGCTGACCGGCGGACAGATACGGGGAAGGTGGAAGGAAACCCGATCCTTCATGAGGTTTTCCAAGCCGGCACTTGGTGTGAGGAGCCCTGAACGGATCTATCCCGTGGCACCATGTCAGGTCTTTTTTTCCTGCTTTGACGAACAAGGGTCGCCCCGGCCGGATCGCAGGTTTCAGGTCTTGAGCCTGGGTGCCTTTGATCCTCACACCACTTCCAAAAAGTCTCGCGACTGCCTCGAATGCCACGGTGATCCTAAGGTGCTGGGACTCGGAAGCGGAATCCTCCACCGAAAGGGCCACCGTCCCTCTCTTCGTCCCACCTACGGGTCGAAAGGCTCGGGTCTGAATCTGTCAGTTCCCCTGGACGGATTTACGGCCATGGGCAGAGGCAACCGCGTGGCAAGCGCTGCGGGAGACCCGAGGCCCTTCGACGATGCCGAAATCCGCCGCATCCTGGATGCGGGAGCATGCGCCGGGTGCCACCGGCGCTATGACGATCCGATCTACCGGGATTTTCCCCGGAGCAAGAGTCGTTTTGCGGGAGGGGAGGACTTGCCGTGCCTTCGATAGGCTCCACGATGAAAAGGGCTTGCGCCCGCCAGAACCGGCTTGGGGCCCTGTGGGCGGTTTTCGCAGTGTGTTTCTTTATGGCGACCGGGGCCGGGGGGGAGGTGCGTGACGCGCGCATGGATCGGCGATGCCTTTCATGCCATGCGCGGATCGAATCCATGGGTCCTGATCATGACTTCGAGTGCGGGGTCTGCCACCTGCAGCCTGCGCATCGATCACTCAGCTGGTTGGACGGCCACCGCAAGGTGGTCCGGAACCCCTCCGATCCCAGGTGGGTCCGCACTTTTTGTATGCCCTGCCACGAGCAGGAGATCGGAATCGTGGAAAAGGGACTCCACGGTACCGTGGCAGGCATCATCAATCAGACGCGCTATCTCTGGGGGGCCCAGGAAAAGGCTTCTCCGCCCCGTTACGGTCTGAGCGGTCCCCTGGCGCCCCTGCCTGAGCCGGACCCGATGGCCTATCCTGAAAATCCGGCCCAGCTCGTGGACGATTTCCTGAGGCGGCGATGTCTGAGGTGCCATATCCACACGGAGGGATCAACGGGAGATGGCCTTTACCGTGCTTCCGGTTGTGCCGCCTGCCATGTCCCCTATGAGGACGACGGACGCTACCGTGGAAGTGACACGGCCGTGGACCGGGAAAAGGCAGGCTATCCCGCCCGCCATGTGTTCCGGTCGCCCATACCCAACGATCAGTGCCTCCGCTGTCACAATCAGAATCATGTTGGTGCGGATTACATGGGACTGTTTCAGCATGATTTCAGTGAGCGATATCGTTCTCCCGTGGGGGCTTCTGGGACCTCAAAGAGGATTTACGGCCTGGATTACCACCACCTTGCCGTAGACATTCACGCTGAAAGGGGCCTGTGGTGCGTGGACTGCCACCGCAAGGCGGATGTCATGGGAGACGGAAAGGTTTACGGATACCAGATGGCCGTACCGAAGACTTCCTGTTCGGGATGCCACGGAGGCTTCAGGGGGGCACGCCCGGACCCTTCCATCCCGGGCGTCGTGGCCGGGGGATCGGAGTTTCGATTTCGAACCAGGGGCGCGAAGCGCCTGCACAGGCTGCCCCTGTTCGACGCGGACGTGGTGGCCCACGGGGTGATGGAGCATGAGCGGGTCCGATGCAGCGCCTGCCACGCTCAGTGGTCTTTTCAGGACTACGGCTTGAGCGTCATCCGCGAAGATCGGCTCGATCCATTGAAATGGCTTGGTCTGGAGGCGCAGGGAGATCCCGTGGTGGAAAAGGTCCTGCTGGAGGTATCAAGAATGCGCCAGCCCCTCCAGCCGGCCACCAGGGACCGGGTTTCATGGACCTTGAAAAAGGGCGCCTGGTCCCTGGGATGGCGGTATCGCAGGTGGGAGCTGATGCCCCTCGGTGTGGATCATGAGGGTCGTTTCAGCATAGTCAGGCCGCTTTACCAGTTCATAGTGTCTTACGTGGACGAGGCGGGTTATGCGGCCCTGGACGGTATCATCCCCATACGCGGTGATTTCACGTCAAAGGGGTGGGCCTTTTCTCCTTATGTGCCCCACACCGTCTCCCCGGCGGGGCGTTCCTGCATGAGCTGCCATCTGAGTCGTTCTGCGGCGGGTCTGGGATGGATGGATGGAACAACGCCCGACCTGGACTTGACGCGTCCCGCCCCCCCGGCGGTCCCGGGTATGCGCCTTTTGAGCGGGCGGGAACGGCAAAGGCTGCTCAATCCCTCGAAGAGGTGGCGCAAACTGAGATTCAGGGCCCTGCGAAACACAAGAGACGTTCCCATGGGAGATGCCGGGTGATCAGATGAATCCGGTGCGGACACTAACAAATGAAGACTTGCACAGGGATGCGGGTCAGGAGACGACAGGCACTCTCCGTGACCTGGATTACGCTTTCAATTCCCACGGTGAATTCACCCTCAAATACCAGCTTGGGCTCCAGGGAAAACACCATGCCGGGCTTGAGATGATCTTTCCGATTTTTTGCCAGGAGCGGCGGTTCGACCAGTTCCAATCCCACTCCGTGACCTACGAAGGCGACCTTGTATCCTCGTGGTCCGAGGAATTGCTCCGAAACCCCGAGTTTTTGCGCCAGTCTCCTGGCGGTTTCGTAGATGTGTCCTGCCGGAATCCCGGGTTCTGCTACGTCCAGGATACCGTTGTGGATCTCGATGGCCGCCTCGCAACCTCGTCGGGCTTTTTCCGGCATGGGACCGACGGAGAACATGCGCGTTTCATCCACGTGATAGCCGTTCAGCACAAACGTGAAATCGATCATAATGGGTTCTTGCGGACGAAGGGGCCGATACCCCGCGCCGCAAGGGAAGGCGGGTGAGGTCCCTTCCCCGCTGGCGGGAGAGTCCAGAAGTCCCAGGCGGCTTCCACTCTCACCGCTCAAGATATGCCAGGAATATCCCTCGGTCTGATAATCGCGGACCCTGATCCTCGACGCATGTCCCAGCTTCCGAGCGCGGGCCTCCAGAACCCCTGAGTATTCCATTTCAGACATTCCGGGACGGAGACTTTCACGCATGAAATCAAAGAGCAGGGCTGAACGGCCGGCGGTCTCCTCGATTCGGGCGATTTCCCACGGCGATTTGACGGTACGGATCTCGAGGATCGCGGGAGAGGCGTCCACCAGCTCCGTGCCGGGAAAGAGGCGTTGGTAAAACATGTATTCCCGGACCGGTATCACGTCGAACTCCAGGCCCAGGGTGCGCGGGATGCGGCCATGGAAGTCGCGGATGAGCCCTGGTAGTTCCTTTGCGGAGGTCACTTCCGGAACCGGTTCCAGTGCACTCTCGCGTCTGGCCCTGGGGGCGTATTTCCTGATCATCAGAAGAGGATCGCCATCGGTAGGGATAAAGAGCCAGCCTCGCTGGGCGGTTCCTGAAAAATAAAAGAGATCCATGCGCTGGACCACCAGCATCGCTTCGATGTCGCGACGGCGCAACGCTGCTTGTATGCGCTTCGTCCTGGCGTGGATCTCATCGGCCGGCACATGGAACTTCCCCTGATCGCTTTTTTCTTGCATCCTTTTCCGTTTTCTCCTAATGGGATTTCGGGAGTGTCATAAGTCGGCGTATCGCCCTCCTCACACCTATGGTTCCAAGCGCGGGAGTGGAACCGGGGGCGAGGCTCCCAGGACGGTGCGCCCTTCAGCCCTTAATTGAATAAAGGGCATTCCCCGGAAAGGAGTCCGATGGCGTCTGAACAACTCAAGGGCACGGGACCTAAGGGAGAGGGGGCGTTTCAGCCCGATGAGCCCCCCGTTCTCACCGAAGCGGGGGTGGTCGAGAAGGTGATCATGGACCGGGCGTTGGTTCGCATCCGGAAAAGCGCCTGTTGCGCGTCCTGCGATTCTCGACACTCTTGTGAGTCTCTGGACGGAAGAGATATGCTCGTGGAGATCCGCAACGACCTAGCAGCACGCGTGGGCGATACGGTGGAGATCAGCGTGCCCACGCGGTCTTTGCTCAAGCTTTCTGCACTCGTTTATTTTGTCCCCGTGGTGGCCCTGGTCCTGGGAGCCGCTGTAGGCAGTGCTTTCAGCCACCGTCCCTTTGTGCCGGTAGTCAGTGGTGCCGGGGCCCTGGTGGGAAGCTACCTGGTTCTCCGGCGGCTGGATCGTCGGGTCCGAAAGGGCCTCGCCTATCAGCCCAGGATGACCCGGATCCTGTCTAGTGAAGCCCCCCTTCCTCCCGACGATAGCAGATGAGGCCGCACTGAAGACATCGGGAAGCTTCCTTCGTGGCCTGTGCTTCCGAGTAGCCCAGGGCGATCTCTGCGTCCGGATCCGCAATCCGCGTCTCTTCCGGGACCTCCGGCATCTTCTCCCGGGGAACCTTGGCCACCGATTCTACGGCCGTCAGGCTGAGTACCTGTGTTCCCCTCCGGATCAGGCCCTCGGGTGGGGAAACCGGGGCACCGGTAAGATGACGATGTGCGGAATTGGCCGCCCGTCTCCCGGCTCCTATGGCCTCCACCACCGCCTTGTAGTCTCCTATTGCCTCTCCGGGCCTGAAAAGGCCGATGTCCGTGGTGGAAAAGGGTCCGGCGTAGGGCAGCACCGTCTCCCAGGCGATTCCGGTGTCTTCCTGCCGTTCCTCGTCCATTTCCCTCGGTACATAGATCAATTCAGGAAATCTTCCAGCCCCCACGAGCAGAGTATCGGCGGATATGATCGTGCTCTGGCCCCCTTCACCTTTCATGGAGGTGAGTTCCACCTGCTTCAAGGCGTCTCCCTCACCCATCATCCGGGTGAGAGCCGTTTCATGATAAAAAGTGATTCCCGCCTCTTGCGCTGTCTTGATTTCTTGCTCCGAGAAAAGAGCATCGGTCGGAGAAGTCCTGGTGACCACCGCGGCGGACCGCGCGCCTCCGGCAAGGCACGCATGGGCGGCCGTCAGGGCGGTTGCGCCCCCTCCTACGATGACCACATGTTCTCCAGGAGCCTTTCCTGACCCCGCTTCATGTCGCAGGAGATAGTCCACCAGGAGATGGATCCCGGGAAGAGGGGCTTCTTGGGGCCGACCTTGGGAAAGGAACGTATCCCATCCGCCGATCGCCACAAGTACAGCGGAAAAGCCTTCTTTGAACAGGGAGGAAAGGGTGAGATCCCGTCCCAGGGCCTTCCCGGTCTGAGTTTCGATTCCCACGGCCAGAATGCCCTCGATCTCCCATTCCAATACATCCCTTGGAAGACGTGATGCCGGCAGGCCCGCTCGCAGCAGGCCGCCCAAGCTCTCCGTGGACTCATACAATCTTACATCGTGGCCCAGGCGGTTGAGAAAATAGGCGGAGGTCAACCCCTCTGCGCCCCCTCCTATCACCGCCACCTGTTTGCCTGATTCGGGGGCCCTGGGGATCTGAATGCGCTTTTTGGAATTGCGTTCATAATCAGCCACAAAGCGCTTGAGGTTGTTGATGGCCACCGGCTCGTCTACCAGGTTGCGACGGCATTCCAACTCGCAGGGTTCCACGCAGATCCGACCGCACACGTTAAGAAACGGGTTGGATTCTTTGATAATGCGAATTGCGTCTTCGTAGTTGCCGAGTGCTATCTCGTGTATGTAAGCGGGGATGTCGATGCCGGCGGGGCAAGCCCTTTGACAGGGCGCCGTGCATTGCTCCGTGGTATATTCCCGCTGGATACGCCTGGAATTGGAGGTAAGGGTGATGATATGCTTGGGGCAGACGCGCTCGCAGGTGCCGCATCCCGTGCACAGGTTCTTGTTCACCACGGGTAGATTATCCTCACCCATGGTGATGGCGCCGAAAGGACAGGCCCTCGCACAGGTCCCGAGACCGAGACACCCGATGGGACAGACCTTGGAACCGCCGTCCAGGAGCAATGCCGCTCTGCAGTCATTGAAGCCGTCATAGAGGAACTTCAGGTCCGCCTTGTGGAAGCCGTAGCTGCACCCGGGCAGGGCGAATTCGGGTTCGGTCTCCATGACGGCCACTCCCATGATTTCCCCCACCGCCGCATGGGTCGAGGGGCCTCCCGCCACACAGATATTGGGGGGCGCATCTCCCTTGGCGATGGCTGCGGCCGCACCGCTGCAGCCTGGGAATCCGCATCCCCCGCAATTGGCACCGGGAAGGGCCTCTTCCACGGCCACCACGATCGGGTCCACATACACGTAAAAGATCTTGGAAGCGAGGGCGAGGCCGATGCCCGCCACCAGGCCCATGCCTCCTATGGCTAGTATGGCTGTGAGCATGTGATCTCTCCGATGTTCATTTCTTCATCCGTCAATGGACCATCCCAGCGAAACCCAGGAACGCAAGGGCCAAGAGCCCTACCGTGATGAGTCCGATGGAAGTCCCCTTCAGGTGGACCGGGATGGGCGCCACATTCAATCGCTCCCGAATTCCGGTCAGCAATATGAGCGCCAGTCCGTAGCCCACACTGGAGACAAAAGCGAAAAATATGGTCTTGACGAAACCATATTCATTCTGGATGGCCAGCACGGCCACGCCCAGCACGGCGCAATTGGTGGTGATAAGCGGCAGAAATATGCCCAGCGCCCTGTAGAGTGTTGGTATGGATTTCTGCAGGAACATCTCCACCAGTTGTACGAGGGTCGCTATGATCAGGATGAAAGCTATGGTTTGCAGATATTCCAGGTCAAAAGGCGTCAGGACATAGGTCTGAACGATCCACGTGGCCGCACTGGCCAGGGTGATGACAAATACCACGGCCATGCTCATCCCGACGGCCGTGTCGAGTCGGTTCGAGACGCCCAGGAACGGACAATTGCCCAAGTATCGGGCCAAAATGATGTTGTTCACAAATACTGCGCTGACCAGAAGCAACAGGTATTCGGACATGATCGATGTTTCCTTTCACCGCGCTTTGAGCCGCCGTCGAGCAAGGCCCCGCCAATCGGCGGGCCTATCCCTGCCTTCTTTTTTGCATGGCCCCGATCCAGTTCATGAGGCAGAGGATCAACCCTAGGCAGACGAATGCGCCGGGGGCCTTGACCATGATGGAGAGCGGTTGGAAGGACTCCCACATCACGTACCGGCCGAACAAGGTCCCTGCGCCGATTAATTCCCTGACCGCCCCCAGGAAGGTGAGCGACAATGTGAACCCAAGGCCGATTCCCAGTCCGTCGGCTATGGAGGGCAACAGTTTGTTCTTGGAGGCAAAGGCCTCGGCCCTGCCCAGGATGATGCAATTTACCACGATCAGGGGGATAAAGATCCCCAGCACCTTGTACAGTGGATAGAAATAGGCCTGCATGGACAATTCCACGATGACCACGAAGCTGGCGATCACCACGATGTAGGCCGCGATGCGCACCTTTTTGGGAATCACATTTCTCAGCAACGATATGAGGACGTTGGAACCCAGAAGAACAAACGTGGTGGCAAGGCCCATTCCCATGCCGTTTTGTGCGGCCGTTGTGACCGCCAGCGTGGGGCAAAGGCCAAGGACCAGCCGGAATGGGGGGATTTCATCCCAGAGACCCTTGGTGAACTCCCTGGCGACGCTCATGAGATGACCTCCTTCTTGATCTTGGAGAAGGACTCAAGGGCCTGTCGGACCGCCGTAACAACACCCCGGCTGGAAAAGGTCGCACCGCTGACGGAATCGATTTTTCCGCCGTCCTTTTTGACCTTCAGCGCGTCGGATAATACCAGCCCTTTGAATTGTCCCGTGAAGGCGGGTTCCACCACCCGGGCTCCGAGCCCAGGGGTCTCGGTATGGGTCATAATGCTGACACCGGTGATCTTGCCGTTGATGTCTATTCCCACCATGACCTCGATCAGACCGTGATAACCCGTAGCGGCTGACCCATAGGCGAGCGCGATCACCTTCCCGCCTTTCTTGGCGGGGAAGATATTTTTCCGGATCGGTTTGCCCTTCTTGTCCGTCCCCATCTTCAATGTGACGCGGTCCTTGATGGGGTCGTTGTCATAACCGGTCAACACCGCTTTGATGGAAGGCTCCTTGACGTACTTGAGCACCTGGTATTCCCGTTGTTCGCGCGTCGCCTGGTTGGCAAAGGAGAGCACCAGAGCGGAGCACGCGCAGATGACGGTCAGTACGACCACCATTTTGATCAAATCACGCAATTTATCTCGACCTCCCTGCAGTCCCGGGTTTGATACGATCCAGCAGCGGGGTCGCCCCGTTCATAAGCAGTATGGCGAACGGAACACCCTCCGTATATATTCCCCAGGTCCTGATGATGATGGTGAGTACACCGCAACCGATTCCGTAAAAGATCATCCCCAAAGGGGTGACGGGAGCGGTTCCTTTTTCCGTGGCCAGGAAAAACGCGCCAAACATCATCCACCCGGACAGGATGTGGAAAGTGGGAGGTGCATAGACCTCAGGGTCCACCTGCCACATGATCAAGGCAAAGAGCCAGGCGGAAAAGATGAACGACAGGGGGATGTGCCAGGTGATGATCCGGCGGTATAGAAGGTAGGCCCCTCCCAGCAGGATCGCCAGTACACACACCGTTCCCAGGGTGCCCGGGACGTTTCCGAAGAAGAGTTCGGACCATGGAACTTCCAGGATCGACTCCAGGTCATCCTTCATGGCGATGAGTGGCGGGTCCGAAAAAAATTCGCTGGCTTCCAGCAAGAAACGAGGTTCCGCCAGTGGGTAAGTCTCCAGGATTTCCTTGTAACTGATTTCCAGAAAGGCCCATCCCACAAGCACGGAGCTGAACGGGTGATTGCCCATTCCTCCGAAGGCGTGGCGCCCCACAGTAATGGCCACGAGCGACCCCAGGATCGGAATCCACCAGGGGACTTCCGTGGTCAGGATACAGCCCAGTAAAAGTCCCGTGAGCAGGGCGCTTCCGTCCCTGATATTTGCTGGGGGACCGAATAGCTTTTCCCAGCCCCATTCCACCAAAAGGGCCGTGCCTGCTGAAAGAGCCAGGATTTTCAAGGCGGGCCAGCCGAAAAAGAACCACCCTGCAAGGGCCACGGGGATAAGGGCGCCCGCGTTTTCGTACATCATTCTAGCTACCGTATATCCCGAATGGATATGGGGTGATACGGAGACTGTCAGTTCGGGATGTTTCATCGTCGCTTCCCTTTAACTTGCTTCCTGAACGGCAAGCATTTCGCTTTTACCAAAACGAAGCAACTGCACCATGGGCCGCTGGGCCGGGCATACATAGCTGCAGATCCCGCATTCGATACAATGGAAAAGGCCTGCCTTTTCCGCTGCTTCAAAATGGCCGTATTCGCACAGACGGCTCAGATCGCCCGGCATGAGCCCCATAGGGCAATGGCGCACGCAGAATCCGCAATTCATACAAGGCGCATTGACGAAATGGGTCAATTCATCCTTGCTCTGGAAAACCACCGAGTCCGTCTGCTGGGTGAGAGGTATACGAAACTGATACTGGGCATAGCCCAGAAAGGGCCCCCCGATAATCGTTTTCGCCGGGTTCTGGGGCCGATCGGGGAGCTGAGCAAGCAGATCTTCCAAAAGCGTTCCTTCCCGTACCTTGACATGGGTGGTGGCCCCTCGAGCGGGTTCGATGATCTCCACCGACGTCTCCACCGCCGGGTAGCCTTCCTTGCAGGCCGCTGCGATTCTTTGCGCGGTGGTCACATCTAGCATGACGGCCCCCACGCTCCGGGCATCGTCGTTGGGCCCGGGCAGTTTTTCTCCCGTCACATAAGGAATGAGCCCTTGCTTGAGGGCGAGCGGGTATGTCCGGGGGCATTTGAGCAGTTCTGCACCAAGGGATGAGACTTTACGCTCGAAATCCGCGGGAAGTTTTTGATCCTTGTAGATGGTAATGAGGGTGGTCTCGGCTGCCGTGATTTGTTTCAGGAGAGGAACGGACTCCAGCAGTTCCTTTTCCTCTGCCAGGATCGCGTTCCTTCGCACACTCACACCGGGTTGTCGATCCATCCCGTTGATGATCAAATACCGGACGGGTTTCCTCAAGGCCGGGGCGAAGGGCAGCAGGATCGGCGGGGTGAGGGACGGTTGCGCCAGCCTCACGGCAAGGGGCCAGGCATAGGCATCCACCTCACGAATCCCGGCCTCAGCGATTCGTCTGAGCAGTGATTCCGGCTTTGATTCGCCGTTACCGTTCAGGGGCAGCCGCACCACCTCCTCGTCGCCGTTTGC
The DNA here is from genome assembly GCA_019307945.1 of Deltaproteobacteria bacterium. Taxonomy (GTDB): domain Bacteria; phylum Desulfobacterota; class DSM-4660; order Desulfatiglandales; family Desulfatiglandaceae; genus B17-G16. Next base: position 136,015 of record JAFDIS010000001.1, on the reverse strand, counting down.
CTCGATCACCACGGACAGGAGCTTTTGGCCGTCGGCCGAAGGCCAGGGAGTGATTTCGGTCACCACACCTGAGACGGAGGCACGCACCGGTGGGATCATTTGGTTTTCGTCCCTGCCCACATACTCCCCGGCGCGGATTTGCTGGCCCGGCTCAACCACCGGATTCACCTTGCCGAGGGAAAATTCGAGAGGAAGCACAACCCTTTCCGGCACCGGTAGATGCCTGAATCCCGCCGGCGACACATCATCCTGGAGGCCGGGCACTCGAAGCCCTCTGATTGTTTTCATGCGGTATCCTGTTGTTCAAATAGTGAAATAACCCGAAACTCCATTGAATCACCCCTCAAAATATCGTGCCGAGGTGTGGTTTGGAGCCCTGTTCGGATGGTTGGCGTTGTATAGAAAGGGGGGGCATTTGTCAAGCGGGTTTTCCTCTAAAGGCCGCATCCAGAGCGAGACCGGACGTCGGCGGCTGCTCTCCGATCAGGGCTGGTTCATCAATTATTCGATGGCCGCTGAAGGGGGGATGACAATTAATGACGGCCGGCAACGAGACACCCTCAGAGACCGGGGGATCCTCGCAAGTCTTGCCCGCTTCCCCCCATGCCGGCACGTCCACGGTCCGTCTCATTCACCTTTGGGCAGCCACGCCTTATAGCTTTTTGCCCCCCACGGCAGTTCAAATGTGACCGCGATGATCTCCCCGGGAAGCATTTCGGACCTGGAGGTATGAATGAACTGCGAATCTCCGCTCATGGGGTCTCCATCTTCATCCATGAAGTCGATGCCCACCCGGAAGCAAGGTTTTTGGTTTTGTTCGAAAGCGGTGTCCAGCGCGCCCGTCCGCTTCAGTACCTTCACCACCACCTTGACCTCCTGGTCCTTTTTTTTCACCTTGAGGATCTTCAGGCATCCGTTGTTATCCACCCCGAGGGCCTCCACCTGATCGGCCCTTTCCTTGGCCACCTTTCTGACCACCTTCGCCATCTCGGCGGGATTTACATCGGCCTGGACCGTCATGCAGATGGTCCTGCCCTTCACGGTCTGCTCCAGGACCTTAACGTTTTTCAGATAACCGGAGCTGATGATCTGAACCAGATCATTGGTCAGTGCGAAATTGTTCACAGTACTGGCGGTTTCGACAAACACCTTGTAAGATTCAATCGCGTCCCGTACGGCCAGAGTCCTCGTCAACGCCTTGGCCTCGCGCAGGCTTTCGCTGTCTCCATAAGTGTAGCAATAATGCCCTTTGATCACCTCGTCGGCATCTGCGTTTTGTGAGGCTGGAAAGATTAAAAACAGGCAAAAAAAGAAAAGCGTCGCGTTCTTCATGGCAGGATGACCTCTCTTTGAAAATTTGAAACCCCGCTTGTTCCTTATTATCCATGGAAGGTTAATGGAAAGGGTGGCGGGTGTCAATCCATTCGGGGGAGCCACAATCGGCTTGCAAATGTGCAGGAGCACCGTTACCTTGTCTGCGTCGCGGGGAAGGATTCCTGGGCGGGGCTCCGCTTCGGGGCGCGCCCAGGGTGTTCAATGAGGTTCCCTGTCCAAATGATTTTTCCAAGAAGGGGTGGTTCCGATGATGTTCGTCCGTCTTTTCGTTGTCCTGCTGACAATTATGCTCTGCCTTCCCGCCTCTTGGGCGGGGCCGAGTCCCTCGCTGCACCTGAATGTGAAATCGTTTCAGTTGGAAAACGGCATGCTTTTTCTGGTGGTGGAAAGGCCCACGGTGCCGCAGGTCGCCTGCAGGATCGCCATTCGGGCCGGCTCGGCGCTGGAGGATGCAGGTAGGACCGGCATAGCACATCTTCTCGAACATATGATGTTCAAGGGGACCAAGAACTTCGGGACCCTCGACCCGGAACGGGACCAGGCTCTTCAATCGCGGATCGAAGCGGCCTACCAGGTGATTCTGGGCGAGGAGAGAAAGAGAAACCCGGACAAGGATTTGATACGGGAGAAACGGGAGGAGATGGAACGTCTCCGGCTCGAGGTCCGGAAGATTTTCGTGCCCCATTCCTTCAGCGCCCAACTGGAGCGAAACGGGTCCGTGGGGGTAAACGCCTATACGACAAAGGATCAGACCCAGTACATGGCGTCGGTGCCCTCGGACATGCTCGAACTGTGGTTCTCCATGATCAGCGAGCAACTCTTCGAGCCCTCGTGGCGGGAGTTCTATGTGGAAAAAGAGGTGGTTAGGAGGGAATGGGCCTTTCGGTACGTGAACGATCCCGCAGGAGCCGCATGGTTGGATCTTTATGCCACCGCCTATACCGCCCATCCCTATCGGAATCCCACCATCGGGTGGGAGTCGGACATGGCCCTATTCAACACCCGTGACGCCCAGGCGTTTCATGAAAGATTCTACAACCCGTCCAACGCCGTCTGTGTCCTTGTTGGCGACGTGAACGCCGAAAGGGCCCGAGATCTCGCCCGGATCTATTTCGGGCGGTATCCTGCCGGTTTTCGGGCACCTGAAAGGGTGACGGAAGAGCCCCCACAGTCCGGCCCCCGGAAGAGAATCCGTTTTCTTAAGGGGGCGCGAACGCCCATGATCCGCATCGCGTTTCACGGTGCGAAGATGGGAACCGGGGATTTCTATGCCCTGGATGTCCTTACCATGATTCTGAGCCATGGCAGGAGCGCCAGGCTCGACAGGCGCGTGGTGGACAAGGGCCTGGCGGTTAGTGCCTGGGCCTACAACCCTGACAACCGCTATGGTGGAATGGTGGTCTTAGGGGGATCTCCCAATGAGCCGAAATCCGGGGAAGGTGATCGCAGAAAGGCCTATATTGGAGCATGTGAGGAGCTGGAAAGACGCCTGCTCCTGGAGGTGGAAGAACTCAAAAAGGAACCTGTCTCTTCACGGGAACTGGAACGCGTCCGCAAACTCACCCAGCGCGATTTCCTTGACAAGATGAAGAGCAATGAGGATCTGGCCGGAACAGTGGCCACCCTTGAGGTCCAGGTGGGCTGGCGGTATATCAACACTTACCTGGCTGAGATCAGGCGTGTAACGGCTCAAGATGTTCAGCGGGTGGCGCGGCGATATTTACGTGAAGAAAACCGGACCACCGTGTATGTGGTCCCGGGCGGCAAGCCCGAGCGACCACCCGAGACCTACACCGAGGTCCGAAGCGCGGGAGGAGCTTCGCTTCACAGGCCGGAGAGCCCCGCCCTCATGGTTAATCGTTCCCGTTTCCCCACGCCGAAAGGGTGGAGGCATCCCCTGTCTTTCAGGCGAAAGCCCCGGAAGATCCGCTATCCGGCCGCCGTGAGCCGCAGGATCCGGGGCGCCCAGGTCTTCTACCTGCCGGATCATGAACTCCCCCTCGTGGACATGACCGTCCGCGTAAAGGCGGGATCAGTGGACCTTCCTGATGCGCAAACGGGTTTGACGGGCCTCCTGAACGGTACCCTGATTCGTGGGGGCACGGAGAAATACCCGCCCGAGGAACTCGCCCGCATCCTGGATGAAAACGCGGTGCGCATTTCCGTGTCGGCGGGCGAAGAATCCTCGGCAGTTCACCTCTCCGTATTGCGGGAAGACTGGGGACTTGGTTTGGGTCTTCTGGAGGAGATCCTCCTGAGGCCCCGTTTCGATCCGTCGGTGTTTGAGGCCGTGAAAAGACGTGCGCTGGCCGGGCTCACCAGGCAAGGCGGAAACGCCCGCGCCGTGGCCGCAAGGGAGGCGAAAATCTGGCGTTTCAAGGGCCATCCCTACGGCAGGGATCCGCTCATGGGTCTTAGGACCATCCCCGGAATCCGCGAGGGAGATTTGCGGAAATTCATCAGCCGCTATTTCCGCCCTTCCAACATGGTGATCTCCGTGGCGGGGGATTTGAGCCCGGAAGAGGCCTTCTCGGGAATCGAACATATGCTGGCCTCTTTCCCTCAAGAGGCGGTCCCCGAAAGGAAACTGCAGGCGCCCCCGGAGACTCCCCCGGTCCTGGCGCTGATTCATAAGCCGGGGCAGGTGCAGTCTCAGGTCGTCTTGAGTCTCCGAAGCGTGGACCGGCACGACCCCAATTACTGGAAAATAAGCCTGCTCAGCGATATCCTGGGTGGAAGCGGTTCATTGATGGTGACGCGGCTTCGGGATGACCTGGGCCTCATCTATGCTGGATGGGCGTATCAGGCCTTCAAATGGAAGGCCGGGATGGTCTTGGCATACCTTGGATGCAAGGGCGATCAGACTGCCCGTGCTCTGCGTGAGACCGCCCAGATCCTCGACTCCCTCCGCCGCACGGTCCCTGGAACCCTTTTGGAGCAGAAGCGGCTGGATGCCCTGAACAGTTTTGTGTTCAATGTGGACTCCCCATCGGAACTCGTGGATGTCTACGGGCGTTATTTTCTTCGAGGGGAACCGTTGGATACGCTGGAGAGGATCCAGGATGCCTACATGGAGGCCTCGGCGGAAGATCTGCGCCGCCTCGCCGAGCGCTTCCTGGATCCCCGCAGGCTTCAGGTATTTGTGGTGGCGGACAAAAATACGTTGGTCGTAGACCCGGAGAACCGGAGAATACCGCTCGAAAGCGCCCTCAAGGATCTGGCACAAAGGCTCGGTCTCCCCTTCCGGGAGATCGCATTGCGTTAGCAGGGGTCTCGGGCGATCAGGGAGCTGGAATGGAGAGGATTTCCTGCCCAGGTTTTTCGCCCGGGAACACCCTGCCCGCGTAAATGACGCTCGGAAGGGCCCAGATCCAAATGTGCCCCAGCCTGGTGTCCAGGATAAGCACGGCCTTTCCCCCGAAGACGTCAACGGCTTGGAAACGTCCCGCCTCGTTCAAGGTCCTCTCCCATGCGGAAAGGTCCGGCGTTTGGTGAGGCGCGGTCTTGACTCTCCGCTCCGGTTCAAGCTTGATGTGACGCCCGCCGTAGTACTCCCGCAGGATCTTCATGTATTCGTGCAAGGGGACCACTGTGGGTTCGGCGGAGCGGGCCTTTTCAGCCGCATGGAGGGGTCCCGCCAACCCCGTGAAGATAAAGAGACATAAGGCCGCACGGCACAAGGCAATGAGGGTTCTCATGGCTTCCTCCTGACTGGTCTGTAAACGTATGAACCGGCGACGGCCGCGCCCGCTGGGTTCTTGCTACGCCGCCAAACACCTCGGAGAGTCTTGCGGCGGACCGCCGAGGGCAAGCATCATGTCTCCATCCTAACAGGGAAGGGATCGAACGCTCAAGTGTTTTGGTCGAGCGGCTCTGAATTCCGCCCCCTCAGCCTCGCGCAGGGCAGCTTCAGGCGGGGTTCCTCGTCGGAGGCCCTTTGCGGGGAGGACCGACCCGGGGCGGCCGGCACCCGAGTCAGGTTCAGCCCACAATGTCCAGAAGACTTCCCAGCATCTCGTCGTCAGTCTGGATGATCTTGAGGTTGGCCTCGAAATGTCTGCGGGTGAGCATAAGATCGGGAATCTCTTCGGTGAGGTCTACATTGGAGCCTTCCCGGATTTCCATGCCCTCCTCGCCCTGGACCGGCAGGAGCGGCCCCGGCGTTTCCACCTTGCTCACGCGGGCGCGCACGGTTCCACCTGGTCCTTCCTCCAGTACGGGACGACTCTTTTTGAATCCATCCGAGGATGTGTTGGCTACATTGTGTGCCCGGACGGCTGTTTTGGTGTCGAGGGCCCCGAGCGCCGACAGAGTGGATGACACGCCGAAAATCATGCCGCACCTCCATATGATCTTTTTCAGCAGCCATTAAGTGCAAAATTGATGCCTGTGAACATCCGTGCTGCTGAATATAAAAGAAACGTGTGAATTCAACTGGTTGTCATAGCTAAAGGGGGAAGGTGTCTTTTTGTTCGGGTTTCTTGCCGATGACCATGTGGTGACAGAAAGGGGATTCGATAACGATTTCGTAATCAAGACCTGAACGGGCCGGGCGGAAGGAGCAATGTCCCACGAAGGAGCGGCCAAAAAGGTGCCGCACGGCGGAATCTTCCCCCGTGCGGCACGCATGTTTCAGTGGACTTCGATTTTCTTGGGAACGCTTTCTTCCGGCTTTGGAATGACCACACGCAGGACGCCGTCCGCATAAGACGCCTCGATTTTCTCGACATCTATCTTTTCAGGAATTCTGAAGGATCGTTCGAAGGGTCCGGCATATCTCTCCGAAAAGTGACAGGTATGACCGTTTTGTCCTTCTTTCCGTTTCTCTCCCTTGATGGTGAGTACGCCTTCGGAATAGGTGATGTCCAGACCTTTCAGGTCGACTCCGGGCAGTTCAACGCTCAACAGATAGTCCTTGTCGGTCTCGGCGATATCCGCAGGCGGTGTCCAGCCCCCGTGCTCATTGCCGGTTAACGGCCATTCTTCAAGAAAGCGATCCAAGAGGTTCAACGGGTGATAACCCATATGTACCGCAGGCAACAAATCAAACAGGCTCGTCATGATGCTCACCTCCTCTCCTTCAACTACCCATGGGAGTTGTCCTGTTCTTTGCCCAAACGATAATCACGGAACACGCGGTGTCAACGGGACCCGCGGCGGGGATCATCCAGGGAAAAGAGCAGCCCTGGGCGGTTTTGTTGACCGGGACAACCGCCTGTGCTCGTGGCGAAGGGTACGTGGTATGTCAAACTTAGGAGGTCTGCCCAGTGGAACCATGAGAAGCGGAGCGAGGATCGGATCCTGAGCCGGATGTCGGGCGCGAACGGGGTGCGCAACACTTACGGGACGGTCCAGGCAGGCGCCATGCTTTGGTTGGCTGACGTGACCGCAACGGTCCTCGCCATTGGCCAAGCCTAGGTTGGCGAGGACGCAAAGGGGTTCCCACTGGCAGTGGGCCTGCACACTACGCTCATGGGAAATCAGAGCGCAGGGGAAATCCTGGCCAAGGCCACCGTGGTGAGGCGGGGGCGCAAGGGCCCTTGAACCATGATAACCTCCCCCGATCGATCGCCCTGCCCACACGAAATCCGACAGAGTGATTTTGATTCTTCATCGAGAAGGTTAACCACGCGAAACCAAGTGCAGTTTGCGCCGCCTCAGGGCCCCTCGGATATCCTGCAATGCCCGCGCCTCGATCTGTTCCCATGAGGCGTCGGGTATTTTTTTCACGCGGATTTCCTTGGGCTTGAGACGGATCTCCTCGATCCCCGGGATGTCCGCGAGATTTCTGATCAACTGGGCCGCCACAAGGTCCAGGCGCTTGAGACGTGCAATGTCTTCACTCTTAAAAGGGCGTCTGCCTACCCAAAGGGTGGGGGGGGAGAGGGGCTCACGCGTGAGAAATGAGCGGATTTCGGGGTTGGGATGCCGGTAGATGGTCACTTCGTGTTCAGCCATGGCGCAGCCTGGTTGCCTCTGGAAGCCTCAGACCGTTTCCGTCGGTGCGGGTACAGAGAGGGGGCTACTGTTGTTTTCCGCAGGCCAAAGGACACCCACTTTATAGTCCCCCTGGAGGCCTCCTGTAAAGGGTGGGAGTGGTCGTCCGCCTGGTTTTGTTGTTGTTCTGCCCGTGCGCCGTGTGGTAAAAGGATTTGACCGTGCGTGTGAGGAGAGTCGGGGGACGGCCCGCTTACGGCATCGCCGGTGTCGGGGCGGGAAGAAAGGTGCTTCGTGGGGGCGATGGGGAAGGGGCGTTTCGGGTCGGGCAGCCTGTTTCAGATGGCGGTATGGCTTGCAAAGACCGGTGGTTTATTGTACATTGGTGACAATTTGCCGCAAACTCCCCCACGCCCCACGGGAAGAGTCCGAGGGGTGGGGAACGAGATCGGTCCTTGGGCATGGGCCGAGGCCGCTGGATGGTCATTCAGTCCTTATGCTTGACAATTCCGCAATGAAGCTGTCCCCCCCCGGGAAGCGCGCGAGAGGACAAAGCAGGGTAACGGGGTGCTTCCCGATCAGCTCCGAGGAGATGAAACCATGGCGAAAATATTGATTGTGGACGATGAGGAGCACATCCGATACCTCTACTCGGAGGAACTCACGGAGGCGGGATATGAAGTGATCACGGCTGAAAGCGGCTACAAACTGCTCGAAAGGATCGAAGAGGAAAAGCCGGACCTGGTGGTCTTGGACATCAAGATGGTGGATTACAACGGTCTGGATCTGCTCCAGGATATTCGAAACCGTTTTTACAATCTCCCGGTGGTCCTCTGCACCGCCTATGACACGTTCAAAGAGGACATGAAATCCATTGCGGCGGATTTCTACGTGATCAAGTCCTTCGACCTTTCCGAACTCAAGAATAAAATCGCCATGGCCCTGGAGGCGGGAGAGACCGAGTGAGACGAAAAGGTCACCTAGAGTCCGTCTCCCCTACGGCCTCCCTTTTCCGAGTTTCCCCTCTCCTTGCAGGCTGGTGAAAAAATGGTGCACCTGCCGATGCCGAGGTTCAAATTCCGTTCAAAATCCTCATTTACTACCGCTGAATACAGGTTTTTCGCTTCCATATTTGCCTTGCTTCTCCTGCGCCGGCCATCTTTTTCTCCATTCCGCTAATGGTGGTATTTTTCCCCACGGATGATGGTCATCGCCCTGTAGAGCTGTTCCAGGAACACGACCCTCACCATTTCATGGGTCATGGTCAGCCGCGACAAGGACAGGACCGCGTCGGTCTGTCTCAGGATCTCCGGAGCCAGGCCGTAAGCCCCGCCGACGACGAAGGTAATCTGCCTGCCCTGGGCCAAGAGATCTTCGAACCATCGCGCAAAAGAGACCGAATCCAAGGCCTTGCCCTTGCGATCCAAGGCCACGTTGGCATCCTGCGCCGAAAGCCGGGCGGAGATTCCCTTGGCCTCCTGCGATAGCACCTTGGACACGGAGCTGGAGGGGCCCATTCTCGCGGGCTTGACTTCCACCCACTCCAGCGGAAGGTACCGGGAGATGCGTTCGCAATAAAAGTCAATGCCGTCACGCAAGAAGGCGGCACGCGTCTTGTCCACCACGAGGATCCTGACCTTGGGCATGGAGTGGTTCTACCCTTTGCGTTTCAACCCGAGGATCCGGGCGATTTCCTCGGCCATCTTTTCCACGAAATCAGCCAGTTCCTCGCCTTCCAGGGGGCTTCCTGGCTGCGGGTAACGCTGGAGCCCGGGCGGCCGCACTTCCAGGGGGGCATTTCGGAGGCCGGGATCCGGGGTGACCTCGAACTCCGGGGGAAAACGGTCTTCAAAATACATCTCCTGGAAGGATGCGAACTTGAGCATGTGGGCTGTGGAATCGAGCACCGCCGTCTCCCCTCTTGCAAGGATCCCCCTTCGGACCGCCTCCTTGAGGCCCGCCAGTGATTCGCCGCCCTGGGTGCATACCACGTGCCCGTTACGGTTTGCCAGGATCATGGAGTCCATTACTTCCTGTTCGGAGACCTGCACCACGAAAACGCGCTGGGCGCCTGCGGCTTCGTTGTAGTCCTCGACAAGGCGGATGACGCGCGGCATGGAGACCGGGTTGCCGATCATGGCCGCTTGGGCCACGCTGGGCTTGACGCTGACGGGACGAAATCGTCTCCGATGGGGCTCGGGTTCCAGATAATAGCGGTAGACAGGATCCGCATGAGAAGACTGCACACCGATGATCCGGGGGAGTCTCTCGATGATTCCCGCACGGTGGAATTTTAGAAATCCACTCATGACCGCTGTTATGTTGCCGGCATTTCCAATGGGCAGGATCACGGCCTTGTCTCCCACCTCATAGTCAAAATCCTGTGCGATTTCAAATGAGAAGGATTCCTGCCCGAGAATTCTCCAACTGTTCTTGGAATTGAGAAGAGCCACATGGTATTGATCGGCGAGGGCTTCCACCACCTTCATGCAATCGTCGAAAAGACCTTGAATTTCAAGTACTTTGGCCCCGCTCCCCAAGGGTTGGGAAAGCTGTTGAGGCGTAACCTTGCCCTTGGGCAGCAGCACGGCGGATTTGAGCAGCGGCCCCAGGTAAGAGGCGTAAAGTGCTGCCGCCGCTGAGGTGTCTCCGGTGGAGGCGCAGATGGCCAGGGGGCTCTCCAGATGTTCCTTTTCGGCTATGTAAGCGAGATAGCTCAGGGCGCAGGCCATGCCCCGGTCCTTGAAACTGGCACTCGGATTAAGGCCGTCGTTCTTGAAATAGAATGATGCACCCGCCAATTCCTGCAAGGTGGAGTTGGCCTCCACAAGCGGCGTGTGGCCTTCGCCGAGGTAAACGATCTCCTCCAGCGGGATGACCGGGGCGATGAACTCGTAATAACGAAAGATCCCTTTCAGGGGAGGGTGATTCAGCATCCGGCGATAATCGAAAAGGTCCCGCCACACCTCACCTCCCACCCGAACAAGGGATTCCTCATCTTCGTGGCGGAGCATGAGGACGCTGCCGCAGGCGGGGCAGGTGTAAAGCAGGCGTTCGATGCCGAATGACTCTTCGCATCCGAGGCACTGGTAGCGCATGGTTCCGAAAGGTTCGGGCACCAGACGCTCACGGATCTTCTTGGGAAATCGATGGAGCTTCACGTCTTTTCCTCTCTTCCGCGCCGCCTTCGCCCCCCCCCCGCGAAAGCTCCAGACACCCGTCACGCCACGGGTCGGGGGCCGGGCCCTGACTCCTGTGAAGACATCCCGTACCAGAACCACGGGCCGTAACGGAAACTAATATATATTGCATGAAAACTCAAGTAACTTGTTATTCCAAAAGGTACTTAAGCAATGCCCGCCTCCAACCGATGAAGACAGAGAATCCACGGAATTTTCATGCCTTGCGGCATCCGATCGAGCTCAAATCGTCCCATTTGTGCACATGGGACTCCAATGTCGGGGTCGCCTCAAGGCAGAGAGAGCCGAATTCACGGGAAATGAAATGTGAATTGACAAAATGATCCAATCAAGGATAAAAATGATTAATTCAGTATGTGACGGGAAAGGAATGTGAGAGAATCCCCTGTGCGGGGCCAACCATGAGACGGTAGCAGAGGGTATGGAAAATGAAGAAATGGGTTTTCATTGGGGTGGCATGCGTGTGTTTCGTGTTCCTGGCAGGTGCGGGGGGCGCGGCGGAGATGAAATATCGGATCGGACCGGGAGATGTCCTCGAGATCTCCGTGTGGAAAGACGAATCCCTGAGCCGGGAGGTGCTGGTGCCGCCCGATGGGGTGATTTCCTTCCCACTGATAGGTGACATCGATGTGAGGGACCTCACGGTAGCGGGGCTACGGGCCGAGGTGCAGCGAAAGCTGGCCGACTATGTCCCTGACGCCACGGTGACTGTCATGCTGCTCAAGATCAACAGTTTGACCGCCTACGTGATCGGCAAGGTGAACAAGCCCGGCGTGTTTCCCATCGACCTCGAAACCAATGTGATGCAGATTCTTGCCATGGCAGGCGGCCTCAATCCGTATGCATCGGCGGGCAAGATCCTGATCCTGCGGCAGGAAGGGGGCAATACTCGCAAGATTCCCTTCAATTACAAGGACGTGGAAAAAGGCAAGGCCCTGGATCAGAACATCGTGCTCAAGCGCGGGGACGTGGTGGTGGTCCCCTGAAGGGCGCCCTGTCCGGCCGAAGCATGGTGCCTTCACATGTGTTAATGCTTGAATTCGGGGGGGCAATGAAACGGACTATCTTGTTTTTATTCCCTGTGGGCCTTTTTCTCGTGGCCACAGGGATCCTTTTGGGGTCGACCCCGGCGCGGGGCGCCGACATGACCCTGGTGCCCTCGCTCGATGTGCGCGGGGAGTACAATGACAATGTGTCCTTCCTGCGCAGGAATGAGCAGGACGACTACATCGCCACCGTGAGCCCTGGAATTACGTTCGACTACAGTACACAACGACTGGAGGCGGACGGCCGGGCGCTGGTGGACGTGGTGCGGTATGCGGAGGAGGATCAACTGGATACCGAAAATCAGCGCTATGAATTCGACGGGACCTACCGGTGCACTGAGAGGTGGACCGTTACGGGCAGGGCATCTTACATCAAAGACACAACTCTGGAGTCCGAGCTGGAAGAGACGGGCCTGGTAGGGGTGCGGGCCGACCGCAACCGCTGGACGGGCGGCGGGGGAGTCAGCTATAGCCCCGACCTGCTCTCGGAGGCCGCTCTGGACTACTTCCACGGGGACTACCGGTACGACTGGCGGGGGAACATCGACTATACCTACGATTCCGTGGTGGGTTCCTACAAGCGCCGCATGAAGAACGAGCGAAGCGAATGGATCCTCCAGCCCTATTACTCCAATACCGAGTCCAAGGCCAGTGAGGTGGACAACTATGGACTTTCCGTGGGCGTGGCCCATTTTTTTACCGAGACCTTGAGCACCAACGCCTTTTTGGGGGTGAGGCGCACATATATCGATTACACCCTGACACAGCCCCAGGTCGTATACAATGCCTTCGGGTTTCCGGTGGGGGTTACGTATACGCGCGTGAAGGAGAAGGATCGGAAATGGGGATGGGTCGCGGATATATCCCTCAAGCATCAAGGGGAGACGCAGTATTATACCGCAGGATACAACAGGGATCTCAGTTATAGCTCCTTCGGGGAGCCGGTGGAAAGACAGCGCCTTTATGCCAACACCGGCCTGAGGCTCCACCAGCGACTGGAGGCCCGCTTTTCGGCCAGCCTTTATTACGTGAAGTCGGAGGGCAAGTTTCACGATGAGAACCGGCGATACGTGGACCTTACACCCTCTCTTCACTACCGACTCACGGAGGACTATTCCCTATCGTTTGGTTATAATTACTCCCATGATTACGACAAGAGCTTGAGTACGGACCAGAAAAAGGACCGGCATCGAGCCTGGGTGTCGGTGAATTTCCGGTTCCCCAAGAAGATCTAACACGACGAACACACAGAGGTAGCCCATGGAGATGATCGAAGAAAGAGAGGAATTCAGGGACTTGAAAGGCGTTTTCAGGAGGCGCCGCAAGAGCTTTCTGGTCACGTTCTTGCTCATCCTGGCCGCTGGCGTGACGGTGGCCTTTCTCCTGCCCCCCATCTACAAATCCCAGTGTACGATCCTCATAGAGGAACAACAGATTCCTCCCGAATACGTCAAGACCACGGTTACGAGTTACGTGGAGGAGCGGTTGCAGATGATCACCCAGCAGATCATGAGCCGCACGAACTTGCTGGAGATCATCAATCGCTTCGGGCTGTACCGGGACTTGAGAGACCGTTACACGACGGAAGAGATCATTGAGCAGATGCGGGACGACATCCATTTGGAGACCATAAGCGCGGATGTGATCGACAAGCGCTCCGGCCGGCAGAGTCCCGCCACCATTGCTTTCACACTCTCCTATGAGGGAAAAGATCCCGGTGCGGTCCAGAGGGTGACCAACACCCTGGCTTCACTCTATCTGGAGGAGAACCTGAAGACACGTGAGCAGAGGGCGAGCAACACCACCTCCTTCTTCGAACAGGAACTGGAGGAACTGAAAGGGCGGATCGACGAGCTGGAAAACAAGATTACGAAGTTCAAGAGGGCGCACATCGGTGAGCTGCCCGAATACAACGCCATCAACATGCAGGCCGTCTCGCGGTTGAACCGCGATTTGGACAATCTCGACATGCAGCTTCGTTCCCTCAAGGAGCGAAAGATCTACTTGGAGGGACAGATCGCCGGCGTCGATCCCCTGACTCCCGTAGTCACGGAAGAAGGCAAAACCATCATGAACCCGAAGGAACGCCTCAAGTTCCTGCGTCTCCAGTTGGTCAGCTTCAGGGCCAGCCTGTCTGAAAAACACCCAGACATCAGGAAGTTGAAGAAGGAGATTAGTGAACTGGAGGCCCAGGTGGGAGACACGGAAGACCAGACCGCGAAGCTCCGGCGGCTTGAGGATGTGCGGGGGAAGCTGGCCCAATTGAAGGGGAAGCTCGGGGATAAGCATCCCGACGTCGTCCGGCTGGCCCGGGAAGAGGCGGCGCTAGAAGCTGAAGTGGCCGCATCCAAATCTGTGACACGGGCCTCGAAGGAGGAAGCGAAACCGGACAATCCGGCCTATATCAACCTGAAGACCCAGATCGCCTCCGCGGAGATGGAGATCAAAAGCCTTCTGGAGGAAAAGGCCCGCATAAGGAAGGAATTGCGCGGCTTGGAACGCAAGATCGCGCGGGCGCCCCTGGTGGAAAAGCAGTACAACGCCCTGACCCGGGATTATGAGATGGCCAAGCAGAGGTACAATGAGATCGCAAACAAGCTGATGGAGGCGCGGGTGGCCCAGGGCATGGAGGAGACCCAGCGGGGAGAGCGGTTCACAATCATCGACCCGGCCCAGTTTCCGGAAAAGCCGGACAAGCCCAATCGCCTTGCCATCATTCTAATAGGCTTCGTGCTGGCACTGGGCGCCGGCGTCGGGATGGCGGCGGGCAGGGAAAGCCTGGATCAGACCATCAAGAGCCCCGAGGAACTTGCCGCACTTTCGGGGGCGCCGGTTCTCTCCGTGATTTCGCTGACCGAAACGGCGCGGGAGCGGCGCGCAAGGCTAGCCAAAAGGGTCCTCCTGCTTCTCCTGGTCCTGGGCCTGATCGCCGCGTGCCTGGCGCTGGTCAATGCCTTTGTGATGCCTCTCGATATCCTGTGGATCAAGGTGCAGCGGCGGATCGCGCTCGGAATGGGAATCTAGGTGAGAACGCCGCGCAGGAATGCCGCGCACGGCGAAGCGGACCAAAAATCTTAGTGAGGAAAAGCCATGAGCAAGCTGAAAAAGGCCCTGGAGAAGGCCAAGGAAACGCGCAGGATGGATCAGGCGGGTGCGGGTCTCCCGGGACAGGAGGACCGGGAAGCGCAACGCGTGGAGTCGGGCCAAAAGGCCGCGACACCGCCCGGGCCGGACCGGCATGAAATCAACCCGGTGTATCAGCGCACCAAGGTCATCCAGGTGGATCCGTCCACCCTCAGGAAGAACAAGATCGTCTCCCTGTTTCCCGACAATAGAATGACCGACCAGATCAAGATCCTTCGCACTCAGATTCTCAAGCGGATGAAAGAATTGAGCGGAAACAGCCTCCTGGTCACGAGCCCCGGTCCCGGGGAGGGCAAGACGTTGACCGCCGTGAATCTTGCCGTCAGCATTTCCCTGGAACTGGACCGAACGGTCCTGCTGGTGGATGCGGACCTCAGGACACCGTCCATTCACAGGTACTTCGGGTTCAAGGAAGACGGCGGACTTTCGGACCACCTGGTGGGCGGTGCCGACATCGCGGATCTCATGGTGAATCCCGGCATCGAAAAGCTGACCATTCTGCCCGCGGGAAAGGCCCTGCCCAATTCGTCGGAACACCTGGGAGCGCCGCGGATGGAGTCGCTGGTCAAGGAGATGAAGGAACGTTACTCCGAGCGATTCATCATATTCGACTGCTCCTCGCTGCTCACCTCGGCGGATCCAATCTCTTTCTCGCGGTTCGTGGACGGAGTGCTCCTGGTGGTTGAGGCGGAAAAATGCACCAGGAAAGACCTCACGCGAGCCCTGGAGTTGCTCCGGGACAGGCCTCTCGTGGGCACCGTGTTCAACAAGGCGCGGGATTGAGAATTCCATGTACGAGTCCTTCTACGGGTTCAAGGAAAAACCGTTCAATTTGCTGCCGGACCCTGACTATCTGTATATGAGCCAGGGTCATGAGAACGCCTATACCCACCTGGAATACGCGATTTCTGAAAACAAGGGATTCGTGGTCATCACCGGCGAGATCGGATCGGGGAAGACCACCCTGATCAATTTTCTGCTTCGAAAGATTCAGCAGAACATCCTTGTGGGCATCGTGACCCACACGGATGTGTCTCCGGCCCAGTTAATCAAGGTCATTTGCCAGGAATACGAGATCGCGGTGGCCGGCAAGGACAAGGCGGAGATGCTGGACGCCTTCAACGCGTTTCTTCTCGCTCAGTTCGCCGCCGGCAAACGTGTGGTACTCATCGTTGACGAGGCCCAGAACCTGCCCGCAAAGACACTGGAAGAGATCCGCATGCTCTCCAATCTGGAATCGGAGAAACACCACCTTATCCAGATCATCCTCGTGGGGCAGCCGGAACTGAAGTTCAAGCTGATGCGCACGGGCATGGAGCAGTTCGCTCAACGGGTGACGGTCCACTGCCACCTCAACGGCCTGGCCTCCGAGGAGGTGGCAAACTACATACGACACCGGCTTCATGTGGCAGGGTCCGGAAACCTTGAGATCTTCACGCCGGAGGCGATCCGGGCGGTGCATGAATACTCCCGGGGCATACCGCGGATCATCAACATCCTCTGTGACACGGCGCTGGTGTATGGTTTCGCGGATGAGGCGGCACGCATCGATCGGGACTTGATCGAGACCGTGGTCGAGGAGCGCAAGAATGCCGGGATCTTTTTCAGGGCTGAAGATGAGACGGCTCCGGTCAGGGAATCGGTAGGACCCGCGGAAACGGCACCTGCGGGCTGGGAAGAACGCCTGGGCCGAATGGAGAGCCGAGTGCGTTTCCTGGAAGGACTTCTGGAGGGGCTCGACCAGCGGGTGACCATGCTTTCCCGAAGGCGTGATGAGCGGGACCAGGTAGTGGCGGAACTTTTCCGAATGCTGAAGACTAGCATGGAGAGCCGTATGCGGCTGGTACTGAGAATCATTCAGTTGAGCGGCCGGATGAAGTCAAGGGAACCAAAGGAAAGTTCCGTCTCCGAAGGGAGGCGTCCATCCCTTTTTTCCCGTCTCAAGAAGGATGATACATAAGGGTCGGCTCATTTCCGGGGGCCCTGATCTCGAGCGGGATCCGTGTACGCAGCGAGACTTGCCCTCCCCGCGGGACGCACCGCCCCCCACGGGGGATGGAGTTCATAGGCAGTTTTGAAGGCCGGGTTGAAGGTTCACCATGAAGCATGTTGCATTGACGGAACCATACGGGGGATCGCTCGTCGATCGATCGGTGGACGCTGACAGGGCCGCACTACTCAAGGAGATCGCCCTGAGCCTCCCTGACATCACACTGAACGAGCGCCAGCTCTGCGACCTGGAACTCATTTCCACGGGCGTGTTTTCCCCGCTCCAGGGATTCATGACACGGCCCGACTACGAGTCGGTGCTGGACCGCATGAGACTGCAAAGCGGGCTCCTGTGGCCCCTGCCCGTGTGTCTGCATATCTCGGAGACCACAGCCCGTGGACTTGAGGCAGGCCAATCGGTCTGTCTCAGGGATCCTGAAGGTTTTCTCCTGGCCGTGATGCACGTGGAAGACCTCTGGCCGGCGGAGCCCGAAAAGGAGGCCGAGCGCGTGTACGGGACGCAGGACCCGGCGCATCCGGGCGTGGCATATCTCAAGGGGATGGGCCCCGCATTTTATATGGGCGGCCGGGTGGAGGTCCTGAGCCTTCCTCTTCATTTTGATTTCAAGCAGCTTCGGCTCACCCCCCCCGAGATCAGATCCTTTTACCGAAGACTCGGCTGGCACCGCGTGGTGGGATTTCAGACGCGAAACCCAATTCATCGGGCCCAGTTCGAGATGACCCTCGAGGCCATGAGACGGGCCAAGGCCAACCTCCTCCTGCTGCCCCTGGCAGGGACCACGGGGCCCGGTGATTTCGACCATTACACCAGGGCCAGATGTTACAGGGCCGTGGTGAAACACTACCCTCCGGACTCCTTCCTCCTGAACCTCCTGCCCCTGGCGGCCCGCATGGCCGGCCCAAGGGAAGCCCTCCTGCATATGATCATTGCCCGCAATTACGGGTGCACACATTTCATTGTAGGCCGGGATCATGCGAGTCCAGGTGCGGACGGCGGGGGTAGACCTTTTTACGGGAAGGAGGAGGCGTGCGTCCTGGCGGAGCGGTATGCAGAGGAAATCGGGGTGGAGGTGGTGCCTTTCAAGGAGATGGTCTATCTGCCCTTCGAGGACGAATACAGGACCCTCGATCGGGTCCCCCAAGGTCTTCAGACCATCTCTCTTTCGGGGTCGGACATCCGAAGACGAATCCGGGCCGGCAGGAAGGTTCCGGAGTGGGCCACTTTTCCTGAGGTAGTCTCCGAATTGCGCCGCGCCTATCCGAGTCCCCAGCGCCAGGGTTTCACCGTTTTTCTCACAGGTCTTTCGGGCGCGGGCAAGTCCACGATAGCCCGTGTCCTTTATTCGCGGTTCCTGGAGATGGGAGATCGTCCCGTCACTCTCCTCGACGGTGATATCGTGCGCCGGAATCTTTCCAGCGAACTGGGATTTTCAAAGGAACACCGGGATATCAATGTACGAAGAATCGGTTTCGTGGCGGGCGAAATCACCAAGAACCGCGGGATAGCCATCTGCGCGCCCATCGCGCCGTACGCGGCCACACGGCGGGAGGTCCGCTCGGAAATCGAGAACTACGGAGGCTTCGTAGAGGTGCATGTCTCCACCCCTGTGGAGGAGTGCGAGAAGCGGGATCGCAAGGGCATGTACGCCAAGGCTAGGGCCGGTCTCATAAAGGGGTTCACCGGAGTGGACGATCCTTACGAGGTCCCGGAAAACCCCGAAGTCAGAATCGATACCACCGACATCTCCCCCGAGGAGGCGGCCCAGGAGATCATGCTCTTCCTGGGCCAGAAAGGGTATCTCTGATACCCGGCGGGAATGGAGTTCATAAGGCGTGAAAAAAAGAACCGTTTTCGCCCTCCTTTCCCTGGGCTGGATGGCCCTCATCTTTTCGGCATCCTCCGTCCGCGATGTGCCGGGACCGGATTTGTTCCAGGGCCAGGACAAATTGATGCACGCTGCCGTGTTCGGGGTCTTGGCCTTGCTCTACGCCCGCACCGCACGCGGTGAAGCCGCCTCCGTAAGGCTCTCGTGGGCCCTCATCGCAGCAGTAGCCGCGGCTGCTTACGGCGCACTCGATGAATTTCACCAATCCTTTGTGCCCGGAAGAGACGCCTCGTTCGCAGACCTTGCGGCCGACGGGGCCGGGGCGTTTTTGGCGGCCTGGATCCATTGGATGTGGGATCGGCGCAGTGGAGAGCCGGACAGCCTCAGGTCTTCAGATCCCCCGTTTTCCTGATCAGCAGGAAGATGGTGGCCACCAACACCACCGAGACGAGACCGAGAGCCGGATAGACCGATTCGATGCCCCAGCCTTTTTCGATGCTCCCCACGGCCTTGACGGCCAGGGAACCCACTCCGAAGGTCAGCACGAATTTCATTCCGAACGCGGAGTGATGAAAGCGGCGCGGCGTGAGTGCGGCCACCAGGGTGTTCTCCGCAGGCTGCATTCCCAGGAGGAAGAAAAAGTAGACCGTGGCCGACAATACCAGAGGCAGATCCATGACCACGCTCATGAGCAACGCGGCCGGGATGGTGACGCAGTGAAAGATCAGATAGACGCGCCGGGCATCGAAACGCTCCGCCGCCCGGCCGCCGGTGTATTGGCCCAGCATCCCCACCAGGAAGATCATGGAGGTGATGGTGGTGGCCACCAGGTTTCCTGAAAGGCCTGCTCCGAAGACTCCGGCCAGTGCGGTGTATATCCCCTGATTCTTGAGCTCGAAATAGGCGGGAAGGACCACCGTGCCCCCGCGATATACGAACCCCCCCAGCATCATGGCGGCGAGGAGGATGACGAAGGGACCAAGGAGGCCGTTGTCAGTCCCGTCCGGGTCCTCCTGCCGGGGAGCGGAGCGTGAGAGGGGAAAGCGCGCCAGCATTGCGATTCCTGCCAGGTTCATGATACCCACCATCAGATAAGCGGCCCGCGGACCCCAGATCCAAGTGACCAGGCCTGCAAGGAGGGGCGCTATGGCGAGTCCCAGGTTCCCGAACATGCCGTTATATCCCATGCCTATACTCACCCGCTCCATTTCCTTGGCGATAAGGCCCAGGCCTATGGGATGGTAAATCGCCGAAAAGAGCCCCAGGGCCGCGAGAGTCGCCGAAAATGCGGGCGGAGAGTCGAGCAAGTAACCAGCCGCAAGACCGCTCAGGCCTGCGCCGGCAAAAAACAACATCATCAAAGATTTCGCCCCTACACGGTCCCCTATGATTCCCCAGGGAAGCGCCATGAGGCCGAAGAGCAGGTACATCCAGAAAGAAAGTCCCAGTACTTGCGCCATGTCCAGGTGCAGTCGGTTGGACAAAGGGATCACCACCGCCGGAAATACGAGCATGTTGAAGTGGCTCATGAAATGGCCGAAACAGGTGATGAGGAGGAGCCTCTTTTCTCTGGGACTCAGGGGTTCTCTGGGATCTGTGTTCTTCAAGGGTTTAGGTTCCTTCCCGAGTTTTTCGGACTGACGCACTCCGCCGGTGCTTTCCGTGCTCACGAAAGACAAGAGGAAGTGAGGATATTACAGAAAGCAAGAGGGCCAAGTCAACGGCGTATCTGAACCCGATTCAGAAACCCCTTGACCCCCGTTACTTTTTCTAGTATACACGCCATGCCCTGAAAAGGCCGAGAGTATGCGCGCACGATAGAGATCCGGGAGAAGGAATTTGAATTTCCTCAAAAACCTCTGCAGATGGATCGATGGCGTTAACGAATGGGTGGGTCGGGGTGTCGCCTGGGTGACCCTGGGTCTCGTGCTCGTGGTCTTCATCGACGTGGTGATGCGATATCTGTTCAATACGAGCTTCGTCTTCACGCAGGAACTGGAATGGCATCTGTTTGCGTTCATTTTTTTGATGGGAGCAGGATATACCCTGCTCTACGACGCCCACGTCCGGGTGGATATCGTGTACCAGAGGATGAGCCCCAAGGGGCGCGCGTGGACGAACCTGCTGGGGACCATCTTTTTCCTGATCCCAGGCTGCATCATGGTCATCATTACTTCCGCCAAGTTTACCTACAATTCCTGGATCATCATGGAAGGGTCGCCGGACCCGGGCGGGATCCCGTTCCGCTTTATCCTCAAGGGGACCATCACCGTGGGCTTCGTTCTTTTCACCTTTCAGGGAATTTCACTCGGCTTGCACAGCCTGTTTCAAATCTTGGGCCTTGAGGCGCCGCCCGAGGAGGGTTCCTGATGGAATACCTCGCCGGATGGATGTTCCTGGCCATGAGCATCCTGCTCATGTTCGGGTTCCCCGTGGCCATGACATTGCTGGGAACGGCGCTCTTCTTCGGGCTGATCGGGTTTGGGTGGTCCTTTTTCGACCTCTTGCCCCTGAGAATCTGGGGCCGGATGACGAACGTGACTTTGGCGGCGGTGCCGCTTTTCGTTTTTATGGGGGTGATGCTCGAACGATCGGGCCTGGCCGAAGAGCTGCTGGACACCATGGGCATGGTGTTCGGGAGGCTGCGCGGCGGGCTCGCCATCTCCGTGGTGGTGGTGGGGGCCCTCCTGGGCGCGTCCACCGGGATCGTGGGAGCCACGGTGGTGACCATGGGACTTTTGGCCGTGCCGACTATGCTACGGCGCAATTACCAGCCGGAATTGGCCACGGGCACCGTTTCCGCCTCCGGGACCCTGGGGCAGATCATCCCGCCCAGCATTGTTCTTGTGCTCATCGGGGACATCGTGGGAGTTTCCGTGGGGGACCTCTTCGTGGGCGCGGTCCTACCCGGGCTCCTGCTGGTGATCCTCTACATCATCTACATCCTGATTGCCGCTTACACGAGACCGGGTGTGGCGCCTGCCCTTCCCAGGGAAGAGCTGGATGCCATTTCCTCTCGAGATCTGGCCCTGCGCGTGGGAAAGGCCATGATTCCTCCCCTGTTTCTCATGGTGGCGGTGTTGGGCAGCATCTTCGCAGGCATTGCTTCACCCACCGAGGCCGCCGCCGTGGGCGCCGTGGGCGCCACCCTGCTGACCGCGGTCAACCGGAAGTTCAATCTCCAGCTCCTCCGCGAGGTCATGATCACTACCACGAGGCTCACCTGCATGGTCTTCATCATCCTGTGCGGGGCCGCGGCCTTCGGCCTCGTGTTCCGGGGCTTGGGCGGTGATCACCTGGTGCGGAATTTCCTGGGGGCCCTGGCCCACAAATACAGTCACGCGGCGGTCCTTGCCATTGTGATGGGCGTGATCTTTTTCGTGGGGTTTTTCCTGGATTTCATCGAGATCACCTTCATCCACGTGCCCGTGCTGGCGCCGATCATGCTGGAATTCGGCTTCGACCCGGTATGGTTCTGTATCCTCCTGGCGGTGAACCTCCAGACGTCCTTCATGACGCCTCCGTTCGGATTTTCTCTCTTTTACCTGAAGGCGGTAACTCCCCCGGAGATCACCACGGGGCATATATATCGCGGGATTATCCCGTTTGTGGCGTTTCAACTGGTTGGATTGGCCATCGTGGTGTTCTTCCCGGAACTGGCCACATGGCTTCCCAAGGTGGTGTTTGGAGACTAGGCGGCGTACCGGGAAATCCCATGGGAATCCCCGCTTGACGTCGGGCCTTTCCTCGCCTAAACTGAAGGACATGTGCGCCGCGCTTAACAACCCAAAATCCAAGGAGGACTGCGATGAAGAGACGTGAATTCCTGAAAAAGGCAGGAGCGGGAACCGCGGCCGCCGTGGCCGCCACGGCCATCCAGGCGCCCGCAGTGATCGCCAAGAAGAGCTACCGGTGGCGCATGGTGACCACCTGGCCGCCCAAGCTGCCGGTCCTGCAAACGGGCGCCGACCGCTTCGCCAAGCGCGTGGAAGAGATGTCCGACGGCAGGCTCAAGATCGAAGTCTATGCAGGAGGAGAACTCGTCCCGCCTTTCGGGAGCTTCGACGCCGTCTCCAATGGGACGGTGCAGGTGGGAAGTTCCGCGTCCTATTACTGGGCGGGCAAGGAACCGGCCTCTCAGTGGTTCTGTGCTGTGCCCTTCGGTCTCAATGCACAGGGGATGTACGCGTGGATGCACTCGGGAAACGGTCTGAAACTCTGGGAAGAGGCCTACGCGCCTTTCAACCTGGTCCCCAGGCCGGGCGGCTCCACGGGCGTCCAGATGGGCGGGTGGTTCAACCGAAAGATCAACACCATCGACGACTACAAGGGCCTCAAGATGCGGATCCCGGGGCTTGGCGGCAAGGTGGTGGCCAAGGCCGGGGGCACCGTGGTCCTCACACCCGGAGGCGAGATCTTTACGAACCTGGAGCGCGGCGTTATCGATGCCACCGAATGGGTGGGCCCCATGCACGACCTTCGCATGGGTTTTTACCAGGCCGCCAAGTATTACTACTATCCCGGTTGGCACGAGCCGGGCTCGGTCCTGGAGTACTTCTTCAACAAGAAGGCGTATGATTCCCTTCCCGCGGACCTCAAGCACATCATCGACGCGGCCTGCTTCGAAAGCGAGGTCTGGATACTGACTCAGTTTGACGGGTTCAACGGTGCCGCGCTTCAGACCTTGATCACCAAGCACAAGGTGGAAGTGATCAAGTTCCCCGACGCCGTGTTGAACAAGCTGCGGCAGTTTGCAGAAGAGGTCCGGGAAGAGGAGGCGGCCAAGAGCCCCATGGCCAAGAAAGTGAACGAAGACTTCAAGAAATTCCAGAAAGTGGTGGGCACCTGGGGCAGCATCTCGGAGAAGGCCTACTACAATGACATCGTCAAGAAATATTCGCTGAAAAGCTGACGCGGCTTTTAGGTCAGCCATGAAGCCGGCTCCGGCCTTGCCCGGATCCGGCTTCATTTGTCTTCGAGAACCCTACTGTCGGGGAGAAAGTCGCTCTGCGCTCGTGTGAACACGCACCCCGAGCGATTTACTGCTTCGTTTTGAGAAGAAAGTCCACGACCCGCTGCATGTGAAGGATCGTGCTGCACTCGCGGGCCAGGTAACAGTAAGGGGCGTAGCGCTTCATCTCCGAATCTCCGATACCCCAGAAGGTGGGGGGCTCCGGATTGAGCCAGATGATGCGGCGGCTTCTTTCTCGAAGGAGTCTCAGGATCCCGGTCTCCGGGTTTCCGCGGTTGTTTCGCGCATCGCCCAGGATCAGAATCGTCGTCTTCGGGGTCACGAAGTCGAGCCATCCCGCCTTGAAATCCCGGAAGGCCTGGCCGTAGTCCGTCCTGCCCAACCGGATCCCCAGGTCGACCCCTTTCTGGAGGCGTTCCAGGGCTTCGTCCAGTCCGTACTCTTCGAAGACGTGGGTCACCTCCACTAGGTTGGAACAGAAAATAAAAGAGCGAATCCTGGCGATTGACTCGCTCAGGCTGTAAAGAAACAGGAGCATGAAGCGGGCAACGGTTTCCACCGAGCGGCTCACGTCGCAAAGGGCGAGGATGTCGGGCCGGTCCATCTTCCTGGCCTTCCAGTGCAGATCAAACAGCAGCCCCTGGTAAGCCACGTTTTCTCTAAGGGTCTTTTTCAGGTCCGGGCACCCGGTCTTTGCGGCCTTCTTCCTTCTGGAATGAAGGTCATTGAGCCGTTTGACCATCTTCTTGATGATCACCTTCATTCGTTCATAATCACGTTGCTCCAGATTGGAGAGGCGTACCCCGCGCAGGTAACGCTCCATGATCTCCTTTGTTACGGCCTTGGAAAAGAGCGGAAACTGCTGTTCTACGAAGTCCCGCACATTCTCGTACAATATTTCCCGGGCCTGTCGGAGGAAGGCCGCCTTTCCCCGGGAAGACCCATCTCCCCGCGCCGTGAGGTTCTCGATGTCCCCATCCATACGCTCCGCGCCCATGCGCTGCAGGATCCGTTGAATGTAGAGGCTTTTTTGTGTGAAAAAGCGGATTCCCGAAAGGTCAACCTCTCTGGCTGCGCGGCGCATGGCCACGGCAAGACCGTCCCGGTCCCCCTCCAACACCATACGGCTGAGGGGCGATTCGGAGCCGTCGGGTTCAGGGGCGGTAGAGGAGGGTTCCCCATGGTCCCCCGAGAAGCGGTCAAGCGCGAAGTAGCGGTCAAAGCATTCTTCGAAGATCTCCTTTTCCTGCAGAGATTTTGGAAGTGTGGCTGACAGGGCGTCCTTGAGGGTGGCTCGTTTTGCGTAGCCCACCAGGGAAACGGCCCTGAAGGCCTCGATAGTCTCGGCCACGGAGATCCTCACGCCGGAGGCGCGAAGGGCGGATATGAACTCCTGAAGCATCTGTTCCATAATGTCATGTCTTTACCACGGCCCGGCGGACCATGTCGTGGAGGTTGTCACCGGCCACCTCCATGTCTTCTTCGAACTTCAGCAAAACGTTGAGCGTGTCCCGGATGAGGGATGCGCTCAGAGAAGATGCGTGGAGCAGCAGGAGCACCCGGGCCCAGTCTATGGTTTCACTGATGGAAGGGGCCTTCTTGAGATCCAGCCTCCGGAGCTCGTGAACGAAGGAGACGATCTGGTGCCGGAGGCGGTCGGCCAGTCCCGGCACTCGCACGCGGATGATTTCCTTTTCCTGCCGGACGTCGGGAAAGGGGATATACAGGTGGAGGCATCTGCGCTTGAGGGCCTCACTCATTTCCCGGGTGTTGTTACTGGTGAGGAAGACAAAGGGTTTTTCCTGGGCGCGGATCGTTCCGATTTCCGGGACGGAGACCTGGAAATCGGAAAGGATTTCCAGAAGGAATGCCTCGAATTCCTGATCCGATTTGTCCACCTCATCGACCAGGAGCACGGCTCCTTCCTTCTGCTGTAGTGCGCGGAGCAGGGGACGGGGCTCGAGGAATCGCGGAGAGAAGAAGATGTCGTCATGGGCATGCAGCTTTTCCATGGAGCTTTCCAGATCTCCGGCGCCGTCCAGTATCTCATTCAGTTTATCCTTGAGGATCTGCGTATAGAGCAATTGCTTGCCGTACTTCCACTCGTAAAGGGCCTTGGACTCGTCCAGCCCCTCGTAACACTGAAGTCGGATGAGGGGTGCTTCGAGATACAAGGAAGCGCTCTTGGCCAGTTCCGTTTTGCCCACGCCCGCGGGGCCCTCCACCAGGATAGGCTTGTCCAGGTGGTAGGCAAGGTAGAGCGTGGTGGCCACCTGCCGGGAACAGACGTAACCTGTCTTCTTGAACCCGTCACGGATGCCTTCGGCAGTCTCGAATTTCGTGAGGTATTTCTTCTCCATTCATCAATCTCCTTCAAGCAGGCCCTGGGCCAGCTTGATCCGTTTGATTCGCGCAACGTTCCGTGCGATGCTTACCGCTGCCCCGAGGTCCTTGCGAAGGAAGGAGAAAGTGTCCTTGGGAGGGCGGGGGGAACGCTCGCAGATCTCGTCCATCAACTCCAGTGCCTTTTCCGCCAGGTCACGGAAACCCAGTCGGACGGAAAGCGATTTCCGTTCATTTTCACCACCCTCCATCGCGCGGGCCGCCTCAAGTGCCATCACGCGGAGGCATTGTAGCAGAGATTCGAATAGGCCCAGGGAATCCAGAGCCTCAGCCTTGATCGCCTCTCGCTCCGGGCGCAGGACCGAGACAAGCAAATCCCGCAGCCTTGCAAGTCCTCCGGTCACAGGCCCCATCATAAGGACGTCTTCCAGGTCGCGAAATGGTTTGACTATGCTCTCGTAAGCCGCGCCCGGGGGGCCGAGGACGGCGCGGGCGGGAACGACACAGTTTTCGAGACGGATTCCACCGTGGGGCGAGGGCCTCAGAAAATCAAGGTGAATGGGCTCGGTGACCGTCAAGCCGGGTGTGCGGCGATCCACCACAAAGGCGGTGAACTCCCTTTTTCCGGCAGACTCTCCGGTGGCTGCAACCACCACGTAAAAATCGGCGATCGGGCCATTGGTGAGATAGGACTTGCGGCCGTCAAGGACGAAGTGTCCGTTCTCGGGACGGGCGATCGTTTTGATGAAGCGAGGATGGGCGCCGGTGTCAGGCTCAGAGATCGCCAGGGAACCCGTGAGGGTCCCGGAGGCCATGGACGGCAGATACCTTTCTCGCTGCTGCGTCGTGCCTAGTCTGAGAAGGAGGAAACGTGCCACGGCCAGATGGATCATCCAGGAAACGGCCACGCCGAGGTTGCCGCCCCGAGCCACGAGTATCTCCCCGCACCGGGTCATCTCCGGATACCCCGCCCCGCCGCCGCCGTACTCAGGGGGGATCGACAGTCCGAGAAGTCCTTCGGTCCCCATGCGTCTCCAGAGGGTTTCCGGGAATCGGGTCATTTGGCTCAGACCGGAGCAGGAGGCGATTTCCTGTTCCGCGAATCTCGACACTCCGCCAAGCAGATCGTGCGCTGATGGTCGTCGCTGATCGCCCATTTTCAATTACCTCGCGGTCCACTTGAAAACTTTGAAAAAAAGCTGCGCAGGACCGCCTTGAACGATTCCATCTGCTCTTCAGTGAAACCGGCCTTGATTTCCTCGTTCACGCGGTGAATGAGGGGGGTGAGCCTGCGTATTTCGGCCAGCCCCTGTTCCGTGATGAATATGCGATACATGCGGCGATCTGCGGCACTGTTTTCCCTTCTGACCAGGCCGGCCTTTTGGAGGCGGTCGATGAGGCCCGTCACCGTGGAGTTGTCACTTGAAAGGGCCCTGCTCAGCTCACTCATGCTGCGCCCGTCCTGCTCTTTCAGAAGAAAAAGGATGCCTGCTTGGGCCGGGGTTCCAGCGATTCCTGCGGAGGTCAACACCTGCCGCAGGTAAGTCTTGAGGGTCTGCTGGGCGGAAAACAGGAGGTAAATTAGGCGGTCGTGGGACACGGAAATGGGAATCATCCTCTCATAGTGATGTTTGGAGACTGTGGTGCGCCGGTAGATCACCGCTACCCGTCTTGCCGTATTGCTTGGCATACCAAATAAATTTTTGCAAGCAAAAAGCATCGCATTTTCATCGCGGCCGAAAGGTCACCGAAGTTTCGGCTTGACTTTTCATGACACCCCCCGTAGAGGTTGCGTGGTACAATATTGTACACAATAGACGATATGCAACGGCGATTGATTGATGATAAGGGACCGTTCCGCGCTCGACGATGGGTGAAGATACGCCGGAGAGCCGTATCTTCTCGGGTCTAATAGCTCCAGACCGGCTGGGTCAAGGAGTGGGGGTACCCGCCTCTGCCCCCCGGCATCGGCCGCCGGTGGGGTCGAGGTGAATAGGGCCCTTGACAGGCGTTCGGACGATTGGACATCTGAGGGAAACCTCGGATGAAGGAGGGAGATGATGAGAGTGGTAAGGATTGTCATGATTTGCTTTGCCATGAATTTTATAGCAGCGGCGTTGGCGGTTCCTTTGAGCTTTGCCGGGGGCGCCATCACGGTGGGTGAGATCAACACCTACAGCAAACTCACGAATTTTACCATCCCTTACCGGAACGGGTGGCGGTTGGCTGTTGAGGAAATCAACAACAGTGGGGGTATCGGGGGAAAGAAACTGGAAGTGATATCCCGGGACGATGCGGGAAAGCCGGGCAACGCGGTTAAGATCGCCGAGGAATTGGTGCGCAGGGACAAAGTGGCGTTGCTCATGGGTTCTTTCTTTTCACACGTGGGGCTGGCATTGACAGATTTCGCCAAGAGGAACAGGGTGTTTTATCTTGCCGCCGAGCCGTTGTCCGATGCGTTGGTTTGGGCTAAGGGAAATCGTTACACCTTCCGATTGAGGCCTTCCACATACATGCAGGCGGCCATGCTTGCCGAGGAAGCGGCCAAGAACCCCGCAAGGCGGTGGGCCACCATCGCGCCGAACTACGCATATGGAAAAGACGCGGTCAAATCCTTTGTCAGGATTCTGAAGGCGAAGCGGCCCGACGTGCAATTCGTGGCCGCACAATGGCCCGCCCTGTTCAAGATTGACGCCGGTTCCGAGATCCAGGCCCTCGCCAAGGCCGACCCGCAGGCGGTCTACAACGTGACCTTCAGCGGAGACCTGGCAAAGTTTGTGCGCGAGGGAAAATTGAGGGGTTTTTTCAAGGGTCGCTTCATGGTAAGCCTTCTCACGGGAGAGCCGGAATACCTGGATCCATTGAGAGGGGAGGCGCCTGAAGGCTGGCTGGTGACCGGGTATCCCTGGTACGATATCAAGACGCGGGCTCACACTCGGTTTCTCGAGGCCTACCGAAAAAAGTACAACGATTACCCCCGCATGGGATCGGTCGTGGGCTACAATATGGTATTGGCCGTCGCCAGCATGCTCAACAGAGCGGGTGATACCAATACCGACCGGATGGTACGGGCCATGGAGGGACTCACCTTTCCTTCTCCTTTCGGCCCCATTACTTTCCGCAAGATCGACCATCAGTCCACCATGGGCACTTTCGTGGGCTACACGACGCTCAAGAACGGTAAAGGCGTCATGAGAGACTGGCGGTACGCGGACGGCAGGGAGTATCTGCCCGGTGACGCGGAGGTGAGGTCGCTGCGTCCGCGGGACTAAGATGCTCCCCCTGTGCCCTCGTGAACCAGGCCCAAAAGGGCGGCTTGTCCTGCCGTTGCGTGTGAGTGAGGTACCACTGTCTTGGGGCCCTTCATCGTACAATTCCTCACCGGCCTGTCCAATGCTTCGGCCTTGTTCCTGGTGGCAGCCGGCCTGTCCCTGATTTTCGGCGTCAGTCGTGTGGTCAATATGGCCCACGGTTCCTTTTACATGGTGGGCGCCTATGTGGCCTATTTCGCGATCTCCTGGCTCCCGAAGGGCGGATTCTGGTTCTGGGGCGGAATTCTTATCGCCGCCGTGGTGGTGGGTCTCTTGGGGACGGTTGTGGAAGTCCTCCTGTTGAGAAGGATCTACCGGGCCCCGGAGCTTTTCATGCTGATGGCCACCTTCGCCGTGCTCCTCGTTATCCAGGACCTTGCGCTGTGGGTCTTCGGCGCGGAAGATCTCCTGGGTCCCCGGGCCCCCGGCCTGGACGGAAGTATCCAAATTTTGGGCGCCCTCATGCCCGAGTATGACATTGCCCTGATCCTCATCGCTCCCCTGGTTCTCGTTGGACTCTGGTTTCTGCTGAACCGCACCCGGTGGGGTGTGTTGGTCAGGGCGGCTACTGAGGATCGGGAAATGCTCGCGGCCCTCGGGGTCAACCAGAAGAGGCTTTTTACCGGTGTCTTTTTTCTTGGCTCTTTTTTGGCCGGTCTCGGCGGCGCCGTCCAACTTCCCAAGGGGGGCGCTGATCTGCTGATGGACCTCAATGTCATCGCCGCCGCTTTTGTCGTCGTGGTGGTGGGGGGGATGGGCAGCATCCCGGGGGCGTTTCTGGCGGCGCTGATCCTGGGTGAACTCACATCATTCGGTGTTTTGTTTATTCCTCAGAGTACGCTGGTCATGATGTTTTTCGTCATGGCCGTCGTCCTCGTCATACGCCCTTACGGTCTGCTGGGAAAGCCGGAGGGCGTGGAGCACACCGTATCGGAATTGGCCCAATGGCCGTTGAGGAAGGCTTCTCGAAAACTCCGCGTGACCGGAGCGGTGCTGGCGGCGGTGCTCCTGGCCTTTCCCCTTTTTGCCGGAAGTTTCCAGCTCATCCTGATCGGTGAAATCGCCATGTTCGCCCTTGCATGCATGAGCCTTTTTTTCATTACCGGCCCGGGTGGTATGGTCTCTTTCGGACATGCCGCGTTTTTTGGGGGCGGAGCCTATGCCGCGGCCCTTTTCGTGCACCATGTGAATACCCCCATGGAACTGGCATTGCTGCTGGCGCCCACGTGCATGGCCTTGTTGGCCCTGGTGATCGGATGGTTTTGCGTGCGGCTGTCCGGAGTTTACCTGGCCATGCTGACGCTCGCCTTCGCCCAGATCTGCTGGGCCGTGGTTTGTCAGTGGGGGAGATTTACGGGGGGTGACGACGGAGTCCTGGGGATCTGGCCCAGCCCGTGGGCTGGTAATGAGGTCATTTTTTATTACCTTGCGATCATCATCAGCGGCGGCGGCATCCTGGCTCTACGCTATCTGCTCTTTACCCCTTTCGGGTACGCCATGCGGGCCTGCAGGGATTCCCGATTGCGGGCCGCCGCCATCGGGATCCACGTCCGGCGCCGCCAGTGGTATTCCTTTGCCGTGGCGGGCATGTTCGCCGGTCTCGCCGGTGGGATCTATGTCTTCAGCAAGGGCAGTGTCTTTCCGTATGAAATGTCCATTCCTCGCTCTTTCGACATACTTCTCAGTGTCCTGTTGGGAGGTATTCATTCCCTGTCAGGTCCGGTCGTGGGTTCGGCGGCCTTTATCGGACTGGAAGATCTCATCTCGAGGGTCCATTTTTGGCGCTTGATTCTGGGCTCCATCTTTATCCTGTTGGTGGTGTGCTTTCCGCAGGGGATCGCTGGATATTTCAGTGCGCGATTTGCGAAAGAGCCGGGGGATCAGGAAGCCGGGAGCGAAAGGTCCGGATGAAATGACAAAATTGTTGCAGGTTGACGGACTATACAAATCATTCGGCGGCGTGGAGGCGGTAAAAGGGGTGAGCTTTGATCTGGAAGAGGGCGAACTCCTCGCCATGATAGGGCCCAACGGCGCCGGAAAGTCCACCTGCTTCAACGTGATCAACGGACAGTTGACACCCGACCGAGGCTCCGTGAAGATCCTGGGACAAGACACTACCGGGATGAAGCCGCACAACATCTGCGCCCTCGGGGTGGGCAGGACTTTTCAAGTCACTGCAACGTTTCCTTCCATGACCGTTCTTGAAAACGTCCAAATGGTCTTTTTGTCGGCCAGGGGGCGATTGAGCACGGTTCATCGCACCGTGTCGCGCCTATTCGTGGAGCAGGCCATGGATCTGCTGCGCGTGGTGGGGGTGGAATCCCAGTGGGCCCGGCCCTGCGGGATTCTTGCCTATGGCGACCTCAAGAGGGTCGAACTGGCCATGGCCCTGGCGAATCGGCCTAGGCTGCTGCTGATGGATGAGCCCACGGCCGGAATGGGTATCAAGGAGAGGCTCACTCTGATGAAACTCATAGGCAAAATCGCAAGCGAGCGTGCAATCGGGGTCCTGTTTACAGAGCACGACATGGATGTGGTGTTTGCACATGCGGATCGTATTATCGTCCTCAACCACGGCGTGCTGATCGCACAGGGATCTCCGGCGGAGGTACGAGACAACCATGAGGTGCGGCGTATCTATCTAGGATCGTACGCTAGGTGACGGTTACCGGAGGGAGATTGCGGGGGAAATGCAGCGGCACGGGAAGGAAAAGATATTGGAAGTCAAGGGAGTCCGCACCTATTACGGAAAAGCGCAGATTCTCTTCGACATGACCTTTTCCATACGGAGGGGTGAAGCCGCCGTCCTGCTGGGTCGAAACGGGGCTGGAAAAAGCACGACACTCAAGAGCGTGATGGGGCTGGTGAGCCCGAAGCAGGGGGAAATCCTTTTCAAGGGGCGTTCGATTGCCGGGTTGCCCACCTACAAGATCTGTTCGCTGGGTATGGGCTACGTCCCGGAAGACAGAAGGATTTTCGCCGGACTCACGGTTGCGGAGAATCTGGAAGTGGGCAGGAGACCCCCCCGGGCGGGGTTTGAACCGTGGACGCCGGAAAGGCTCTATGATCTATTCCCGAATCTCCAGGTGCATAAAGACCGGCTCGGCGGCCGGATCAGCGGCGGCGAGCAGCAAATGTTGACCATTGCGCGTACTCTCATGGGGAATCCTGAACTGATGATTCTGGATGAACCCTCCGAGGGATTGGCCCCGGTGATCGTGGACCAACTGGCCGCCACATTGGAGAACCTGAAGCAGGACAGGGTGACCGTATTGCTTGCCGAGCAGAACCTCGGCTTCGCCGGAAGGATATGTGACCGGGCGTTCATCGTGGACCACGGCGCTGTTTGCCACGACAGCCCGATGCACGAGCTAAGCGCTGGAGTCTGTGAGCGGTTTCTGGCCGTGTAGATACTGCCCTGTTTGCCTTTCCGCATGTCACGTTTTCACCTGCGCCGCATCCGATTTTGCCGGGATTGAGACGCCCGAAAAGGGGCTTCGTTCCATCGAAAATTCTTTGACATCCATTCAAAGATCTGGAAGACTGGCGCGCATGAAATTCATCAGGAAACTCGGCGCTTGGACGCTCTTGTACACTGACAGAATGGGCGTGATGGGGGTTTTTCTGGGCAAGGCATTCTTCTATGCCGTTATCCCGCCCCTCAAGATGTTGCGCGTGCTCAAGCAAATCCGTTTCATCGGATTCCAGTCAATGGTGGTCATCCTCCTGACGGGGTGCTTTTCCGGAATGGTTTTGGGGTTCCAGGGGTTTTACAGCTTGAGCCGGTTCGGATCCGACGCCTTTCTCGGGCCCATGGTGGGATTGGCTTTGATTAAGGAACTGGGACCGGTGATCACCGCCCTGATGGTGACCGGTAGAGCGGGCTCCGCCATCACGGCCGAGATCGGTATCATGAGGATCAGTGAGCAGATCGACGCGCTGGAACTCATGGGCCTCAACCCCTATCGATACCTGGTCGTGCCCAATCTTGTCGCCGCCGTCATATCGCTTCCGCTGCTGTCGGCCGTTTTCGACGTGGTGGGGATCTACGGCGGTTATCTTACGGGCGGCAAGCTCCTGGGAGTAGGCGCGGGGGTCTACTTCGGGGAGATGGCGAATTATGTGGAGATGGCCGACGTCCTGGAAGGATTGTACAAATCCTTGAGTTTCGGAATCATCATCGCGTGGGTCTGTTGCTACAAGGGGTTTTACACCTCCATTTTCACCGGATTCGGCGCCGAGGGAGTCTCCAAGGCCACGACTCAGGCGGTGGTTATGTCCTCGGTCTTGGTCCTCATTTGGGATTACTTCATGACCTCGCTCCTGTTCGGATAAAAAGCTGATAAGCCCATGATTGAAATTCGGGAAGTCTACAAGTCATTCGACGGCAATGAGGTGCTGAGGGGAGTCAACCTCAGCATCCGCAAGGGCGAGGTGGTGGCTCTTATCGGTGGGAGCGGAGAGGGAAAGAGCGTCCTGCTCAAACACATAGCGGGACTCATGAGACCCGATCGGGGAAGGGTGGTGGTGGACGGCAAGGACCTCGAGGGTCTCAAGGGTCGAGCCCTGATCGAACTCCGGAGTCGTCTGGGTTTTCTGTTCCAGGGAGGGGCATTGTTCGATTCCTTGACGGTGTTTGAAAACGTGGCTTTTCCCCTCAAGGAAAAGACCAGGCTGAGTGACGACGTCATCCGGGAACGCGTTTTGAAGGAACTGGAAAATGTGGGCCTTTCGGGGGCCGAATACAAGTACCCTTCCCAGATAAGCGGTGGGATGGTGAAACGGGCGGCACTTGCCAGGGCGCTGGTCTCGGAACCGGAAATCATGCTTTTTGATGAACCTACAACGGGCCTGGATCCGGTGATCGGACTGTCTATTCTTCAATTGATCGATACCCTCCACAGGAGACTTTCATTCACGGGAGTCATCGTGACACACGAAATCCCGCGGGTCTTCGATATCGTGGACCGGGTGGCCATGTTACGTTCGGGAGTGGTGTTCGCGGAAGGGCTTCCCGAAGATTTCGTGGATTCGCACGATCCGGTGGTGCGGGAATTCATGGAAGGGACCACCTGTACCACGATCAAGGGGAGGGTGGGGAAGGCTGCGGGGGCTTGAAGGGGTACTTCCCGCCGAAGAATGAGCACTCGGACCACCGGCCCACAATGCTGGGGCTTTCGCCGTGCATGAATGCGGTCAGAGAAGGGCCGGGTGTCGTATCGCGGGCCTCCCCGTGGGGCGCTACTTGGAAGCCTGCGGTGAACCGCGGGCAAAAGGAGAGGGGTCTGCTGCGTCCTGCGGGGCCAGACCCTGAGGAGTGAATGATGCGTAAACTGGACCTCGAACTGGCTGTGGGCGTGTTTATGATCGCGGGGATCCTCTGTCTCGGCTACCTTTCCATCAAGCTGGGACGGATGGAAGTCCTGGGAGGTGATGGATATGAAATCGAAGCGGTCTTCTCCAACGTCGGCGGGCTCAAGACCGGCTCTTCAGTGGTTATCGCCGGGGTGGAAGTGGGGCGCGTGAAGAAGGTCGTGCTGGACGACTATGAGGCCAGGACCGTTATAGCTTTGCCGACGAATCTCAAGATTCAGGAAGACGCCATTGCATCGGTGAAGACCAAGGGGTTGATCGGCGAGAAATATGTGGAGATCACGCCGGGTGGATCCGATAGAGTGTTGAAACCAGGCGAAAGAATCCGTGAAACGCAGTCGGCCGTGGATCTCGAACAACTGATCTCGAATTACGTGTTCGGTAAATTGTAAGGGCCCGGGAAACCGTTGGCGCCTGTGCATTTGCTGGAGGTCGTGATGAGGCTTCTGAGAAGGTTTTTGTTTGTCCTTTGGGGGATCGTGGTCGTCGGGGCGGGGAATGGGATCGGGTGGGCCGGTACACCCACGGATCAGATCCGGGAGACCACGGACAAGATCCTCAAGATTGTCAGCGACCCCGCCTTGAAGGGGGAAGCACACGCTGCGGATCGCAGGCGCCGCATCCGGGCGGTTGTGGACGAGCGCTTCGATTGGGAGGAGATGTCCCGGCGTACCCTGGCCAGGCATTGGCGAAAGAGAACGCCTGCCGAGAAAAAGGAGTTTATCCGGCTTTTCGGACACCTTTTGGAGCGTACCTACCTCGACCGTGTCGAAGGCTACTCAGGGGAAAAAGTGATCTATGAGGGTGAAGCGGTGGACGGCGATTACGGCATCGTCAAGGTAAAGATCGTCACCCGAAAGGAAACGGAGATTCCCGTTAAGTATAGGGTTAAGAGAAAGGACGGGCAATGGTACGTTTATGACATTTCCATCCAGGGGGTAAGTCTCATCAACAACTATCGCAGGCAGTTCAACAGTATTATCGTGGGCTCCTCCTACAAGAAATTGATCAAGAAGCTGAAGGCCAAGGTGGAGTCGGGTACATGACCTGTCCGGAGGCGAACAGTCACCCCGCAGGGCGGAAAGTCTATTCGCTGACTCTCCTCCTGTTCGTGGGCCTCTTCATGATGGGGCCGGGCTCCGCGGGCGCCCTGCCCCACGAAGAGGAGGGGGTGCACGGTCTTACGATCTCCGTGCCCCCATCCTACGTGGAGGAGGAAGAAATTTCGGCCGGCGGCTCTGCCGTGCTTCTCGCTGAGGCGGCCACAAGGGAAAAGATCCGGCCGGATGAATTCGAAGACCTGGAAGATGAGGAACCACTGGACGCCCTGCCGGACCCCCTGGAACCAGTAAACCGCGTCTTTTTCGAGTTCAACGACAGGCTTTACTTTTGGGTCCTCAAGCCCGTGGCCCAAGGCTACAGGTTCGTGGTTCCCCAACTCCTGCGTGTTTCCATCCGAAATTTCTTCACCAACCTGAAAACCCCCATCCGGGCCGTCAATTGCCTCCTGCAGGGTAAGATCGAGGGGTTCGGGTGGGAAATCCTGCGGTTCGTGGTGAACTCCACGGCAGGTTTCGGGGGGCTCCAGGACGTGGCGAAAATCGTCTGGGACAAGGGCCCCCAGGACGAAGACCTGGGGCAAACCTTGGGGCTTCTGGGGATCGGGCCGGGGTTTTACATCTGCTGGCCCTTCCTGGGGCCGTCGAGCCTCAGGGATACGGTGGGGTTTGCCGGGGATTCCTTTCTTGACCCCCTCAATTACGTGATCCCCTCCACCAGAGACAAAATAGCGGTCAAGGGATACGAGAAGGGCGTGAACAGGGTCTCCCTCGAGATCGGGGAATATGAATCCATGAAGAAGGCCGCCCTGGACCCCTATGTGGCCATGAGGGACGCCTACCACCAGCACCGGAAGGCCAAGATCAAGAAATAGTCGAGTTCTCCGGGGGCGCTCACCCCGGTAGATGACCCCGGTTCCCGGGGTTTATCCGTCGTCCTGCTCGCCCGCAGGGTCAAGCCCGCATTTTTTCAATGCCGCCACCCCGCCCTGGACATTCAGGGTGTCGGAGATTCCCGCCTGATCCAGGATCCGCTGTGCTTCAAAGGAACGCACCCCGGTGTTACAAACCAGGAGAAGTTTGCGATCCCGCGGGACTTCGTCGAGGCGCCTGCGCAATTCGTCCTGGGGAATGTTTTTCCAGTGCCACGGGTGGGACCGGACATAGGGCTCGGCGTTCCGGGGAGCCCTGCAGTCGATCACGAGGGTCTCGCCCGTTCCCCGTTCTTCCCAACATTGTGCAAAGAAATCGGGATCAGCGGTCCGGTTCCTTCCCTCAAGCATGTTTTCCGCTGTGTTTCCAAGGGCGTTCAGGATGTCCATGGCGGAGGAAAAGGGCGGGGAGTAAGGGAGTTCCAGGTTGCTGATATCCGCAGTGGTGGGCCGGTCCTTGAGGATTGCAGCCACGGCGTTGATCCGCCCCACCATGCCGTCGCCCTTGTTCCCCAGGCCCTGGATCCCCAGTACCCTTCCGGAACCTTTTTCCACCACCAGTTCAAGGTACATCAGGTCCTTTTCAGGGAAGAAGTGGGCCCGGTCGAACTGGACCACCAGGGTGCTTGCAGCGTCGAAACCGGCGGTTTTGGCCGCCCCCAGGGTAAGGCCCGCTCCGGCCACGGAGATGTCGAAAATCTTCATGACCCAGCTTCCTACCGCCCCTTCGAATACCGCATTACCCCCCGCCAGATTGGTTCCGATCACGCGGCCCTGCCGGTTGGCCAGGGAGCCCAGAGGGAAATGGGCCGGTTTCCCGGTGATGAGATGGGTAATCTCCACGCAATCCCCCCCCGCGTAGATGGCGGGATCCGAAGTCTGAAGCCGTTCATTGACCGCCACCCCGCCGCCGGGTGTCAGTTCCAATCCCGCCTCGCGGGCCAGGTGGGCGTTGGGCCTGACTCCTACGGCCATGATCACCAGGTCGGCCTTGAGGATCCTTTGGTCCGTAACCACGCGCTCCACCTTTCCCTCGCCCTCGAAACGCAAAACGGTCTCGCCCGTATTGACCTCAACGCCCCGGGTCTGAAGATGGCGATGGGCCATTCGGGCAAGGTTGCGGCCTAGAAAACCCGCCAGTATTTGATCTCTGATCTCCACGACGGAGGTCTCGACACCCCAAAGATCCGACAGGGCCTCGGCCACCTCCAGCCCGATGGCGCCGGCGCCAACCACCACCGCCTGTTCCACAAGGCCCCGGGACACCCGGTTTCTGATGGCAACGGCCTCCTCAATATTGCTCACCGTGAAAACTCCGTCGAGATCGGTTCCCGGGATGGGGAGGCGGTTGGGGACGCTTCCCGTTGCCAGGACCAGGAGGTCATACGGCATTTCGCTTGTTTCGCCGCTCCTCTCGTCGCGCACGGCCACGACCTTTTGTTTTCTGTTGATGGAAAGGGCCCTGGTGCGGGTCAGGACCTCCACGTCCTTGACGTCCCGGAAAAACCGTGGATCGCGAAGCATGTGAAAACTGGTGGACTGGAGTTGGTCCGGCTCACTCACGTCCCCGGAAATGAAATATGGAATGCCGCAGCCCCCGTAGGAAATAATTTCTCCCTGGTCGATCATGACGACCCTTGATTCCGGCTCAAGGCGCTTGAAACGGCATGCAGCCTTGGGGCCCAGGGCCACGGCCCCGATGATCAGAACTTGTCGACTCATGCTCTCTTTCTCCCTCCTGAAAACGCTGAAAACGGATCCATGCCCCACCGAACAGGGGAGGGGGTATTTTCCGTTCGGTCCCTTATACGAGAGGGGCCTTTTGAGTGCAATGTTTTTGTCTTTGAACGAGGGGAACGACGTGCTATTCTCCCAATAAGCGTGAGCATTTTCGGCGAGGAAAGGAGGCCCCATGAACCGGCGAGTAGGCGTTTTGGTGGGGATCATGGTGTTTCTGGCGGCGGCGAATCTGTCTACGCCGCCCGGCGCCGCCCTGTCCCAGGATCGCAAGTTCGTCAACTCCGTTGGCATGGAGTTCGTTCTCATTCCGGCGGGCACTTTTCTCATGGGAAGCCCCCCGGACGAGGCAAACAGAGACCGCGATGAGGTCCTTCATCGAGTAACCATTTCCAGACCTTTTTATCTGCAGACCACCGAGGTGACCCGAGGGCAGTGGCGGAAACTTATGGGAAGCCGTTTCTTTGGATTTTTCAAACGGGGCAGGCACCCGCGAAGACCCGTAGTGAAAGTCTCGTGGTACGACGCGATGGAATTTATCGAAAAACTCAATGCCCTCAATGAGGGCCGATACCGCCTTCCAACGGAGGCCGAATGGGAATATGCGTGCCGGGCAGGCAGCCGGACCGCCTATTGCTGGGGTGACGAGATTTCTTGCGACCAGGCTATGTTCGCCAATAACAGCCTGAAATCTGACGAATGTGTTGCCTCGAATCAGAAACGCGGCCTGCCCACGGACGCCTGTACCTATGTGGCCAACTACGCCCCCAATGCCTGGGGCCTCTACGACATGCACGGTAATGTCTGGGAGTGGTGCTTTGACTGGTATGGGCCCTATCCTTCGGGGCCGGCCGTGGATCCCAAGGGTCCCCCCACCGGGACCAAGAAGGTGCGCCGGAGCGGAAGCTGGTTCAAGCACGCCTGGCAGTGCCGGTGCGCGAACCGCAACTACGCCCACCCCGCAAGCCGTCTCAAAAATCTCGGTTTCAGGGTTGTCAGGGAAGCGGAGTGAAGGAGAACATGCAGTAGTGGCACTTCATCTTGAAAAGCTTTCATCTTTCCACGGCAGACGGGGACCTCTGCTCTTGATCATCATGGACGGGATCGGGGTGGGCGCGAGGCAGGAGGGAAACGCGGTCTACCTGGCCCACACTCCCACGCTGGACAGGCTTTGGGCCTCGGATTTCTATTGTGAATTGCAGGCCCATGGAACCGCGGTGGGGCTTCCCACCGACGGGGACATGGGCAACAGCGAGGTGGGGCACAACGCCCTGGGCGCGGGCAGGGTGTTCGACCAGGGCGCCAGGCTCGTGAACAAGGCCATAGAGACGGGGGCCGTGTTTCAGGGCCGGCTCTGGAAAGCGGTGGAGGAAAGGGCTAAGGCAGGTGGCACGGTGCACTTCCTGGGGCTTCTGTCGGACGGAAACGTCCATTCCCACATTGATCAACTCTATGCCCTGGTGGACCGATGCGCCCAAAAGGGTCTTGGGCGCGTGCGGGTTCATGCCCTTCTGGACGGCCGGGACGTGGGAGAAAGGTCGGCCCTCGATTATGTGGTTCCCACCGAGAATAGGCTTCGAGAGATCTCCCGGTCGTCAGGCTGCGACTACCGTATCGCCTCGGGCGGGGGCCGGATGAGGGTCACCATGGACCGCTACGGCGCGGACTGGAGCATCGTCCGGCGGGGGTGGGAGGCGCACGTGCTGGGCAAGGCCCGCCCTTTTCCGTCCGCCGAGGATGCCGTGCGGACCTATTATTCGGAAGACCCCGAGATTACGGACCAGTACATGGACGCCTTTGTGGTGGTCGATGGGGATGGAAATCCCGTGGGGCCCGTTAGGGACGGTGACGTGGTCATCAACTTCAATTTCCGCGGGGATCGGGCAATCGAGATCTCGCGGGCATTCACCGAGAAAGACTTTCACGAGTTCGACCGTGGTCCCCTTCCCGATGTCCTCTACGCCGGGATGATGGAGTACGACGGCGACCTTCATATCCCCCCCAACTTCCTGGTGGAACCCCCAACCATTGAACGTACCGTAAGCGAGTATCTGTGCGCCGAAGGTGTCCGCTCTTTTGCAGTCTCCGAGACCCAGAAATTCGGCCATGTCACCTACTTCTGGAACGGGAACCGGTCCGGGTATATCGATCCTAACCTCGAAACCTACGTGGAGGTGCCTTCCGACCGGATCGAATTCGACAAGGCCCCCGCAATGAAGGCCCCTGATATCACCCGGGTGGTTTCGGAACTCCTGACAAAGGATTCCTACCGGTTCGGGAGGCTCAATTTCGCCAACGGCGACATGGTGGGTCACACCGGGAACCTGGAAGCGGCGGTGAAGGCGGTGGAGACGGTGGACGTTTGCGTGGGGAAACTGCTGGAGGTGATAGAAGGGCTGCAGGGTATTGCCCTGGTGACCGCGGACCACGGGAATTCCGATGTCATGTACACGCTGGACGAGAACGGAGATAGAGTCGTGAAGACCGCCCACACCCTGAATCCGGTGCCCTTTGCCATCTTCGACCCGGGTTACGGGGGCGAATACTTCATGGCGGACCTGGGAAAGCGGGGCCTTTCCAACGTGGCCTCAACGATCTTGAATCTCCTTGGCTACCAAGAACCCCCGGATTACGATCCTTCCCTGATCCGGTTCAAGGATCGATAGCACATCCTATCATCCTGTCCAGGAGTGGGTTCGCGGGCTCTGCCGGCAAAACACTCTTTTCCAGGGCCGTGCTTGGCACGGGCCCGCCCGATACAAGAGCGGAAATCGACGAGGCCATGAGGGATCTCCCGTACCCCACGACTCGACTGGAAAGGGATGAGGGTAGCCGGCCCCGTTCAGCATACCGCATACCGCTCCGAATGGGGCTTGCTTATCAGGCCTCTTTTGGGTATGAGGGACTGGCGCTATGACTTCAAGAAAGGGGAATGCATCATGTTCCACGAAGATCGGTGTACCGTATGCGGGGATTGCCTCTCCTGGTGTCCCTATATCGAAATCGACGAGGAGGACGCGCGGAAAGAATTCAAGAAAATAATCGACGGTGATCCTTCCCGGGTGATCTCGGAGTGCGTCTCCTGCATGGGTTGCGATGAGATCTGCCCTGAAAAGGCGAATCCCTTTTCACTCATAATCAAGCGACAGGAGGCGCAGGGCGAGTTCAAGAGGTTCGAAAAGGCCAAACAGAACATGGAACTGGCTTATTCCATGCCCTCGGAGATTCGGACAGGGTCCGAAGACGGCCCGGTCATTGATCTCTGTACGGTCTGGCCCATGACGCCACACCTGTTTGAAGGCGTTCTTTTCGAGGGGGCTACGTTTCTGAAAGGGGGCCGGTATTTCTGCGGCATAGGATTCTATCACATAGGCATGGAGAGTCCCGTGGAAGAACACGCAGCAGCCGTTGTGGAAGAGGTGGCCCGTTGCGGTGCCAGGGAGATCGTCTGTTTTCACGACGATTGCTATACATTTTTCAAGGTCAAGGCACCCGAGTTCGGGGTGGAGGTTCCCTTCAGGGTCGTGTCCTGGCCGGAGTTTCTCTATCGACGGATGAAGGAATTGGAGGAACGGATAAGACCTCTTGACGTGTCGGTGGCCTACCAGCGGCCGTGCGCCTCGCGCTACACACCTGAGAAAGACGCCTTTGTAGACGATCTTTTCGAACTGATCGGAGCCCGCAAGCCCTCTCGATCCTTTGAAGGGGTCCGCGCGCTATGCTGCGGTGGGAGCCTGGTACCGCGTGACTATGAGATGTCAAACCGGATCAAGCATCAAAACCTGAAAGACGCGGCCGATGCCGGCGCCCGAATCATGGTCACGCTCTGTCCCATGTGCTTTCTGAATCTTCGGAAGCGGGCCCCGGAGCACAACCTCCTCCTCACGACGATCAGTGATCTTTGTCGTGCAGCCCTGGGTGAAATCGCGATAGGGTAGAGCGATGGCGCATGCCAGGGGGCACAACGGGGTGTTGAAAAACGTAGCGTGCGCAGGGGAGGTGAGGAAAAGGAAAACACAGTTTACGTAATGATAAACAAATATTCTGAGGCGAATTTTGATCCGGGCATCGACAAGGAGAGTAGTTCTTCAAAGGGCTGCTGAAAAGAATCTCGGAAGCCGATGAGGGCAAGCATGGTCCCTGGCGGACGAGCCGTGCCCTGCGGGAGGTCCGTGGATGGAAAAATTGGGAGACGTCCTGAAATTCTTCATGGAACCACGAAGCGTGGCCGTTGTGGGGGTGAGCCGCAAGAGCGGACCCGATTCATTCAACCTCATGGAGAACATGCTCCGGAGCGGGTTCCAGGGAGAGGTTTTTCCCGTCAACCCACAGGCGGATATGATCCTGGGTGTGAAGGCATACTCGAGGATACGGGAGATCCATCGCCCCGTGGACCTCGCGGTGATCACACTTCCGCGGGATCTTGTGGTGCCGACCATTCGCGAGTGTGGGGCAGCCGGTGTAAAGGCCGCCATCGTGGTAGGTCAGGGGTTCGCAGACGCAGACGCCGCAGGGAAAAGGCTCCAGATGCAGATCGCCGAAATAGCACGAGCCGGGGGTCCTCGCGTCCTGGGCCCCAACACCCTGGGCGTGGTCAACAACTTTAACTCCTTCACCACCTCCTTCATGCCCTTGTCACGGGACAAGGCGCCCATCGGTCTGGTCTGCCAGTCAGGCCTTTTTTTCGTGGGGGCCGACAACTTCACAGGAAAGATCGGGAAAGGGATAGATATCGGCAACGCCTGCGACGTGGGCTTCTGCGAATGCCTCGAATACCTGGGACGGGACAGGGGAGTCGAAGTGATCGCCGTTCACATGGAGGGCGTCCGTCATGGGCGAAAATTCCTTTCCATCGCGCAACGTGTGGCACGGCAAAAGCCCATCGTGGTCTTCAAGACCGGTGAGAGTGAGAGCGGGGCCCGGGCGGCCGCATCTCACAGTGGAAGTATGGCCGGAGATTTCGTGGTTTGCAGGACCGCGCTGAGACAGGCGGGGCTCCTGTTTCTGCACCAGGGCGACAAGATGGGGGACGCCGTGAGGACCTTGCTTCATCAGCCGCCGCTCAAGGGCGATCGGATAGCGGTGATCACGGCAACCGGGGCGGGCGGAATTGCAGCAAGTGACGCCCTGGAGCGTTACGGCTTGAGGTTGGCTCGCCTGAGGCCCGAGACGTTACGCGTCCTGGGGGCCCTTTCTCCTGAATGGATGCCTCTGGGAAATCCACTGGACACCTGGCCCTCGGTTATGACCCACGGGATTCGTGAGACCTACCGACAGACCTTGAGAGCCGTTCTGGCTGACCCCGAGGTGGACGGAGTCTTGTGCATCAGCCTGGCCCTAGACCCGGATGAATACGCTTTTCTGGACGCCTCGGGGGTCCTTTCCGACGAGGTGGACCCTTGCGTGAAAAAACCTGTTGTCGCATGGTTCTATGGCCCTTTCACCAATGAAATCACAGAGAAGTTCGAGGGGATCAAGGGGCTTTCGGCCTACCATACCGTCGATCGGGCAGCCTGGGCTCTTTCCTTGCTGCGGGAGCGGGCCCGGGTCGTTGAATGAAGGGTTGCGCGAGTGGAGGACTCACGGCGTCAGGCCGTAGAGATCGGCGAATTCCAACATGCTTGTTTTCTCGATA
Organism: Deltaproteobacteria bacterium; assembly: GCA_019307945.1. Lineage (GTDB taxonomy): Bacteria > Desulfobacterota > DSM-4660 > Desulfatiglandales > Desulfatiglandaceae > B17-G16. The sequence continues at coordinate 92,156 of JAFDIS010000001.1, read as the reverse complement.
CAGCCGTCACCGGTGACGTTCGGGCCACTGTCCCCACCGGCAGGGATAAGTAATCGGGGCGCGGGCCGAATTTTGTGCCGGGAGCCTGGCAGGGCTGTGGTTCGAAACACGGTTGAGTCGGAAAAGCCGGGATCCGTCACCTCCTCAATGATGAATTCAGCAAAATTCGTATACAAGGTGTGAAAATTTTTACACCGAATGGTGTGCAATTATGCACCGCATCAAGAGTCCCCGGGAGGAGCAGGAGGTGCAGGTCTTTGGGAGTGTAGGATGTCTTCGAGTTGATCCTTTTGGGTTTGAAGACCCGGATCGGTGTGTAAGGAAGGGCATTGCTCGAGGGTTCTATCACCCGAAGCAAGCTTCAGGGCGAAGTTGAAACAATTGCTTTCCCCACATTCCTTGCAATTGGTTCTCGGCAAGAGCTTGAAAAGGACCATCGGCTGGAGCCTGCGGTGCCGCCTTTCATCCGGTGTGATCTCATCGCGGCGTTCCCAGGTCTCGTTGAAAAGCCTTTCGAGGTGGAAGCCTTGCTGAGCGCCGTTCGAAAAGTGTTGGACGGATAGACGGGTCCCCTCCGGCCGGGGAGGGGGTGATCGGGCCTATTGCGTCACAGATTCTCGGCAAAAATTTTCGGTGAAAAAATGCTGTTTCTTGACCTAGGTCAATTGGAAACCTTATTTGTGTTGATATGATGGCTCTCAACACAGGGATTCGTAGGATTCAAATCTCACGGGTGGGCGGCAGGTGAAGATCAACATTTTAACGAAAGGGAGGAGACATCATGTTTTGTTTTCAGTGCCAGGAGACGGCGAAAAATTCAGGGTGCACGGTCAAGGGCGTTTGCGGCAAACCGGATGATCTGGCCATTCTCCAGGACCTCTTCATTTACGTGTTGAAGGGGATTTCAATCTACGCCGAAAAGGCAAGGGAACTGGGTATCAGGGATCGCGAGGCAGATACGTTTGTGACCAAGGGGCTTTTTGCGACCATTACGAACGTGAACTGGACCAATGAATGGTTCGTGGATCATGTCAGGAAGGGCCTGAAAGTTCGGGACGACCTCAAAGAAAAGTTCCTGGCGGCATACAGGGAAAAACATGGGCAGGATTTTGCGGAAGACCTGCACGATGCGGCGCTTTGGTATTCGGATGACGAATCCGAGTTCGAGGAAAAGGCCAAGCAGGTGGGTATTCTCGCCACCGAAAACGAGGATGTGCGTTCCCTGAGGGAACTCCTTATCATCGGGACCAAGGGAATCGCGGCCTATGCGGATCACGCGGCCATTCTGGGATATGAGAAGGACGAGGTCTACGCCTTTATCATGGAGGCCCTCGCCTCCACCACCAGAGACCACTCCGTGGATGAGATGGTGGCGTTGGTGTTGAAGGCAGGGGAAACGGCCGTGGCCACCATGGCGCTTTTGGACGAGGCAAACACTTCCACTTACGGTAATCCCGAAATCACGCAGGTCAATATTGGTGTGGGCGGCAACCCTGGCATCTTGATCAGCGGCCATGATTTGAAGGATATGGAAGAGCTCCTGAAACAGACCGAAGGCACGGGCGTGGATGTTTACACTCACGGCGAAATGCTTCCGGCTCACTATTACCCTGAATTCAAGAAATATGATCATTTTGTAGGGAATTATGGTAGTTCATGGTGGCACCAGAACAAGGAATTCGAATCCTTCAACGGACCCATTCTTCTGACCACGAACTGCCTGGTGCCGCTGAAAAAGGACAATACGTACCTGGACAGGCTTTTCACCACAGGGGTGGTGAAATACCCCGGTGCCAAGCACATCGAGGACCGGCCGGAGGGCGGAGCAAAGGATTTTTCCGAAATCATCGAGCTGGCCAAGAAATGCGCTCCACCCACGGAAATCGAAACAGGCCAGATAGTCGGGGGCTTCGCCCACAATCAGGTACTGGCCCTGGCCGACAAGGTGGTGGATGCGGTGAAATCAGGGGCCATCAAGCGTTTCGTTGTCATGGCGGGCTGTGACGGGCGGCACAAGTCCAGGGAGTACTTCACGGAAGTGGCCAAAGCGCTTCCCCCCACTGCCGTGATTCTGACCGCCGGCTGCGCCAAGTATCGCTACAACAAGCTCGACCTGGGCGACATCGGAGGGATACCCCGGATTCTCGACGCCGGACAGTGCAATGACTGCTACTCGCTGGTGGTGATCGCGCTCAAACTGAAAGAGGTTTTCGGCCTCGAGGATATCAACGAACTACCCCTCTCCTTTGACATAGGCTGGTATGAACAAAAGGCCGTGGCCGTGCTCCTGGCGCTGCTTTACCTCGGCGTGAAGGGTATCCGCCTTGGACCGACCCTGCCTGCCTTTGTTTCACCTAATGTCCTCAACGTGCTGGTGGAAAAATTTGATATCAAACCCACCGGCACGGTCGAAGAGGATGTTGAGGCGATAATGGCGGGCAAGTAGGCAAGTAGAAAGTTTAAGTTGAGACCGGTACCACGAAAACGGGGACCCGAAAGGTCCTCGGTTTCGTGGATCCACGAAGCGGAGGAAGACCATGAAATGCCCTGGACAGGATATGCAGTACTGGAAACCTGGGGCCATATTTGAAGCAAAATGCCCGGAGTGTGGGACCGAAGTGGAGTTTTTCAAGGACGACAGCACCCGCAAGTGTCCCAAATGCGGTCATCGTTTCTTGAACCCGAATCTCGATTTCGGTTGTGCCTCATATTGCCCCTATGCCGCCCAGTGTATAGGGAACATGCCGGCGGAGCTCCTCGCCCAGAGGGAAGACCTCCTCAAGGACAGGGTAGCGATCGAGATGAAACGCTATTTTAGACAGGATTTCAAACGGATAGGGCACGCCACGCGGGTGGCGCGGTTTGCTGAGAAAATCGGGCGGGAAGAAAGGGGAAATCTGGCAGTTATCCTCTGTGCGGCCTATCTTCATGACATTGGAATCAAGGAAGCTGAAAGAAAATACGAAAGCACCGCAGCCCGGTACCAGGAAGAAGAGGGGCCTCCCATTGCGAGGGAAATCCTGAGCCGGTTGGGCGCCGGGGATGATTTGATCGAAGAAGTCTGTGACATCATAGGCCATCATCACCATCCGCGCGAGGAAGAGACGATCAACTTTAGTTGCCTGTACGACGCGGACCTGATCGCCAACCTGGAAGAGAAACAGAAACAGGAGGCTACCGCCCCGGAACATCTCCGGAAAATCATTGAAAAATCCTTCCTGACCGAGAGTGGCAAGTCTCTGGCGCGTAACGAGCTGTTGCGAGGAGGAGCTCATGAAAGTAATGAGAAAGATAATCGAGATTGATGACGAATTGTGTGACGGCTGTGGTGAGTGCGTACCCAGTTGCGCGGAGGGGGCCATCGAAATTGTGGACGGCAAGGCCCGTCTGGTGGCCGAAAAATACTGCGACGGCCTCGGAGCGTGCCTGGGCGAGTGTCCCAACGGGGCGTTACGTGTCGTCGAGCGTGAGGCCGAGGATTTTGATGAGGAGGCCGTGGAGGAGTACCTCAAGAAAAAAAACCGGGGCCCGGAACCTTTTGCCATGGCCCCCGCTTGTCCGTCCAGCCAGGTTCATGTCTTTGAGCCGTCGGGGCTCGATAAGGGGGTGGGGGGAAAGGAAACCGAGGGGCGTTCATCCAACAGGCTGACCCACTGGCCCGTTCAGATCAACCTGATCCCGCCCACGGCCCCTTTCCTCAAAGGTGCCGATCTCCTGGTGGCGGCTGACTGTGTAGCGGCGGCCTATGCCAATTTTCACGCGGACTTCCTGGAAGGCAGGGTCGTGATGATCGGTTGCCCCAAGTTCGACGACGTGGCCGCATATATCGAAAAATTCACCGAGATTTTTAAGACCGCCGGCATCCGGAGCATCACGGTTCTGGTCATGGAGGTCCCCTGCTGTTCCGGCCTTCCGGTGATCCTCCAGAGGGCCATGGACGCAGCCGGAAAGAAGATCCCCATGGACCAGGTTGTCATCGGCACACGCGGTGAAATTTTGCAGAAGGGGGCCTTCCAGGCCTTGAGGGCCTCGTAGGAATTCTATCCCGTAGCGTGGGCTGTTATTATGTAAGATGCTGTTTTGACTTTATTTTTTCGATACTCCGGTAGGGGATCCCCGGGAGGCAGAGAAGGGAGACTCAGGACAGGATGCCCCCGGCTTCCATGATCGCGGGCACCAGTTCCTCCCTGCCGATGGCCATGATGTGAACACCGTCACACATCTTTTCGTCGCGGATCCTCCGGATCATGCGGCCGGCGATCTTGATCCCCGTGTCGATGCCTCGGCCCTTGGGCGCCGCGGCCATTTCGTCGATCAACTCCTTGGGGACGGTCACTCCCGCCACGTTCTTGTTCATGAAACGCGCCATGGGGGCCGAGGTCAGGAGGATGACGCCGGCCAGGATCTTGACGGGAAACTGCCTGGCATATTCCATGAACTTCTGGAAACGATCCAGATCATACACGGCCTGGGTCTGGATGAATTCGGCGCCGGCCTCTATCTTCTTTTCAAACTTGATGAGCTGCGGTTCCAGCGGATTTGCTTCCGGAGTGACGATGGCGCCCGCACAAAAGGAAACTCCTCCGTCCAGATCGCTGCCTCCCAGGTCCTTGCCCTTTTCCAACTGCCTGACCGCGGCAAGCAATTGAGATGAGTCCAGGTCGAAGACGCTCTTGGCCCCTTTGTGGTCACCCAGGATCACCGAGTCTCCGGTGAGACACAGGACATTGTTGATCCCGCGGCTCGAGGCAAAGAGGAGGTCCGCCTGGAGGGCCATGCGGTTGCGGTCGCGGCAGGTCATCTGCAGAATCGGCTCACCCCCCATTTCCTTGACAAGGAGTGCTCCGCCCAGGGAAGGAAACCGCATGACGGAACTCTGATGGTCCGTCACATTCATGGCATCCACCTTGTCTTTGAGGAGTTCCACGTGGTGTTTCATCTTTTCGAGGTTTGTGCCCTTGGGAGGGGCCACCTCAGAGGTCACCACGAATTTTCCTGACTCCAGGGCATCTTTGAAACGGGAAACCATATGTCTTACCTCGTCATGCACTGATTCTATTCATTGGGTCCGGTAAAAGGATCACTCATGCCCGAAATGGGTTGATGGAAATCGTCTACTAACCAAAGGCGATTTTCCCGGGCCTCGGCTCCCCCTGGTGATTTCGGGGTTTCTGGAGCACACGCATGGAGTCCAGCCGGTCCAGTTCTTTGAGCCGATTATATATGAGGGTCCATGCGCAGTCTTTCTCGGGGTCGATTTCACATTTGCCGTTGTCGGTACCCCCGCAAGGCCCGTTGACCAGTCCCTTGTGACAGGTGGTGACGGGGCAAATTCCTCCGGTCTCCCCGATGATACAGGTCCCGCACTGGGTACACACCTCGTCAAACCTACCAGGGCCTGTCTCTTTCCCTATAAACAGCGTATCGAGGGCCGGGACCACCATGGTCTTCATCTGACGCGCCACCGTCTGAACGCCGAAAGCGCAGGTCATCACCAGAAGCGCGTCGGCCAGATCCATCTGTGGCCCGAATTCCCTCAGTGTCTCGCCGGTCAGGTTGTCGCAGGCAACGGGCAAGACCGTGCTGCCGGTGACGAGCTTTCCTTTTTCCGTGAGCTGCTCCTTCATTTGAGCCACCTCGGGCGCGCCTCCCGTGCGTGTCAAGGTGACACATGTGCCGCAGCCGATCAGGAAGATCCTTCCAAGTCCTGAGAGCAGCCGATCGATTTCCTCTTCGGATTTTTTTCGCGTAATGGATCTGATCATCACTCACCCCTGTCTTCTTCCAGATCGCACCGCAGGCACCTGGTGGCCTCATACAGTGCCTGGTCCTCGGTAAAACCCTTTTCCACTTCCCTGAAATCCCTGACCCTGTCCTTGGGGTCCGCCATTTCAACGGGCACCCTCCGCTTTTCTTCCCCGGTATCCTCATCCAGTGCAAGCTTCGCCTCTTCGGCGAGTCGGGTCTTCTCATCCAGGATGGTGAAGTCGCCCGTCTCCCCCCGCAGGTAGCGGTCAATGGAAACGGCGGCCCTCCTGCCCGATGCGATGGCCCTGATGACATAGGTAGGTCCCGTAGTAAAGTCGCCCCCCGCAAATATCCCCGGTATGTTCGTGGATAGTGTCTTTTCATCCACTATGAGGGCCCCCCACAGTGCTCGCTCGAGCCTGCTGTCTTCAGAGAGGAAGGACATGTCCGGGGCCTGACCAATGGAGATGATGGCGTGATCCGCCTCCACGGCCTGGATTTCGTTTTCGTCGAAGGCAGGATTGAAATTTCCCTCCATATCGAAGACCGAGGTACAACGGACGAATTTGATGCCGGTCACCTTCTCTCCGTCATGGATGATTTCCTTGGGTCCCCACGAAGGATTGATGACGATCCCTTCTTCGATGGCCTCTTCTACTTCCTTTTTCCAAGCCGGCATCTCGTCCCGGGCCTCGAGGCAGAACAACTGCACGTCATCGGCCCCTACCCGCAGGGCGGTCCGGGCCACGTCAATGGCCACGTTTCCCCCGCCCACCACCAGGACCCTTCCTGCGAGCGCGATTTCGCGGCCGGTCTTGACACCGGTGAGGAAGGAAAGGCCGTAATGGAGCCCCTCCAGGCCTTCTTCTTCCCCCGGGATTCCGATCCGCTTGCTGGCCTGGGCCCCTGCGGCGATGAAGACCGCCCCGTATCCCTCGTTCATCAGGTCGTCCACTGTGTGTCCGGCGTCGATGGGGGTATTGTATCGGATTTCGACCCCGCAGCTTTCGATATAATCAATCTCCTGCTGGATCACCTGACGGGGAAGGCGGAATTCCGGAACGGTTATACCCAGCATCCCGCCCGCAACCGGTTGGCTTTCGAATACCGTGACCCCGTACCCCATCTTGGCCAGGAAGTAGGCGCAGGTGAGCCCGGCGGGACCCGCTCCTACTACGGCCACCTTATAATCACGCGTGACAGGGAATGGTTCTCTTCGAGTTCCCACGTTGTTGAAATACCAGTCCGACGCAAATCGCTTCAGGGAACGGATGGCCACGGGATCGTCCAATTCACCCCTCCTGCACTTGAACTCGCACGGATGAATGCAGATTCTGCCGCATACGGCGGGAAAGGGGTTCCGCTCGCGAATGATCTCCACGGCCAGCTCATATTTTCCTTCGGCGATGGCCGCCACATAGTTGGGTACGTCAATGCCGGCAGGGCAGGCGTGCTGACAGGCGGAGATCACCATGGAATCACAGGTTGCCCCGGCGCATCGATGCTCCAGGATGTGATCCTCGTATTCCTTGGCGAAATAGCGCAACGTGGACAGGGCGGGTTTGGCGCAGGTCTGGCCCAGACCGCAGAGGGACGCCTCGGTAATGGTCCGGCCAAGGTCCTGAATCAGATCAATGTCTTCTATCCGTCCCTGACCACGGGTGATACGCGTGAGGATTTCGAGCAGTTGCGTGGTCCCGAGGCGGCAGGGGGCGCATTTGCCGCAGGATTCGGACTGGGTGAAGCTCAGGAAAAACCGGGCGATTTCCACCATGCAGTTGTTTTCGTCCATGACCACCATGCCGCCCGAGCCCATGATCGCCCCGATACGCTGAAGCGTATCGTAGTCAATGGGGAGGTTCAGATACTGTGAAGGCACGCATCCCCCGGAAGGGCCGCCCATCTGTACGGCCTTGAATTGGCGTCCCTTGGGGATCCCTCCCCCGATGTCGAAGATCACCTCCCTTATGGGAACCCCGATGGGGACTTCGACGAGGCCCGTATTGTTCACCTTCCCTGCAAGAGAAAAGATCTTGGTCCCCTTGCTGTTTTCCGTCCCCACCAGGCCGTACCATTCCGCCCCCTTGGTGATGATCATGGGGACGTTCGCCCAGGTCTCCACGTTGTTGATATTGGTCGGTTTCCCGTCCAGCCCTGATTCGGCGGGGAAGGGGGGTCTGGCCCGCGGCATACCCCGCTTCCCTTCGATGGAGGCCATCAGGGCGGTTTCTTCGCCGCAGACGAATGCACCGGCACCCATCTTCAGGGAGAGTTCAAAGTCAAACCCCGTACCCAGGATGTTTTCCCCCAGGAGACCGAGGCTTCGTAGTTGCTCCAGGGCGATTTCCAGGTGCTTCACCGCGATGGGGTATTCTTCCCGGACATAGATGAAGCCGTATTCCGCACCCATGGCGTAGGCGCCGATGAGCATTCCTTCAAGGACGGCATGGGGATCGCCTTCCAGCATGGCCCGATCCATAAAAGCGCCCGGGTCTCCTTCGTCAGCGTTGCAGATCACGTACTTGGGCTCGCCTTGCGCCCGTCTGGCGAATTCCCATTTCACGCCCGTTGGAAAACCGGCCCCGCCCCGTCCCCGTAGTTTGGCCTTTTTGACCTCCTCGATAACCTGCTCGGGCGTCATGCCGGAGAGGGCTTTCACCAGGGCCTCATAGCCTCCTTCAGCCAGATAGTCTTCGAGCCTGGTTGGGTCTATCCTTCCGCACCTGGCAAGGACGCGTCTTTCCTGTCGTTTGTAGAATGGGATCTGGTTGCGATAGTAGATGGGTTTTCCTGTCGAGGGGTCCCGGTAGGCAAGACGATCCAAGAGCCTGTCCTTTTTCAGGGTGGCGTCCACGATCTCAGGGATATCCTCGGGAGACACTTCCTGGTATTGGATCCCGAGGGGCTCAATGGCTATGACCGGAGCCTTGGCGCAAAAACCGTGGCATCCCGTGGATCGGATTTCCACATCCTTGGAAAGGCCATGCTTCTTTACCTCTTCCCGGAGCGCGCCCAGCACGTCGGCCGAGCCATAGGCACGGCATCCGGTCATGCATACATGGACCTCTGTCTTGCCTTTTTCCCGTCCGGCCCTGATCTTGTTCCTGAACCACTCGAGCTGCCCTATGGAGTTGAGTCTTTCCATCACGCCTTCCGGTACTGGTCCAGCACACTGGTCACCTTGGCTGGAGACAGTTTTCCAAAATACGTTTGGTTCACCATCATGGTGGGTGCGAGAAAGCAGGCGCCCAGGCACGCAACGGTTTCCAGTGTGAACTGGTAATCCTCGCTCGTCTGTCCCTCTTCGAGCCCCAGTTCTTTTCTCATCAGCCTGAGTATGCTCCTGCTTCCCCTCACGTGGCACGCCGTCCCGCGGCAGACACGCACCACGTATTTGCCTTTCGGCTCCAGGCTGAAACCGGCATAGAATGTAATCACCCCCTGGACCTGGGACGGGAAAAGATTGAAGGCCTCTGCAATGGGCTCAATGGCCACGGGAGGCACATAGCCAAATTCTTCCTGAACCTTCTGGAGCAGGGGTATCAGCCCCCATTTCTCTCCTCGGGATTCCTGAATGATGGCATTCAACCGGCCCCGGTCGACCTCTCTTGCTTTCATTCGTTCTTACCTCGCGCGTCTTTCCACTCTTGCCGGACAGGTGATCCACCCGGTGAAATTGCTTTCTTTCCTTTCTTTGAACGGGAACAGGTTCATTGCATCATTGTCCCCAAAAGCTCTCGGTACGACCACCAGGCCGGAAGACAGCCCGGTCTCTATCTTTACTTCCCGCTCGACGGCACCGTGGGGGGAGACCACACGGATCCTGTCTCCATCACGGATGCCCAGGGATTCGCAGTCCCGTGCGGACATCTCCACTTCTCCGCGCCACCCCTTTTCCTCAACTCGTTCGGATCGACTCGTTCTGGTGCCGCTCCCGAGATGGGCGCGAAAAGAGCGCAGAATCACCGTGAAAGGAAACGCATCGTCGTGTTCGGGGCTCTTCAATTCGGGGATCGGGAAGAACAATGGTTCTTCTTGCGGATCCGTGCCTTCGGATTCGGCCTCTCGAACCCAGGCCTCTCCCGCGGAGGAGGGTAGATCCCCATATTCAGGGATAAGCTTTGCAATCTCTTTTCTCAGCTTGTCCACAGAACCGCCCAGGGAAGCTTGGCCCATCTCTTTGAGCAGGAGGTTGATAATCTCCAAGTCGGGTTTTGATTGGCCGGGGGGTGGTACCGCTGCTTCAAACCTCTGGATCCTTCCCTCCATGTTGGTGAAGGAACCCATTTTTTCGGAGAAAGCAGCGCCCGGAAGGATCACGTCGGCAACCCTCGATGTCTCATTGTCCAGGATGTCCTGGACCACCAAGAACTCCAGATTTTCCAGCGCACGGGTTACATATTCCGGCTGCGGAAGTGCCCGAACCGGATTTTCACCCATCACATAAAGGGCCTTCAGATTCCCTTTTTCCGCTTCCCGGATCATTCGAATCACGTTGAGTCCGGGGTCGGGGGAGAGCATCACATCCCAGGCCCTTTCCCAATGACTTCGAAACGCCTTCGCACCCAAGGGTTTTCCCCCGGGAAGGGTGTCCGGGGAGACGCCCATGTCCCATGCCCCCGCCTCGTTGTTTTCATAGGTGGGGGCATATAGCCAGGATCTTCCCGAACCCGTGTCGCCCGTGAGCAGGGAGAGGTTGGAAAGGGCTTTCATGGTATCCCGGCAAGCCTTCTGGTGAAAAACCCCTCGGCCCACTACGAAGATGGGCCTTTTCCCGCGGAGGAGTTTTGCCGTTCTTTCCAGTGCTTCTTCGCCCACACCGGAAAGGCGGCAGACCTCGTTGAGGTCCAGGGAGGCCAGTTGTTTTTCATGCTCGGCAAAACCCCTGAGGGACGTGGTACCGTCACCGTACCGTCGGCCGTTTACCCCTTCCCTCAACAGGGCGGCTATGCCGTTTAGGAGCAGTGCGTCCGTGGCGGGTCTTACCTGCAATCGACAGGTTGCAAACCGAGCCAATTCGATTTCGCGGGGATCCACAACGACCAGGGGGATTCCCTTGCGAGAAGCCCTCTTGAGGTGATATGCCAGAACGGGAGACGAGTGTGACGGGTCCACTCCCATCACAAAGAGCAAATCCGTTTTTTCCAGGTCCTTGAGCGGGGCCGTACTCCGCCGCCCCCTTTTCAACCCCTTGATTTCTTCCAGAACCGCGCGGGCCGGGGCCATTCCGGAGGTGTCCAGGTTGTTGGTCCTGAAGACCGCACGTGCCATTTTCTGGAAGAGGTAGTTTTCCTCATTGGTACATTTCGACGACCCCAAAAAGCCTATGCTCTGGGGGCCGTGTTTTTCCCGGATCTCCAGAAGTCTTTCAGCGACCCTCGAAACGGCGTCGTTCCACGAGATGTCTTCAAGTTCTCCGTTCTTTCTGACTCTGGGCGTCGTGAGACGATTTTCGGAGTGCAGGTAGTCGTGGGCAAAGTGACCGCGAAGACAGAGCGTGGGTCCATTCACCGTTGAGGGCTCATCTGCCGGATTCACTTCCACGATCCGACCGGCGGCGGAACCCAGGACGAGGGAGCATCCGACACCGCAAAACCCGCACACGGAGGACTTTTCCTTCTCGGGGGTTCCCACAAAATGGGCATTCTTCACGGACAAAGCGCCGGTGGGGCAAATGGACACGCACGTTCCGCAGAAGGCGCAGGTGGATTCTTCCAGTGGTCTCTCATGGACCGTTTCAGGCCGGGAAAGGAATCCCCTACGGTTGTAGTCAATGGCCCCTACCACCACAAGTTCATGGTCGGCCCGGATACACTTCCCGCACAGCACGCACTTTGTGAGATCTCTCACCAGAAAAGGGTTGGCCTGCTCCATGGTGCGGGCATGCGGCATGGGATATAGATTCGTCTCTCCGATTCCCAGAGACGCGGCGATGGCCCGCAGGTCGCACCGGTTTCCCTTGTTACAGACAAGGCAGGATTCGGGGTGTTCGGCCAACAGCAACCGTACAATGTTTTTCCTGTGGGCAAGGACTCTGGGCGAGTCGGTTTTGAGGACCTGACCCTCCGAGGCCGGCGTCACACAGGATGCCATCAGCCGGCCGCCCTTGTCCTCCACCAGACACAGGCGGCATGCGCCGACGGACTCCAGGGCCGGATGATCACAGAGTGTCGGAATCTTGATTCCCTCACGCCGTGCGGCCTGGAGGATGCTGATTCCTGAAGGGCAGTTGATGACCTTGTCATTGATGGTGAGGGTAATCGTTTCCAATGCTACGGTCCCCTTGCCTGAGTTTTCATCTATAAGCGACCCGTTTCCGAAACCGGGGGAATCCTCTGCGAAGCAGTGGGCCTGCGTGTCCGGAGGGTGCAATGAATCGGAGCCCTGCTTCTGCCCTGGATCTATTCGTGGGCTGATGTCATCTCAGTGTTGCCGCATCGAGGTAGTAACGCAGCTTTTCTTCCCCTCCAATGGTGATGATGTGTACGCCCTGGCATAGGTCTTTGAGCCCTTTTACCGTATCGGCGAAGATCTCGATGCTGGCCTTCTCCTTGTCCGGCGCTTCCGCCAGTTTCTTGATCAGCCATTCCGGGACCATGCCTGATTTGATATGCCGATTTAAGAACCTTGCCATACCTGCGGTCCTCAGGATCATCACTTCCGCGATGACCGGGATTCCGAAGGTATCGACCTGTTTTAGGAACCTTGCGAATTGATCCACGTCGAACACCGGTGTGGAGAGAAAATATCCGACGCCGATCTCGGCCAGGGCCTCCATCTCCTTCAATTCCAGGTCGGGAACATCCTTTCCCCAGCCTGACTCCACACCGCTTCCCACCACGAAATCGGTCGCCTTCCCAATTTCATGTCCGTCCACGGTTCTCCCTTCCCGCATGTGCTGAAGGACGGACTGCAATTTTCCCGCGTCCACGTGAAAGAACATCATTTCCTGGAGACTGTCACCCGTGATGCGATAGTCCTCGGTGAAAACGAGGAGATTCTCCACGCCTGAATTATGGGCGCGCAGAAGATCCTTCTGTAACTGAATGCGGTTCTTGTCCCGGGTCGTGGTCTGGTAGATCGCATCAAAGCGGTTCTCGTTCAGGAGTTCACAGACCTTGATGGTATCGCTCACAATTCCTTCGATTTGGATCTCCGGGATCGTAACGCCGTCCATTCGACCCCTGATCAGTTCAAGGCTCTTGACGAGTTGATCCGGACTTTCGTCCAGGGGCGCCTGGACTTCCGATGTGACGACGAACCTTTTTTTCTCAAGGGATTCTTTCAGTTTCATTGTCACCCTTTCGTTATCCGTTTTTGTCTCTGATCGTCATGAAGCCAGGCCCAGCAATCTGGCCACTTCCTGTCTTAATTGGGGGAGTGGCAGGGGCTTTGAAAAACATAGGTCCGCCCCGTATTCCTTCATTTTCTTGAACTTTTCTTCATCAAGGTAAGCGGAAAGCACGATGATTTTCGTATCTTTCGTTTCTTCCGTCTCCTTGATCTTTCTGCAGACTTCGTAGCCGTTGATATCCGGCATCATGATGTCCAGGATCAATAGATGCGGCTTGAAATGGTTTACCTGCAACCCGGCCTCAAAACCATCGGAAGCTGAGATCACCTCATAATCGAATTCCTCTTCCTCCAGGGCTTGAACGATGGTCTCCACGATGATGGGGTCGTCGTCCACCACCAGGATTCTCTTTTTGCCGTCTTCGTCTGGTTTTTCAGGCATTGGAATCCCCTGTTTTCGCATGAATGTCTCGAGGTCTTCCCGGTTTATTCGGCGGTGCCCGCCCACGGTCTTGTACGCCTTGATATGGCCAGCCTCGATCCAGTTAATGATGGTTTTTGGTGACACGCGGCAATATTGGCTTGCCTTGTAAACGGTCAAAACGTCTTCCATGAGTGGATGCCTCCTGGTACCGCTGCAGTATGATTATTTCATTTATTATAGAATTTACCAGTTGTCAACAAAAAAATGGGGACAATTCATTTTTTGGGAAGCGCTCGCGGGTTGGAGCCTTTTATAAGGATCAAAATGTGAACCTCTGAGATCCCATTAAAAGAATTGATAATATATTGTTATCTTGTGAATATTTACGGACATAGCATACAGAAGGCTACTCAAAGACCGTAGCATTGTTTGCTGCCGTACCAAAAACTAAAGGCGAGTAGGGAGGGATCTGTATCTTGCATATGAAAAAATAGAAAAACGAAAATACCTATAATAAATGTAAACCGGGATATGTTCGAAGATCGAGCTGAGAGGAAACCCCCGGGAAAATAATGTGCCCAAAAGGGGCGAAGTCGGTTCGTTTCATTGCCGAAAACACGTCCTCGAGGGGATGGTGGCGGGACGGACGAGAAACTGGGGCCTTCAGGGCTCCTTTCGCAGGTAAGCGGGGAGGGTGATCACGAAGGTGGTCCCGGATCCCTTGTCACTGCGGACCTCTATGTCCCCCCCGTGCTCCTTGATGAATCCGTAGCACACGGAAAGGCCCAGGCCCACCCCTTTCACGCTGGCCTTCGTGGTGAAGAAGGCGTCAAAGATCTTGTCCAGGTGTTCCTTTTCGATTCCTGTACCCGTGTCGGAGATCTCGATATGAATTCTGCCGTCGTCCGGCCGGGTGGATACGGTCAAGGTGCCGCCTTCCGGCATTGCGTCTCTGGCATTTGAGATCATGTTGAGGAAAACCTGCCGCAACTGGTTCTTGGAAGCGAAGGCCGTGGGCAGGGCCTCGTCAAAAAATGTGCGGATACGTATGTTGTTTTCCCTGAGCTGCTTTTCATGCAACAGGAGGATTTCATCCAGGATCACATTGATGTCAGTGGGCTGTCTCTCTTCTTCGTCTGGCTTTGAGAAAGAGAGCATTTTTCGTAGCAGTTCCGAGAGCCTAACGGTTTCGGAGAGCGCCATCTCCAAGATCCTGCGCCTTTTGCTCTCCGGCGGAATCTCGGTCTTGAGCAATTCCAGGGTGTTCATGATGCCGTAGATGGGGTTGTTCAGTTCATGGGCGATCTGGGACGTGAGACGGCCCATGGCGGCTAGTTTTTCAGACTGGAGCAGTTGTTCCCTGGTTTGACGAAGTTTTTCCTCCATCTTCAGTCGTTCCCTGAGATCCACGAAGATCCCGAAGGATGCCAACTCGTTGCCTTTTTCGTCATGGATGATGGCCGCGGAAAGATTGCCCTCAACGATTTCGCCGTCCCGCCTGACGAATACGATGGGATAGGATCGGAGTTTGCCCCTGCCGCCGTACTCCGGACTGCGCAGCATTTTCATCACCTTCCTGGCCATGCCGGGCGGATAGATGCCTGCAATGTTCATCTTGCCTATGACCTCCTCGGCCCGGTACCCGAGGGTCTCCTCGGCTCCGGGATTCCAGATGATGATACTCCCCTTCATGTCCGTGGCCATGATGGCATTGGGCGAATTCAGTATGAACTTGTTGAGGAAATCGTGGGCCTCCTGGAGCCTTTTTTCCATTTTCTTCCGTTGGGTCTGATCGACGATAATTCCTTCGTACCCGAGGACGTCGCCGTTCTGATCATACCGGACATGGCTTGTTAGTTGCACCGAAACGGGGGTGCCGTCCCTGCGCTTGAATTGTACCTCGTAGTCAATGACCTGACCGTCCCTTTCGATCATTTCCTGGAAGCTGCGACGGTCTTCGGGACGCATGTAAAGATCTCGAGTAATATCCATGCGAAGGAATTCTTCCTTGCTGTCATAGCCCAGCATGTCGAGGAGTGCTTGATTGGCATCCAGGAATTTTCCTTCCTTGCTGCTGATGTATACACCGCAGCCCACGTGCTCGAAGAGGCGCTGATAGTCCTCTTCGGTGGCCCTGATGCGGTCTTCTCTCAATTTTCGTCGGGTGATATCACGACAAATGGTGAGTTTCGAGAGGCTTCCGTCCTCATGCCTCAGGGGCAATTCCGTCAGGTCGAAGACCTTCCCAAGGTGGGTGGCCTGATGTTCCCATCGCACGCTTTTTCCGGAAAAAACTTCTTCCGCCCTGCACCAGGGACAGACAGCATCGAGGCGGTTGATTACGTGGTAGCACTTATCGCCGATGCCCTCTCCGAAATCCTTAATCATGGTATTGTTCATGAATTCTAGGACGAGATCCTGTCCTATGATATAGATCCCGTCCTCCATGGCGTTCAGGATATCGGTGAATCTTTTTTCCATTCTTGCCGGCATGCTCATACCTCGCTGCAATGGATCGACCGTTTGCGGCACGGAATGATTTGAAAGCCCTCGCAGGGTGATGAGTCGGAAAGAAGAGGCGCTACGGTGTCAAAAATAGCATGCCTGGGAGGAGTAAGAAAAGGAAAAAGCCCGATTTGATCGTTCCTTTTCGGACACCGCGGAAAATGCAGGCCTTCGGGCGACACCGGTTGAGTCCTTGATCTGCTGCCTTTTTCAAGCTCTCACATTCAAAAGAGAGCCTTTTTGCACATAGGCGTACCGAACACGATTCGTGTAAGGGGTCTCTGTGGTGCCTTTGACGTCCACGAAAAAGTAGTCATCAACGTACTTGTAGTCCTCCCGCATGGGCGTGCGTTCGGCTATGGGTGTGTTCTGTGCCCAGTAACACCAATCCAGGATGATCCACTGGTCATCGAGTTCACGTCGATAGGCGGTCCAGGCGTGTCCTGCTGTGGAAAGGCCAAGGTCGTCGGCCCAGACGATTCCACCGTAGGTGCGTAGCCTGTCTGAGGGCACGCCTGCGTGTAGTGCCAGGCTGTGCAGCAAGAAGGCCCCGTCCTCACAGTCGCCCGACCTCCTCTCCAGCGTAACCGTGGGATAGGTCCAGAGCTCCGGTGTGCTGTAGTTTTCCAGGTCCGAAACGTAGGTGATATTGTCCTGGACCCACTGTTCGATTTCATACATCTTTTGGTCGTTGGACTGAGCGGGGGAGACAATTGTGGCTGCAAGTGCGGCGATTTCCGCATTGGGATATTGGAGATAGGCCTCGTATCCCGCACCGTCGCCGGGCTCGGGAGTCCACTGGATCACGGCGAGTTTCAGGGTCGCCATGTTCTGGAGCAGAACGAACAGTGTATCCTTTCCTTCTTCCGGTTTGGGAAGAACATCCACGACGGAATCGGGTTTCGGGGGTTGCGGAGGGATCAATGGGGTGATGTCGATGTTGGAACTAATGGCTGAGATTGGCATGCTATAATCATCCCGTTCGGCTTTCGATTTTGAGCTTATACCGCAGTAGGCCCTTTTTCCTTCAGCTTCAGGAGCATTGAGTCCTGTTTGTTTTGTCAAATGAGGTCTGCAATTTGCCGGCCAAACGGGTTCGCCAATAAATCATTGTTATTTCGTAGAGTTATAGCTATCGACCGGTGAAGAGAAAATTGGGTGTGTGAAAAGTTTTACCAACTCAGTGGGTAAATCGCTTCCGTTGAGTGGTATGAAAATTCACACTCCCCCTGGTTCCCTGTGGTCCAAGGGAAGGAATTTTGAATTGACTGTTTTCTGGAAATTATAATATGTAATATTCCAAAATAGAATATTGCCGGACTACCGTCCGTGCAAACCATGTGAGGAGTTCCAGCCAATGAAGGGCGAAGCGGTCTTGACAAGCAAATATTCATCAATGGCGGAGGTCATCCCTCTGGATGAGGCGGTCGGTAAAGTACTGGCCCATGATATAACAGAGATTCGGCCGGGGCGATTCAAAGGGGCTGCTTTCAAGAAAGGTCATGTGGTGAGGGAAGAGGACTTGGAGCACTTGAGGCGTCTTGGAAAGGAAAATCTTTTTGTGCTCCATATCGGGGCGGGAGAGTATCATGAAGACGATGCCGCCCGGCTGATGGCCGATGCCCTGTGCGGAGACAATGTGATACACGACGGCAATCCTGCGGAGGGTAAAATAGCGCTCAAGGCCGCGCTGCGAGGGCTCTTGAAAGTAGAGGTTGAAGCCCTCACCCGTTTCAATATGATTCCGGACGTCACCTGCGCTGCCCGGCACAACAACACAGTTGTGGAAAAGGGCGAAATCGTCGCCGGAACAAGGGCTATTCCTCTGGTGATTCGGGGAGAATTCCTTGATCGGGCCCTTGGTGTTGCCCGTCAGGAGAAAGGGATCTTCTCGGTCAAGCCGTTCAGTACACCAAGTGCGGGCGCCGTGATTACGGGAAATGAGATCTATTATGGACGCATAGAGGACAAATTTGCTCCTATCCTGCGAAAAAAGTTAAAATTTTTTGATTCTTCGCTGGACGAGATCGCTTTTTGCCCTGATGAGAGAACGATTATAGCGGATACCATCATGCGCTTCATAGATAAGGGTGTCCGCCTTGTTCTCGTGGCAGGAGGGATGAGCGTTGATCCTGACGATGTTAGTCGTATGGCGGTAAAGGATGCCGGCGCTGAGGATCTCGTCTATGGAAGTCCCGTACTTCCAGGCGCAATGTTCCTCTATGCGAGAGTAAGAAACGTGCCGATCATGGGGCTTCCCGCCTGTGTGCTCTTTTATAGGGCTACGGTGTTTGATTTGATGCTTCCCAGGGTCCTGGCAGGAGAGAAGATCACTCGAAAGGATCTTGCAGAAATGGCCCATGGAGGCCTTTGCCTCAATTGCGAAAAATGTCATTATCCGATTTGTCCTTTCGGCAAATAGTCGGGAATCAGAAAACCGAAGAAAAAGAGAAGACGGTACTCGGCTGGGTGTCTAAAATCCGCGTGGACAAAAAGGGCCATTTGTGGATGGAAACAAACTTGAGCATCGACAAGCGTAGTGGTTTTTAATAGCCTGTTGGATGACCGAGGATGTGGAGCATGATTTTACCTTTGACCTTTCATTTGCTCTTTGCCGACAGCTCAAGGCCGGTATCCTAACACATGAAGACTCGTCCCGCCTCGGAATACGCAGTGCTCGGGGCCCTGATGTCAGGGCCCAAACACGGCTATGAGATCCTACAGTTCCTGGATAGCTCCCTGGCCGTCACCTGGTATGTCGGTACCAGCCAGCTCTATAGCCTCCTCAAAAGGCTGGAGAGGGACGGGCTGGTGATATCCAGCCTGGAAACTCAGGCGACTCGACCATCGAAAAGGGTTTTTTCCCTTACCCGGCAGGGAGAAGAGGCCTTTGATCACTGGCTTCATCACCCCACGGAACATGTCAGGGACCTGAGGATAGAATTTCTCGCCAAGCTCTTTTTCTTCCATCGCCTTTCTTTGAAGGGAGGAAGAGAATTGCTGGCGGCCCAGGTTGAGGTCCTGGAGCGGATCAGGGAGAGAATAAAGGAAAGAAGACAAGAAGAAAAAGATCCTTATAACAATCTGGTCCTAGGATTCAAGATGACCACTCTGGAAGCCTGGCTTCAGTGGCTCGTGAATGAGGCTTCATCTTTTCTTGAACCAGGGAATACCCACGAGGGTCTATCGTGAATCGAAATCTTCGAGTGCAAGTTCCTTGAGCTTGGCGGGGGTAGGGACGCCCGTGTTCTTGTCCCAGCCTCTGGCCTCGTAGTACTCGGTCAGCATCCGCACCGTGTCTTCCCTCGTGATGTGCGTGCTCCGGTAATAATCCATCAAAAGGAATTCGCGATCCCCGATTTTCTTGGGCTCGAACCATGCTGCCGGGGCTTGATCGTCGCGGCGGGTCAAGCCGACCCGGACATTGAGGAGCTTGTAGAGATTCCAAATCCGTTCGCCGCGGCGCAACAGTTCCGACGGCCCCAACTCTTCTCCGGTCACGGCCTTCAAGAACTCCAGAAAATAGGCCATGCTGTGAAATCGGTGGATATAGAGGCGATGGCGCGGGATCGATCATTAGGCGGGTGTTCAAAACACCGAGCGCTGGTACTATTACGGCCTTACGGTTGGAGGGCCTTCAAAACCAGACCACACACCGTGTTTGAAACCAGGGCCAGCCTTTTGGGTCGTCCGAATTTGATCCAGGACAGGATAATGTGATCGGTAATCCCGAAGATCAGCTTCGTGGCCAGATACGGATTGAGCGTCTGTCTGAAGTGCCCCTTCCGGATCCCTTCCTCAATGACGTTATAGAAAACCCGCGCGAATCTACGAAAGAGATGATAAGCTTCCTTATTATAAAAATTTTTATTATACCTCAGGTCAAAGAGACAAATGGAACTGTATTCCTTGTGAGAGTCAAGGAAGTCCAGATAGTCCTTCAGAAGCACATTCAGTTTGAGATCCGTGTCTTTGAAGCCGTTCAGGTGTTCTTCCTGAATAGAAAGTAATTCCAGAGTGTTTGCTACCGGCAAGGCGAATAGGATCTCTTCTTTGTTGGAGAAGTATTGATAGATGGTGGCATCTCCGACTCCGGCCAATCCGGCGATGTCCTGTATGCGTGCCTTCTGAAAACCGACACGAGAGAAAACTTGGGTCGCGGCATGTAGGATCCGTTCTTTTTTGCCCTTGGTTCCCGCCTCTGTCTCTCTGACCCGAATTGCGTGGCAAAAGAGATCAAAGAGCCCGTCAAAGAGTTCCAGAGGGTCCTTGGGTCTCCTCTCCACAAGCCAGGTGATCAAGATGAGATCTATGGTTCCGAAAATCATGTGCAGCACGATCGATGGCCTGAACCGCGTGGAAAAATAGCCCTCCTTTTGCCCTTCCACGATAATATTGCTGTATTCCCTTGTAAACAACCTGATTAATTCATGATTCTCTGTTTCATAGAAATCCCTGTTGGATCTGAGTTCGAAGAGCAAAAGAGAAGTATAGCTCTCGTTCATGACGAGAAAGTCTATATAATTCCATATCAGCTTTCTCAGCTTTACCTCCGCTCCCACCAACCCTTTCAAGTGTTGTTTGTTGATTTCAATAAGTTGCTGAGTTTTTTCCCGGGGTATGGAAAAGAGGATATCTTCCTTGTTCTTGAAATGTTCATAGACTGTACTGTCGCTTACTCCCACTTGCGTGGCGATATCTGAAATCTTTGTTTCCAAGAAACCCCTGGTGGAGAAAAGGGTTTCAGCAGCCTTCATAATCAAATCCTTATTTGACCTTTCGGTTTTCACGATTACAAGAATCTCCCATGCAGTTTATAAAGCTAATTCGGGAAAGAATGATTGCTTCTTTGAAAATGGTTATTTATAAAATGGAGTTAGATTGGCTAATATTAATCAAAAAGTCAAGAAAAAAATTTCACCGCGCCCCTGAACTTGCCAGGAAAAGTTTTTCTTGACACGAATTTCATTCGTATTTATATTTTTCAGAATGAAATTTTATTGTGGAGATAGGTGATCGACTCAGGCATGGAAATATAGCAGTTATTTAGTGCTATAATCAGAAAAATAACTATTAAATACGTTATAATTAGGGAGGAATTATGAATTTCGAAGACATCTTGTATGAAAAAAGTGAGGGAGTGGCCAAGATCACCATCAACCGCCCCGAAAAACACAACCCCTTGAGGACAAAAACCCTCGTGGAAATGATTCAGGCCCTGGAAGACGCCAAGGACGACTACGGCATAGGTGTTATTGTCCTTACAGGGGCGGGGAAGAAGGCCTTTTGCACCGGAGGTGATTCCGAGGACATTACCGGCGGAAAGGCGGGTTACAGCCGCGGGGTGAAAAAGATTTTTGATGTAGAACGGCTGATAAGGATGTCACAAAAACCTGTGATAGCAGCGGTCAACGGGTGGGCCGTTGGAGGCGGGCACATCATGCACGTCCTCTGCGATCTCACCATTGCTTCGGAGAACGCAAAGTTTGCCCAGGTAGGTCCCAAGGTGGGCAGCTTCGAAGCGGGGTTCGGAGCGGCATATCTTGCGCGCGTTATCGGGGAGAAGAAGGCGAGGGAGATGTGGTTTCTGTGCAGGACTTATACCGCTCGCGAGGCGCTCGAGATGGGCCTGGTAAACAAAGTCGTCCCTGCTGACAAGTTGATGGAAGAGGTAGACGCCTGGTGCCAGGAAATCTTGGATAAGAGCCCCACGGCCTTAGGTTTTCTAAAGATCGCCCTCAATACCCCGACAGACTGGATATACGGCCAACAACGGCTGGCCGGTGAAGGGCTCTGGCAATATTACGCCAGCGACGAGGCTTTGGAAGGCAGGAGGAGTTTTCTGGAAAAGAGAAAGCCCGACTTTCGGCAATTCCTGAAGTAGCGGCCATTATTAATACATTGAAGGCGGAGCATTACCGGTCCGGATCGTCATGCCCCATAGGGGAATTATTGAGGAGGTGCCATGGACATCAAGGGGAAAAAGGCCATCGTAACAGGCGCGGCCAAGGGAATCGGAAAAGGAATTTCACTGAAACTGGCCGAATACGGAGCTGACCTCTCCCTGGTCGATATCGACCAGCCGGTATTGGCGGAGACGGAAGCATTGATAAAGGATAAGTACGGTGTGGATACGCTTTGTCTCAACGTTGATGTGGCCAGCATTGACCAGACGAAAAGTATGGTTGAAGAGACACTGGCGAGGTTCGGCACCATCGATATCCTGGTAAACAATGTGGGGTGGGACGTGGCGCAACCTTTCTGGGAAACGACGGAGGAGTTTCGCCGGAAAATCATTGATGTCAACT
The DNA here is from genome assembly GCA_019307945.1 of Deltaproteobacteria bacterium. GTDB lineage: Bacteria > Desulfobacterota > DSM-4660 > Desulfatiglandales > Desulfatiglandaceae > B17-G16. Next base: position 69,878 of record JAFDIS010000001.1, on the reverse strand, counting down.
ATAGAGGACCCGTTAATTGTTGTTACTGGACGGTGCCCCATATGATCGAAAAGAGGAGTGGGAAGATTGTAAACATTTCCAGCGATGCGGGTCGAGTAGGCAGTTTGGGCGAAACCGTTTACGCGGGCTGCAAGGGCGGGGTCATCGCCTTTACCAAATCCCTGGCAAGGGAAGTGGCACGTTACAAGATCAACGTGAACAGCGTATCGCCCGGTCCTACCATGACTCCGGGACACATAGAAGGAACCACGGAAAAACTGCGGGAGGCATTGAAAAGAGCCATTCCCATGGGGCGGCAAGCCACGCCCGAAGAGCTGGCCAATGCCGTGTTGTTCTTCGCATCTCCCTTGTCGGATTTTGTTACAGGACAGGTGTTGAGCGTTAGCGGCGGACTCACTATGGTGGATTGATACATCCCGGTATTGCTCTCAATCCTTTATCGAGGGTCTTTCGATGATCACATTTACCGACGAACAAATAATGGTGCGCGACATGATTCGAAAATTGTGCCGCGAAAAGATAGCCGATCGATCCAGGGAGGTGGACGAAACCAAGGAATATCCGTGGGATTTACACCAGTTGTTCGTGGACTATGGATTGTTCAATTTGCGGGTCCCAGAAAGATATGGCGGCGCTGAAATGGATTACACGTCGGCGTGTATCGTTGTGGAAGAAATCGCCCGGGTGGATGGTGCCTGTGCCAATACCATCGCGCATCATCAGGCAGGCATGTGCGCGTTTATGGGTGGCGCCAATGAAATGCAGCGAGACAAATATCTACCGAGAGTCGGACGGGGTGACTATCTTGTTGGATTCGCCCTGACCGAACCGAATGCCGGTTCCGACGCGTTTTCCCTCACCACGCGGGCCAGGCAGGACGGGGACGGCTTCGTCATCGATGGGACAAAGTGTTTCATTTCCAACAGCGGACTAACCGACCTGTATGTGCTCTTTACTACTGTTAACCCGGCAATGAGACGAGACGGTGTGACTGCATTCCTCGTGGACAAGGATACACCCGGCCTATCCATCGGGAAAAACGAAAACAAGATGGGACTTCGTGCCTCTCCAACCCGGCAGTTGGTTTTTGAAAATATGAGAATTCCCGCCGAGAATCTACTGGGACAAGTCGGCAAGGGATGGGAATTGGTGTTGCGGTCCCTCACGGAGACCAGGGTACTGGTGGGGGCCATGGCACTGGGGATAGCTCAGGGTGCCATGGATGCCGCAGTTGCCTATGCAAGGGAGAGAGAGCAGTTTGGAAAACCGATCGCGGAATTTCAGGGCGTCTCCTTCATGCTGGCCGACATGGCCATAAAGGTCGAATGCGCCAGGGCCCTTATTTATCAGATCGCATCCTCGGTCGACAAGGGCATGAGGGATCAACATTACTACGCTTCTGTGGCCAAATGCTTTGCTTCCGACATGGCCATGAAAGTAACCACGGATGCTGTGCAGGTAATGGGGGGATATGGGTATACCAAGGAGTATCCCGTGGAGAAAATGATGCGCGATGCTAAAGCGACACAGATTATCGAAGGGACAAATCAGATTCAGAGGATTCAAATCGCCCGGAACCTTCTGAAGAGATACGGGTGAGATCCATTCCGTCCCTGAACGGCATTTTCCTTAACCGCACAGGGGGACCAAAAGAGAATATGTCTCTGTTTTGCCCCTTGCCCGTGAGAAGACGCTGGGGGGGCAGGGCTGAAGTCAAGAGAATGGGATTGGCACATGAGAGGTGCTTATGGAATTTGAGCATATACTCCTGGGAAAGGATAGCCGTGTGGCAACGATCGTCTTGAATCGACCCGAAAAGCTGAATGCCTTGAGCGTGGACATGCAGGAGGAAATTGTCCGGGCCATCGGGGATGCGGAAGCGGATCCTCAAATTCGGGTGATCGTGATCAAAGGGGCCGGGCGCGGTTTTTCCGCGGGTTATGATATAGAGCCGGGCGGTACGCTTGCCTATCGACAACGTTCAATACTGCAAGATCGAAAGAGACTGGAAAACGTGGCAAAGAGATGGTTGACTCTGTGGAATTGTGAAAAACCCATTATCGTTCTGGTCCATGGAGTTTGTCTGGCGGGCGGCACAGACATGGCACTCCTGGCCGACGTGGTTATCGCTGCGGAGGATGCCAGAATCGGGCACCCGGGTGTGAGAGGCATCGGAACTCCGCTTACGCAAATGTGGGCGTATCTGGTCGGGCCCATGAGGGCAAAAATGCTGATGCTGACAGGTGATACCATCGATGGAAAACAGGCGGCTGAATGGGGGCTCGTAGCCAAGGCGGTGCGGGCTAAAGAGCTTGAAACCGAAGGCATGGCTCTGGCCCGCAGGATGGCCGCAATCCCCGTGGACCTCCTCTCCGTTAACAAGCTGGTAATCAACAGAACGCTGGAGGCCATGGGTCTAAAGCAGTGCATAATTGCTGCATGCGAACTGGACGCCATCAGTCACTTCACCCACACCGTGGAAAAATTCTGGGAGATCGTCAATTCGAAAGGAATGAAACAAGCTCTTGCGTGGAGAGATAGGGATTTTGAGGAAAAGCCGCAATGATCGAGCTGCCTGAAGAAATTGAGATCCTTAAACAAACCGTTCGGCGGTTTGTGGAAGACGAAGTGGAACCTTTGGCGTACCTCATCGATGAACAAGAGAGGGTTCCGGATCAATTGGTGAAAAAGGCGAGAGACCTAGGCCTTTTCGGACTTACCATACCTGAGCAATACGGCGGGTCGGGTATGGGGCCTCTGGGTTTGGCGGTTTTGCGGGAGGAACTTGGTCGTACGAATATGGGATTCGGCAGTTTTTTCCTGCTGAACAACGGAATCGGTTCAAAGGGAATCCTTTACCAAGGAAGTGACGAGCAGAAAGAGAAATACCTGCCCAAACTAGCCAGCGGCGAGATGATCGCTTGCTTCGCATTGACCGAACCTGATGCAGGCTCCGACGCAGGCGCGATAAAAACTACGGCCGAGCGCCGTGGGGATTATTATGTCATCAATGGAACCAAACAGTTCATCACAAACGGTCCGGTGGCGGATGTGGCGACCGTCATTGTCGTTACTGACAAGAAGCTCGGCGCCCATGGCGGAATCAGTGCCGTTCTTGTGGAAAAGGGTGCCCGTGGATTTATTCAAGGAAAAGAGGAAAAAAAGATGGGATGGCACGGTTCTGCGACCGGCAGCCTGATTTTTGAAGACTGCACGGTTCCGGTCGGGAACCTCCTGGGGAAGCCGGGCCAGGGTTTCGCGGTAGCAATGAAGACGCTCGCCTTCGGTCGGCTGGGAGTGGCTGCAACGGCACTGGGCGCTGCACAAAGAGCCTTTGAAATGGCCTGTGATTATGCAAGCCAGAGGGTGGCCTTTGGAAAGCCCATCGCAAAGCAGCAGTTTATTCAGGGAATGATCGCGGACATGGCCACCGAGATATGGGCTGCGCGTCTTATGGTCTACACCCTGGCAAAGGATATGGAAGCGGATCTCGAGAGAAATACGGAAGCTTCCATGGCAAAGGTCTTTGCCACCGAAGTTGCATGGCGGGCCGCGGACGCCAATGTTCAGATCCACGGTGGCATGGGCTATATAAGAGAGCACCCGGCTGAAAGGCTTTACAGGGATGTACGCCTGCTGCGAATAGTGGAAGGTACTTCCGAAATCCAGAGAATCGTCATTTCCCGAAAATATCTGAGTAATCCTTTGTAACGGGCGGGGGTCGCGAGAGAAATGGGTGAGAAGAAGGAAGACGCCGGAATGGCGGATGCTTATCACGAAAAACCTGCCGATCTGGAAACTTGGTCAGGCCTTCCTTTGAAGGAGTTCTACAGTCCTGATGATATTTCCGGTTTCGACTACAAGATGAAGATCGGGAATCCCGGCGACTATCCCTATACGCGGGGAATCCATCGCAATATGTTTCGAGGCCGCTACTGGACACGACGCGAGGTGAGCGGGTACGGTACCCCTGAGGATACCAACGAAAGATTGAAGTATCTGGTGGCGGAGGGGGCAAGCGGACTGAATGTGATCCCGGACAATCCAAGCATCATGGGAATTGATTCCGATCACCCGAGGGCTTCGGGTGAAGTCGGGGTACAGGGTGTACCCATGTGTACGCTCCAGGACATGGAACTGCTCATGAGGGATATGCCCCTGGAAAAGATCAGCATGTCGCTGATCGCGTCATCGACCCAGACACCCGTTGCCCTGTCTCAATATATCGCCCTTGCGCAGAGCAAGGGATTCAAACCGGGCGATCTCGCGGGAACGACGCAAAATGATCCGGTTCATTGCCGGTATGCCGGGTTCAGGATCTCTTCCCCAATCGACCTTGCTCTGAAGACCGGGGTGGACGTGATCGAATATTGCACGCGCCATATGCCTCGTTGGTATCCCATCAACGTTAACATGTACGACTTACGGGAACAGGGCCTCACCGCCCCCCAGGAACTCGCTTTCGGTTTTTCCATGGCCATTCTCTATATTCAGGGAGTTTTGGAACGGGGTCTGGATATCGATGAATTTGCTCCCCGATTCGCCTTTTACTGTTCGGCCCACATCGATTTCTTCGAGGAGATAGCCAAGTTGAGGGCGGCGCGTCGTATCTGGGCGAAGATAATGAAGGAACGTTTCGGGGCCAAAGATCCAAGGTCATGGAAATTCAAATTCGGGGTTCACACAGCAGGATGTTCCCTGGTTCCTCACCAGGCCCGGAACAATATCATTCGCGTTGCCTACCAAGCCCTCGCCGCCGTGCTGGCGGGTGTTCAGTCTCTTCATTGCTGTTCCTATGACGAGCCCATTGCGCTGCCCACGGAAGAATCCGTCAGGCTGGCCATCAGGACTCAGCAAATTCTGGCGTATGAAACGGGTGTAGCGCGGGTGGCGGACCCTCTCGGTGGGAGCTATTATATCGAATCGCTGACCGAACAAATCGAACATGAGGCCGTTCGAATCATGGAGGCGATCGACGGCAAGGGCGGTATGAAAGACGCTTTGGAGTCGGGCTGGATCGACGCCCAAATGGATGAAGCCTCTCTCCGATATCAGAGGGAGGTGGAGAATGAGGATCGCATTGTGGTGGGCCTGAACCGCTTCCGTATTGAGGAAGATCCCCGCGCGGGCGATGCTCATCGCGTGAATCCTGAGGCTGAAAGATTGCAGGTTTCCCGGTTGAAACTCCTGAAGGAAAGCCGGGATGAAAATGCAGTGAAGGAGTCTCTCCGGGAGATAAAATTGAGGGCGGAGGCGGGAGAGCACGAAAACCTGATTCCGGCCATGATCGAAGCGGCCCGAAACTATGCCACGCTGGCCGAGGTCCTGGGCACCGTTCGGGTGGCCATGGGAGAACCTTATGATCCCTTTGAAATCGTGAGTCACCCCTTTTTTTGAGGCGGGTGCGGCATATTCTGAGCAACGAAATCTAGAGGGGAGATGTTCATGCGGAACGAAAGGTTTGACGTGATTGTGATAGGCGCGGGTGTCGGGGGACCCACGGCCGGCGCCATATTGGCAAAGAAGGAAGGTATGAAGGTCTTGGTTCTCGAAAAGGCATCTCGAGTGGGTGGAAGGGATATTTCCTTCCGCCTCCAGGACGAAGACCCGGAAACATATAGGAAGGCCATCAATGATTCGGCGCACACATGGTACGTTAAGTCCGAACCGGGCCTCCAGGAGTTGTTTCGCCAGGGCCTTCTGGATGGGTACTCATTTGAAGCGGGCATCCATACCCTCATGGTGACCGAAAAGGGGAGAACCAACACATGCCTCTCCTACCTGGGGAAGCCTTTAACACTCTATCCGGCGATAAGCGCGGGTTGGTGGCATGGGGGAAAGCTTTATCGTTTTGAAAACGGTTCGGAGCGGGGCGGTAATTTCCCCTGGATGGATGAAAAGGGCAGGGCTGAGACCGGAAAAATCAACAGCTTGATGGTGAGGATGTCCGCACAAGAGGCCCATTCCTATGACCATATCAGCCTTAAAGAGTGGATGGAGGCCAGAACCGACAACAACAATACCAAAGAATTTCACTATGTCAATGCGACCATGAATTGCACCATCAATGATCCCGCCAACATCTCGGCCGGTGACAATATCTTGATGAATCGTGCGGTAGCGCGCGCAGGGAAGCGTTTTTCATTTGGAGGGTGTTCTACGCCGGGGTTGCCGGGGTTTGTCCAGATTCCTCTCTCATTTTGTGACGTGATCAAAGAGAATGGCGGCCGGGTGGTGACCCGGGCCAGGGTAAAAGAGGTATTGATCGAGGCGGGCAGGGTGAAAGGTGTGCTGGTGGACATGGAGGGAGGGGAAGAGAAGATCGATTGCCCTGTTGTGATCAATTCCGGATTGGTAAACGAAATGTTCCAGTATATTCCCGAAAAACACTTTCCCTATACCTTCGTCAAGCGTGTCAAGGGATTCTGGAGCGCCGGAATAGGAGCCGTGTATTTCGGGCTTGATCGGAAAATTGTACAGGAGCATTTGACATTTATCCCAAAGATCGCGGGCAGGGAACATGGATTTGACAGTGACGTGAGAATGGGGTTTTGGGACAGCTCGGGCATGGATCCTCAACGCGCGCCTGCCGGAAAGCAGTTGGTGGACGCCTATGTATCCCTGACGGACAAGGAGGCGCACAACCCGGAGCTGGTCAATTTGGCCTATGACCGGATGTTGGCATTCATGACCGAACATTATCCGGGATTTAAAGAGGCTCTTTCCTGGACATTGTATACGGTCTCCGACAGCTTGGTTCCAGTGGCTCAGGCCCCATTTCAGGTGGGGGACGCCAGGCCGCGGGCCAAGTCTCCCCACGTGAAAGGCCTCTATCTTGCATCGGACAGTTCGGAATGCTCCATGGCTGCCAATGACGCTGCCGTCCACGCAGGTATCATCGCCGCGAGTCGGGTAAGTAATAGGGACTACGCTAGTGAGATCTTGCCGGAGTATTCGCGGTACTAAGAGATTGGCGTGAAAGGGGTTTCTTGCGGTTTATCGCAGGGGTGCGACTCACCGGGATCTGGTTTGAGTTTTCCTGGATCCTCCAGGGAAAAACGAAATGTGGGAGACAGCGAGATGGCGTCCGGAAGGCACGTTCGCATCATGATAGCCAAGCTTGGACTCGACGGCCACGACAGGGGGGCGAAGGTCCTGGCATCACTGCTTCGGGCAGAAGGCTATGAGGTTATATATCTCGGCCTATATAATACACCAGAGATGCTGATTCAAAGTGCTATCCAGGAAGACGTGGACATGGTTGGCATCAGCTTTCACTCGGGTGAGCACCTAACCCTGACCCCCCTGGTGATGCAGGAACTCCATAAGCAGGAGGCGGATGATCTTCCGGTCATCATCGGGGGCATCATTCCTCCCGAGGACGAGGAAAAGCTTCTGGAAATGGGAGTCAGCAGGGTCTTTCGTGGATCACTGGCAAGAGAAGTCATAGAATATCTCGACGATTACTTTTCAACAAAAGGGCCTTGAGTGCCGCCGATCCATGGCAGGTATCAACCAACACCAATAAAATCACCAAAGGAAGACGGCTGGCGCCAATACAGACAGCCAATAGCTTAAGGGGACGAATTTCTTCAAGTCCGGGAGGGAGTGGCTTCCATCCATGGAAAGGCCGGCCATGGAATTATTAGAGGTAAAGGATCTGAGCATCAATTTCGGAGGCCTTCAGGCGTTGGCTGGAGTTGATTTCAATGTAAGGGAAGGTGAAATTTATGCCATCATCGGGCCCAATGGTGCAGGCAAGACGACCATCTTCAATCTGATCAGCCGGATTTACAGGCCCGACACCGGTGAAATCAATTTCGAAGGACGGGACCTGCTGGCAAAAAGCATCAGTGATATCTCAAGGCTTGGCATTGCCAGGACATTTCAGAACATAGCTCTTTTCAAGCATATGACGGTTCTGGAAAACTTGCTTTTGGGGTGCCATTCAAGATTAAGAGCAGATGTCCTGTCGGCAGGCCTCTTTTATGGCAGAGCAATGAAAGAGGAACTCAAGGCCCGGGAGCAGGTCGAGCAAATCATAGAATTTCTTGAAATTGAACATACACGGAAAAAGGTGGTGTCCTCATTACCTTATGGAATGCAAAAGCGCGTTGAGTTAGGACGGGCACTCGTTTCAGAGCCGAGACTTTTGCTGCTGGACGAACCCATGGGCGGGATGAATGTTGAAGAAACAGAGGATATGGCTCGTTTCATTTTAGATGTACAGGAGGAGATGGGGACCACGATCCTGATGATTGAGCATGACATGGGGGTCGTGATGGACCTTTCCGATAGGGTATGCGTTTTGGATTTTGGAAAAATGATCTGCGAAGGAAAACCTGAAGAAGTCAGGAAGGATCCAGCAGTGATCATGGCTTATCTGGGAGAAGTGAGCTCGGCTGGAGGGGAAGACCGAAGTGCTCAGGATTAATAATCTGGAGGTTGTTTATAACGACGTTGTGCTCGTGGTGAAGGGTATTTCACTGGAAGTGCCCGATGCCGGAATCGTGGCGTTGTTGGGTTCCAACGGTGCCGGGAAAACAACACTTCTAAGAGCCGTCTCAAAAGTGCTTTACTCAGAAGAAGGGGAAATTGAAGATGGTACCATTTACTTCGACCAGCATTTTTTGAACGATCTATCACCGGAGCAGATAGTGCGTCTGGGGATCTGTCAGGTACCGGAGGGAAGGCAAATCTTCGATGAGCTAACAGTCGACGAAAATCTCAGGATAGGGGCTTATACTCGGAAGGACCCTGTTGATGTACGGGATGATTTGCATAAGATTTACGAATATTTCCCGGTATTGAGCGGGAGAAGGCACGGTTTGTCCGTTTATCTGAGCGGGGGTGAACAGCAGATGCTTGCCATTGGACGGGGACTCATGTCGCGGCCCAGACTTCTCATGCTGGACGAGCCCTCCCTTGGCCTTGCCCCTTTAGTGGTTGCAGACATCTTCAATATAGTGAGAAAGGTCAATCAAGAGGAAGACGTATCTATTCTTCTGGTGGAACAAAATGCCAATCTTGCTCTGAATTTCGCGCAATACGGATACATTATGGAAAACGGGAAAATCGTACTGGACGGACCGGCGGAGAAGGTGAAAGAGAACGATGACATCAAGGAGTTTTACCTGGGCCTTACGGAAGTAGGTGAGAAAAAGAGTTATCGAAGTGTCAAGCATTATAAGCGTCGTAAACGATGGCTGTCCTGATGGTTACCGTATGATGCCGATGAAAATCCTCTGGGCCTCGAGAGGTTTATAAGATGAGTGCGGACACGCTGCCCAAGTTGCTCCGTGACCAGGCCGGAAAGTTTGGTTCCCGGGTGGCACTCAGAGAGAAAGAGTTGGGAATCTGGAAGGAAATTTCCTGGAGGGAGTATTACGAACACGTTCGTAACGTTAGTCTTGGCTTTGTTAAGCTGGGCCTGAAAAAGGGGGAAAAGGTTTCCATCCTGTCGGAAAACAATCAACAGTGGTTGTACGGAGACCTGGCCATTCAGAGTGCAAGGGCCATGACGGTAGGAGTCTATCCGACGAATCCCCCTGAACAGGTAAAATATATAGTCGGTCATTCAGAATCACGTTTCATCATTGTTGAAGACCAAGAACAGGCCGACAAAGTGCTCGAGGTTGCCGGAGAACTTCCTTTCTTGGAAAAGATCATCGTCATAGACATGAAGGGGATGAGGCACTATGAATCTTCTCTTTTGATGAGTTTTGATGGGCTGGAGGAGATCGGGGCCGGATACCATCGCGAAAACCCTGACATGTTCGAAAATATGATCCGGTGCACTGATCCATCGGACCCTGCCGTCCTTATTTACACATCCGGAACGACCGGCCCGCCGAAAGGCGCCATACTTAGCCACAGGAATATGTTGGCAATGGTTGATTCGGTTCTTCAGGTTATGCCCGTAAACGATAACGATTCGGTTGTCTCCTATCTTCCGCTATGTCATGCGGCGGAAAGGATTTTTTCCATCCTCATTCCTCTCAAGTCAGGGTGTATCGTCAATTTCTCGGAGAGTATCAACACTGTTCAGGAGGCCTTGAGGGAAATCGGGCCGACTTTATTCATGGGAGTTCCCCGGATCTGGGAAAAGATGCAGTCATCCATCGTAATAAAGATTCAGGATGCTACACTTTTAAAGCGGCTGGCATACAGGGTCTTCATGCCGGTTGGAATCCGAATCACCGAAAAACGGCTTGCCAAGGAAAAGATCGGCCCTGTCCTGATGGGGCTTTATTGGCTTTCCTATTTAATCATTTACCGAAGCCTGCGCCGGTTTCTGGGACTTTCCAGAGCACGGATCACGATCTCCGGGGCGGCCCCGGTCTCTCCGGAGTTACTCAAGTTTTTTCATGCCATGCGGTTGTTTATTCGAGAAGGGTACGGCCAGACTGAAATATCAGGAATTTGCTGCATCCACCATCTTGAGGACGTCAAAATCGGAACAGTAGGAAAACCAATACCCGGCGTGGAGCTGAAAATTGCAGATGACGGTGAGATCCTGGAAAAGGGCCCCGGTGTTTTTCAGGGCTATTTCAAGGATCCCGAAGGAACCGCAAGCATATTCTCTAATGGATGGCTTTGCTCTGGAGATGTGGGAAGGCTGGATGAGGACGGTCACCTGGTGATCACCGACAGAAAAAAGGACATTCTGGTTACTGCCGGAGGAAAGAACATCGCTCCTTCCGAACAGGAGAATTCTTTGAAATTCAGCCCATACATAAATGAGGCCATTGTTATAGGAGATGGTAGAAAGTTCCTGTCGGCCCTAATCCAGATCGAGTTTGAAAATGTGGCAAAATGGGCGCAAGACAGGAAGATTCCCTACACGACATTCAAAAGCCTTGCGCGGAACAGGCAGGTTTACGAACTGATCCAAAAGGAAGTCGAAAAATCAAACAAGAAATTTGCCTCCGTGGAAAACATAAGGAAGTTTGTCCTCCTTGAAAAAGAGCTTGATCACGATGACGAAGAATTGACGGCGACTATGAAGGTCCGCAGGCAAGCCATCGAGGAAAAATACCGCGATTTGATCGAGACGATTTACGGAAAGGAAGAATCATGACGGACTTTCTGCAAATTCTCCTAAACGGCGTATCGTTAGGATCCATTTATGCCATTGTGGCATTGGGTTTCGTGCTAATTTATAAGGCTACCGATGTGTTTAACTTTGCACAGGGCGAACTTATGATGATCGGCGCCTACATCTGTTATACCCTCATTATACATTTGAAATTAGGGTACGCGATTTCCCTCTTCCTTACGCTCTGCTTCTGCTTCGTCTTTGGAATCATAATCGAGGTTCTGATACTCAGGCCGTTGCTGGGAAAGCCGGTGTTTTCGGTAATTATGGTCACTGTAGGATTGGCGGTCATCCTTCAGGGGTCGGTTTCGTTGATATGGGGAGACGATGTCAACAATTTTCCACCCCTTTTTGCCGACCGAACACTGCACTTCATTGGAATATCCCTGAAGCCCACGGACATATGGATTTTTGCCGCAACGGTACTGCTCGTTATCGGCTTTTTCTTGTTCTTTAGGAAATCAAAAGTTGGGCTTGCGATGAGAGGTACGGCAAATAATCAGGATATAGCGCTGCTTATGGGAATCAATGTAAAGAGGATTTTTTCCCTATCCTGGGCGATCGCGGCCAGCATAGCAGGGATTGCGGGGATCTGTTATGCGAATGTGTTGTTCCTCGCGCCGGATATGAGTCATATAGGACTCAAGGCTTTTCCCGCCGCCATCCTGGGAGGATTGGACAGCATTCCCGGGGCGATAGCAGGTGGCATTCTGATCGGCATTTGTGAAACAATGGCTGGTGGATATCTTGACCAAATTGTTGGAGGTGGAATCAAGGAAATTTCCTCATTCATAGTTCTTATTGCGATTCTTATGGTTAGACCGTATGGACTTTTTGGAAAGGCGATCATAACAAGGGTGTAAGAATGCTCAATGCGACATTCAGGGTATCTTATAGAGACGATATCAAGCTTTTTCAAACTAAGCTTGTTAAATTTTGGATCCTGGCGTTTTTTGTTTTTTTGATTCTATTCCCCCTCATATTTGATCGCTATTTCATCTATCTGGCCAACCTGTCGGGCATCGCGATTATTGGGACCTTGGGGCTCAACATCCTAGTGGGTAATACCGGCCTGATTTCCCTGGGGCATGCCGCTTTCGTGGCCATAGGTGCTTACACTTCCGCTTTGTGCATTACCAGGTTGAATGTTCCTTTTGTAGCAAGCATCCCCGTGGCGGGAGTGACCGCAGCATTAGCCGGTCTGATTGTAGCCATTCCCTCCCTACGTCTGAGAGGGCTATACATTGCTGTTACCACGTTCGCTTTCGGGTTTATCGTCGAGCACGTGATCGTTCGTTGGGACGCGGTAACAGGAGGGCCTGACGGGATCGCATTGCCTCCTGCGTCAATTGCGGGCCTCGGGCTTGATACGGACAGGCGCTTTTTCTATTTCTTGTTGGTCATGGTTGTCGTGCTGACGGCTTTTGCCAGAAACTTGTTTCGAACCAGAATAGGGCGTGCTTTTGTTGCCATTCGTGATCATGACATTTCAGCGCAGGTAATGGGTATTGATCTCGCAAGGTATAAGATCCTCTCGTTCAGTGTAAGCTCTTTTTATGCGGGTGTCGCGGGGGCGTTGTTGGCGGGGTATACAAAGTTCATTACTTTCGAGCATTTCACGTTACATTTGTCCATTGAATATCTGGCCATGATTATCGTGGGGGGCATGGGAAGTATACTTGGTTCCATATATGGTGCCGTCTTTATGACTTTTCTGCCTGAAGGAATTAGACTGGCAACGGATTTGGTGAGAGATACATACCCACTCTTGACGACCAGATTTGCCGCACTGACAACTGTAGTAAATGGTTTGATCATAGTCTTGTTCCTCGTTTTCGAGCCTGAAGGATTTTATGGAAGGTGGAAAACAATCAAGGCCTATTGGTACAACTGGCCTTTTACATATTAATCGGAGTTAAGCTTGGCAAGGAAAGTTTCGTAGAGGGCAGTGCAGGCAGGGAGACCGAAAAACCGAAATCGTGAGAGAGTTGTTGGGTGGTTATGTGGTGGTTACACCTCGTTTTCGGGACCAGTCCGGTTTCAGATGGCGGTCTCATCGGACTGGACCTTTTGCAGATAAGGGAGGTGGGACATACTTTCAGAAACGCCGCCAGGCTTGTGGCAGAGTATCGGTCGTTTTGCGCCAAGACCTTGGTGGCCCTGAACCGGAGGCTTTATCCGCGATATGCGGTGGAGTTAGGTGTTCAGGGATCCCGTTTGTGTCATGATGGGCTCCATGGCTGCGGCGGAGGGTGCGGACAGGTTGCTGCAAACCGTGAACAGTGAGTAGCAGCTGGTGCCTGACATCATTTGTTGTTGCTTAACACCTTGGTTGTAAGGAGGGAGCTGATCGACCGGGCTTATTGGGAGTGGATTTTTGCGATGAATTTGTTTTTGTCAAATGAAAAGGAGGAAATCGTGAAAAGGAAACAAGCTCGGGTCTTTGTTATGAGCCTCGTTGTCACTATTCTGCTGGGTTTGATGACGAGCGCCTTTGCCGGTAGTGAAGTGCGTGGTGTCACGGATACCACCGTTAAAATCGGTGGCCCCATGCTCATTACAGGGCCTATCGCCAAGCTCGGCACGGCAGCCGCAGACGGACTTTCGATTTATTGGAAGTGGGTTAATGACCAGGGAGGGGTGCATGGACGTAAAGTGATATGCCTCTTGGAGGATGACGGGTACAATCCAACGAGATCCGTGGCTGCGGCTAAGAAGCTGATCGATCGTGACAAGATTTTCGCATTCCTGACCACTTCCGGGACACCTCAAACTTTGCAGTTGATACCTATTCTCGATAAGGAGAAGATACCTGCGTTGTCGGGGATTATCCCTTCTTTTCCCGGACTTATGAAGGAAATGCCTATGTTGTTTACATTCGGTATGCCATATGGGGAGCAGATGATCCTGGCGATCGACTATGCGGTGAAGGATCTTGGGATGAGGAAGGCCACCATTGGGATAGTTTACCAGGACGATGCATATGGTAAGGAAAATATACGAGGGGTTGAGCTGGTTGCTAGAGAGTATGGTTTGAAAATCGTGCGTAAAGAAGCCTACAAGAGGGGGGCCGTGGATTTCAGTTCTCAGGCGATGAATTTGAAACGCGCAGACCCTGACCTGGTTATCATGGCCACCGTTACCCGTGAGACAACAGCCTTCCTAAAGGAAACAGATAAGCTGGGATGGTACCCGCCCTGTTTTTCCACAGCGGCCGTATGCGATGAAAAGATCATTGAGCTCCTAGGGAGCAAGGCAAGGAACCTTTACACCGTGAATTACATTGCTCGCTTTTGGGAGGAATCCCCCGGTATGAACCGGCTTAAAAAGGTATTTCGCAAGTACAGGCCGGATATCAAGGAACTCATGCATTACCACATCCTTGGATACGTCAACAGTATGATATTTCATGAGGCACTCAAGAGGGCCGGAAGGGACTTGACCCGAAAAGGATGGGTCAAGGCCATGGAGAGCATCAAGGGCTTTGACACTCAAGGTCTCGCGGGGGTGATTTCCTTCGGTCCCAAAATGCACTCACCTAGATGTGAGGGAAGAATTTTCAAGGCTGATTTGGCCAGGAAGTTATGGGTGCCGGTGACTGATTATAGGAGCCCAAGTGTAAGATGATCCGTCAGGAACGCTGTATGTGAAGGTGTCCGCCGGATTATTCCGTTTTTTTATGACCTGGCGAGAAAAGGGCGAACCCACAAGGGAAGATCCGATGCTTCCCCGGCGGGGTTCGCCCTCAGTCTTTATACGGGCTCTGGCGTCGATTCTCCGACCTGAAGCGGAAGCAGCGGGTCGATCGTGCCACACGGGACAGGCCTACCGCAAAGTAATTCGGCACCAAGTGGGCCTGGGGCTTATCCTAAGGATTTACCGTTTTGGTGCAGCCGTGATAAAATATTTTTCTTAAGTGGTGGGGAATTTCATACCTCGGGATGCTGCCGGAGGCATATCTCAACGCCGGATGCAAAGAGCCGGACAAGGTAAATATGTGGCAAAATGGCGGAATTTGGGCTATAAGAAAGTCAACTCATTCAGGAAGCCAGGGCTGGTTGACGACGTCCTTTTCTCCCCGCCACCCCTCTTGCCAACTCTTTCGCCGCAGCGAGGTAACCCGATGAAGAAGATAAATCTCTACGAACAAGGACGATTCAACGACCTTCACATGAGCAGGCTTCTGGTGCACGATTCCCCCTATTTCAAAATCCTCAATTTCAATTTCAAGGCGGGCCAGGAGCTTCCGATCCACTCCCATGACCTCGAGGGACAGGTGAGCATTGCGGTCCTGGAAGGGGAAGGGGAATTTCTGGGAACGGGAACCAGCCTGCCTGCCGATACGGGAGATGTATTGATTTCCGACATCAGCGAGCCCCACGGGATCAGGGCCCGCACAGACATGCGCGTCCTGGTCACCATTGCACCTCCCATATAGCCACGCAATCGTCGGGTTCGAACCACGCCTTATCGTTGATCACGGAGGCAAGGCATGCCCATCCCCGGAAATCTTCTGACCACCGCCATGGCCGTGATGCCCCACAAAAACGTGGACCGGGCCCTGTCCATGGCCTTGTCACTGGATATTCCTTTCTGGCCTCAGCTCCCCCTTTACAGCTACTACGAGGACATGTATGTGCAGGCTTCGGAGCACTTCCCCGGCATCATGCTGGACATGGAAAAGCGAACCCTGCGTTTTTCCACGGAAAAATTCATGTCCGAAGTGGAAGAGGCCATGAACCATTTCGAAGAGCCCGAGTATTTCGATATCAGCAACATCTATTCCGTGGTCTACCACCGTTTCCTGGATATGGATCTATCTAAAAGGGCCGCCATCAGAGGCCAACTGGAAGGCCCTATCAGTTTCGGATTCAATGTGGTCAATGAAAACGACCGTCCGATCCTGTTCGACGACACCGTCAGGCCCTTTCTTTACGAGTTCATGGCCCGGCGCATCAACGTCCAGCTCCTCAGGCTCAAGAAGCGCAACCCGAACGCCTTCATGTTCGTGGACGAGCCGGGCCTCCAGTACCTCTTCAGCGCCATGTCGGGCTACAACGACGTGGACGCCCATGCTGACATGGAGATGTTTTTCGGGATGATCGATCGACCCCGGGGTGTCCACTTGTGCGGAAACCCGGACTGGGACTTTCTTCTGAGCCTGGACTTGGACATCCTCTCCCTGGATGTGTACAGCAACGGCGAGATCTTCGCCAGCTACGCCAAGGCGATCTCCAGGTTTCTGGACCGTGGGGGCGTGCTTGTCTGGGGTATGGTGCCCACCAATTTCGAACCATTTGAAAAGGAGGACATGGACTCCATGGCCGCGCGCCTGGAGGAAATCTGGAAGACACTGGGAAAAAGCGGGATCGACAGAGAGTTCCTCCTGTCGAGGAGCCTGATCTCGCCTGCCACCTGTTGCCTGGTAAACCCCGACGGTGAAAAGACCGTGGAAAAGGCCTTCGGCATGGTGACGGCCCTATCCCGCAGGCTGCGGGAGGAAAACGGTCTCGAAGGGTAATGAGTAGGGAGCAAAAGGCTCCGTGCCTTTGGTGCCTCGATCTACCTGCTTCAGCCTAAAAAGGGGGGTGGCTTTCCATTTCGAGTCGAATTGAACGTTGGGAGGTGTCCATGCATAGTCGCAAAATGCGGATTTTGTCCTTGGCCGTACTGATCCTTGCGGCTGGATTTTTCACCGGCTGCGAAGAAAAGATCGAGCCGGGCATACATGAAGCCGCCCCGGGGCGGACGGTGAAGGCCCGTGTGGCGACGGCACGAGTCTCCCGGGAACCTTTCATATACGAGGCCGTGGGAACCATCTCCGCCCGGACTGCCAGTACCCTTTCGAGCAAGCTTCTGGGCGTCGTTCGTGAGGTGCGGGTCAAGGAAGGGGACCGCGTGAAAAAGGGCGATCCCCTGGTGGTGATCGACAAACGCCAAGTGGCGGCCCAGCTCAATCGGGCCAAGGCGGCCTTGGCGGAGGCACGGCAGTCCGAAACATCCGCTCGCTCTGCGCGGGATGCCGCGAAGGCCGCTGCCCGACTTGCCAGGAGTACCTACGAGCGGTACCGGGTTCTCCGCCGCGATAAGCTGATCTCCCAGCAGGAATTCGACGAGGTGGAGGCGCGTTACCACCAGGCCGCCGCAGCCCTTGCAGAGGCCGAAGCACGACTGGAGGCCGCAGGCTCCAGGGTGGCGGAGGCCCGGGCCGCCCTTTCGGATGCGGCGGTGAGCCGGAAGGACGCGGTTGTCCGCGCGCCTTATGACGGGAAAATTACCGCCAAGATGGTCGACGTGGGGGATCTCGCCTCACCCGGGACGCCTTTTCTGGTGATCGAAAGAAAGGGGGTCTACTGCACGGACCTTGAGCTGCCGGAACGGCACATCAGAGCGGTGAAGGTGGGAGACCTCGTGGATGTGGTGATCCCTGCACTGAACTATCTAAAGGTCAAGGGGACCATCGGCAGGATTATACCTTCGGCCGACCCGCGGAGCCGGTCCTTCCAGGTCAAGGTGGCCATGCCCGAAGGACTGGATCTACGCTCAGGAATGTTCGCGAGGGTCCAGATCCCGGTGGGTGGTAAGGGGCTCCTGCTGGTACCCCGAAAGGCGGTGGTCGCACGGGGCCAGTTGACCGGAGTCTACCTGCTGGATGAGGAAAACCGGGCCCGGTTTCGATTGGTGCGGATCGGAAAGGACTACGGCGACCGGGTGGAAATCCTTTCAGGTCTTACCGCCGGGCGGCGCTACCTGGCGGAGGTGCCGGTGGGTATGGAAGACGGGGTAAAGGTCGTGGAGGTGAAGGAATGAAGAAGGTCACCGGTCCGGCGGGCCGCATCGCCCGTCTGTTCATCGACTCCAAGCTGACCCCGTTGGTGATCATCGCTTCCATTCTCCTGGGGGTGGCCGCAGTGGTGGCGCTACCCCGGGAAGAGGAGCCTCAGATCGTTGTGCCCATGATAGACATTTTCGTGGCCATGCCGGGGGCCACGGCAAAGGAGGTGGAACAGCGGGTCACGAGCCCTATGGAAAAGCTCCTCTGGGAGATTCCTGGTGTCGAATACGTCTACTCCACGTCCAGTCCCGGGCTTTCCATGGCGGTGGTGCGTTTCTATGTGGGCCGGGATGAGGAGGAATCCATCGTGACGCTACAGTCCAAGCTCTCGGCCAACATGGACAGGATTCCCTGGGCTGCAAGCCCCCCCCTCATAAAGCCCCGTTATATCGACGATGTCCCCATACTGGCGCTCACTTTTTGGAGCGAGGAGGAAGACCATTACATGCTGCGCCGGGTGGCGGCGGAAATCGAAAACGTGGTCAAACGGGAACCCGACGTCTCCCTGACCCGGCTGATAGGCGGAAGCCGCAGGCAGGTGCAGGTGTTTCTGGATCCGGCGCGCCTCGCGGCCCACGGCATTGATCCTGAGCGTACGGCCCGCATGATCCAGGCCGCGAACCAAGAAAGCGATGCGGGCGCGTATCCTTCTCCTGAAGGCCAAGTGCTGGTACACGTGGGAGGGTTTCTCAAGAGCGAAGAGGAAGTGAGGCGCGTGGTGGTGGGGGTCCACCAGGGAAGACCGGTGTACCTGGAGGACGTGGCACGAATCGTGGACGGCCCGGAGGAGCCGGACCAGTATGTCTTTTTCGGCAAGGGTCCAGCCGCCGCGCACAAGGGTATTCGGGCGGGGGGTGCGCCGGGAAGGGCGTATCCCGCCGTGACCCTCACCCTGGCAAAGCGAAAAGGGACCAATGCCGTGGCAGTGGCTAACAGGGTCTTGCGACGGGTGGAGAATGCACGGGGAGTATTCTGGCCCGACAATATCCACATGACCGTGACACGGCATTACGGGGAGACGGCCAAGGAAAAGTCGGACGAACTCCTACTTCACATGGCCATCGCCGTTCTGTCGGTTACCTTTCTCATATGGCTCACCCTGGGACGTCGGGAGTCGGGCGTGGTGGCCTTGGCCATCCCCGTCACACTGGCCCTGACCATGGCGGTTTTCTACCTGTACGGGTACACGCTGAACCGGATCACGCTCTTTGCCCTGATTTTCTCCATCGGGATCCTCGTGGACGATGCCATCGTGGTGGTGGAAAACGTGGTGCGCCATTACCAGTTGCCTGAAAACAGGGGGCGGTCCAGGTTTGAAGTGGCCCTGGAGGCGGTGAGCGAGGTGGGAAATCCAACGATCCTGGCCACTCTGACGGTGATCGCCGCAATCCTGCCAGGCCTTCGTGGGCGGGCTCATGGGTCCCTACATGCGCCCCATCCCTGTGGGCTCCTCTGCGGCCATGGTCTTCTCCCTCCTGGTGGCGTTCATCGTCACCCCCTGGGCCTCGGTGCGTCTGCTCAAGAAAGATTCTGAAAAGAGCGGTGAGAGCGAGGCGAAGGAGGGTTGGGCCACCAGGATCTACCGCAGGGTCATGACGCCGCTGATCGAGAAGGCCTTTCCACGTTGGACCTTCCTGTTCACGGTGGTGATCCTGCTCATGGCGGCCGTCGGCATGGTGGTGTCGGGCCTGGTAAAGGTGAAAATGCTGCCCTTCGACAACAAGAGCGAGTTCCAGGTGATCGTGGATATGCCCGAGTGGGCCACCCTGGAGCAGACAGCCGGGGCGGCCATGGAAATGGCCGAGGCCCTGGCTACGGTCAATGAGGTGACCGATTACCAGGTCTACGTGGGTACGGCGGGACCTTTCAATTTCAATGGTCTGGTGAGACATTATTACCTGAGGCGGGGACCGAACGTGGCCGACATCCAGGTCAACCTTGTGGAAAAGGGCGCCCGCCGCCTCCAGAGTCATGACATCGCCAAGCGCGTGCGCCCCATTCTCGATGCCATAGCCCTGCGCCATCAGGCGCGGATCAAGGTGGCCGAAGTGCCCCCCGGCCCGCCCGTGCTGTCTACTCTCGTTGCGGAGGTCTACGGCCCCGACTACGACCGCCAGCGGGAACTAGCGGCCAAAATCATGAAAATCTTTGAACAAACCCCCGGTGTCGTGGATGTGGATTGGTTCATGGAAGATGATCAGCCGCGATACGACCTGGAAATCGACCGCGAAACAGCGGCCCTTCACGGCATCAGTGTCTCCGATGTGGCCGGGAATCTGGAACTGGCCCTATCGGGAAGGCAGGTGGGTTTGCTGCATCAGCCCGCGGAAAGGGAGGATGTACCGATCCTAGTGCGATTACCTATGGGAGAGCGGGCCGATGTCAAACGCCTGGAGGCCATAAAACTGAAAGCGGCCGATGGGAGGCTTATCCCGCTTTCATCGCTGGTCCGCGCCCGGATGACCGTACCCGATCGAAGCATCTACCACAAGAACCTCATGCCCGTGGTGTACGTGATCGGTGACGTGGCCGGGGAAAAGGAAAGCCCTGTTTATGCCATCCTGGAAATGCGGAAAAAGATTGATGCCATCAGCCTGCCCGAAGGATACAGAATCACCCAGCACACAGCGGGTCTTCCCAAGACCGACCGCCGTTTCGCCATAAAATGGGACCGGGAATGGCACATAACCTACGAGGTATTCCGGGATCTGGGGCTGGCCTTTGGCGTGGTGCTCGTGCTGATTTTCGTCCTGGTGGTGGGCTGGTTTCAGTCGTTCTCCACGCCCGTGGTGATCATGGCCGCCATTCCTTTCTCGCTCATCGGCATCCTGCCGGCGCACTGGGGCCTGGGCGCCTTTTTCACGGCCACCTCCATGATCGGATTCATCGCCGGGGCGGGCATCGTGGTGCGAAACTCCATCATCCTGGTGGACTTCATAGAACTGCGGCTCCGGGAGGGGATGCCCCTTGATCTGGCGGTTATAGACGCAGGCGCCGTACGGTTCAGGCCGATGATGCTGACGGCGGCGGCCGTCGTGGTGGGAGCCTCGGTCATTCTTTTCGACCCCATTTTTCAGGGACTGGCCCTTTCCCTCATGGCCGGGGAGGTCGCCTCACTCCTCTTTTCCAGGATGACCGTGCCGATCCTCTATTATTTGGACAAACGTTGGGAATTTTCCCACGGGCACGAAACGGCGGGAAAGAAGAACCCTCCTTCAGACCGGTAAAGGCGACGAAGGATAACCCCGCACTGGTTTACTATCGCTGCTGGTAGAGTGCCTGGTAGGTGCACACCCCGCCGGCCCGCAGTACTAGCCCAAGTATTCCGCCTCGGGCCGGTAGAGGGGCGGCCTGTTTTGGGCTTCGGCGATCCGGGCTCATTCATTGACTTTGCCATGTGTGTCTGATATTTCTATTTTTCACAGCAGGCCGAAAACGAGACCGTAACAAGGCCTGTCAGCGGTCCTGGCGAGGCGTTCCCGTGGATATTTCGGTTTCTCATCCGTGGGCGTCTCACCGGAGAGGCGGCGGCGGGTAATCCGTGAGGCCAAGAAGGGCTTGTCATCCACTTCGTGAACGAGACGGGCCGATGCACTTCGGCCCGTCTCGCGAGGGCCGCTGGTGAAATGCTTGGCTGCGTCATTACCGGTCAGCGCGAAGTCCACCACGCCTTAGCGGAGTGGGAGCGGGATTACACCCTGCCGGAGGACTAGCAAGACCTAGATCGCGTCTGCTATGGGGGGCCGAGATACCGCCTTCGGAGGGGGGGATGAGTCCATGAACCGCCCGTGGAATACGCACGCGAGTCCCGGGGACCGGCTCCCGGCTATCGTCATGGCGGGCCTCAGCTCGGCGCAACCGTGCTGAATTCAGAATTCGGTGACTATTGAGTTTGCCGGGGAGAGAGGTAAATCGTCTGCAGGGGGGATGGGTACCCCCTGTCCTGACGCGGAAAGATCCCCCTCCCGGTTGAGGGAGGACTTCCCATTTGTCGAGTGCACAGTTCCTGCAGGTGTTTTTTATGAGGCCGATCATCTTTTTTGTGGACGACGAGCCGCTGGTCCTCAAATCCCTCGATCGTGTTTTCAGGAAAGAACCCTATGAAGTAACACTCTTCCAGAGCCCGCAATCGGCGCTGGCAAAGATGAAAATCCGGGAGGCCGATGTGGTGGTGTCCGATCAACGGATGCCGGAGATGCCCGGATCGGAATTCCTGGCAAGAGTCAAGGCCCTTCGACCCGATACGGTGCGCCTCATGCTCACGGGACAGACCGACCTGGATGCCGCCGTGGCCGCCATCAATCAGGGGAATGTGTTCCGTTTCATCAGCAAGCCGTGGGATGATCGAGAACTCAGACTTGCTGTTCATGAGGCGGTGAGGCACCGCGAGCTGATCCTTGAAAACCGACGCCTCCTGGATCTCACACGGCAACAAAATGCCACGCTCCGCGATCTGAACAGGAACCTTGAACGCAAGGTGCGGGAAAGAACACGCCTGATCGGGGAAAACGAACGTGCACTCAAGGCCGCACTGGAACGCCTAAAACGTACCATTCACGGCATCGTGGGGGCCATGGCCCTGACGGTGGAGACCCGTGATCCATATACGGCGGGGCACCAGGAGAGGGTGGGCCGTCTGGCAAGGAGCGTGGCACAACGCATGGGCCTTTCGGAGGACCGTGTGGAAGGAATAGGGCTGGCAGGTTCCCTTCACGATCTGGGCAAGATCTACGTCCCCGCCGAGATCTTGAATCGTCCCGGCCGGTTGACCGATCTGGAATTTGAGTTGATCAAGACCCATCCTCAGGTGGGCTATGATATCCTTAAGAGGATCGAGTTTCCCTGGCCTATTGCAGGGATCGTCCATCAGCATCACGAGCGGTTGGACGGGTCCGGATATCCCTTGGGACTCAAAGGTCATGACATCCTCCTGGAGGCCAGAATAGTCGCCGTGGCGGACGTGGTGGAGGCCATAGCCTCTCACAGGCCTTACCGGCCCGCCCTGGGAGTGGAGATGGCCGTGGAAGAGTTGCGCAGGAACCGGGGCGTGAGGTTCGACCCGGATGTGGTGGATGCGTGTCTCGAAGTGGTTCAGGAGCCGGGGTTCGCCTTCTGAACCCTGGCCCGCCGGGCCCGTGAGAATTGAGAAGCTTTGAGGGCCGAATTTCTTTTGGAAGTCATGAAATAGGCACATGGTCCATGGGACCGCGTTCTTACGAAAAGGGGAACGGAAATCATGCCCGGAATCTTGATGCGATGGTGGATATTGACCGGGGCCGTCCTGGCGGCCTCTTATCTGATGGATGGAATCAGGGTGGCGGGATTTTTCAGCGCCCTGGGAGCGGCTGCCGCCCTTGCGATCCTCAATGCTTTTCTGCGGCCGCTCCTGATTCTGGTGACGCTTCCCATCAACGTGATGACCCTGGGGCTTTTCACCTTCGTGATCAACGCCCTGCTGCTCAAAATGGCTTCAGGGCTCATCCCCGGCTTCGAAGTGCGAGGTTTCTGGACTGCGGTCTTCGGCGCTTTGGTGGTGGGGGTGGCGAGCTGGCTGCTCAACGGCTTCATAAATACACGGGGCCGTTTCGAACGCCGCCCTTTCGGGGGGGATATCATCGAACTCCGCGAAAGAGAGCGGGGAAAATGGGAATGAACGCCGCCATGATGTGGCTCTGCCGAGCGCGTGAAACCCCGGAGCCAAGGACTTCATCGCAAGCCGCTTCAACCAAAGGAGGACCGAATGGACCTGTTTGAAGCCGTAAAGGAGAGGAGGAGCTGCCGGGCCTATTCACCCGACCCGGTGGATGAAGATGTAGTCCTCAAGATCCTGGAAGCCGGCACCTGGGCGCCTTCCCCGCTGAACACCCAGCCTTGGGAATTCGTGGTGGTGACGAGCGCGGAGGTGAAGGAGAAAATCTTCCGCGAGGCCGAACGATGCAAAGGCTGGGCCCTGGAAAAGAGCGGGTGGAACTGGCTCGAAAAATACAAGGCCGATTTTCTCAAGAGCGTGCCGGTCATCGTGGCCGTTGTGGGCGATCCCCGCAAGAGCGGTGTGGACTCCTTCATGGAGGGAGGTCCCCGGGGCTACGAGCACGGTTGTGCCGCCGCGGTTCAGAACATGCTCCTGGCGGCCCACGCCCTGGGATTGGGTTCCCTGTGGTTCACCTTTTTCGATAGGGCCAACATGGGAGAAATCCTGGGTGTGGAACCTGAAAAACAGGTGCTGGCCCTGGTCTGCCTCGGAAAGCCCGCCGGTGATCAGGTGGATATCCCCCGGAAGTCCGTACAAAAGAAGACGCGGTATCTCTGAAGAGCCGTCCTCCCAAGGGATCCCAAATACCTCGGTCGCCCACCTCCCGCTGACACCGTGGAGGGATCGCCGCTTCCCCATTGCCATGCGCCAGGACCCCGTTGAGATCGGTGCGTGGGAAGGTGTGGCTCGGCCGGTGCGGCATACCACCACGTCTGCCGCCAAGAGGAGGTCCCTGCCGTCTCCTCACGGTAATTCTCACCCGGGTCTGTTGCCGGACGGGGTAGGGCGGTGATATGTGAAGATCGTTCCACAGAGTGCCCTGGCCCGGTCTCCACTGATTTACCCTCGACCGACACATCTTTCCAGGCGGGCTGAAAATTGTGAAAGATCGATTCCCTGATTCGGCCCTCTTTCCCCTTACCACGACACATGCCTTGTCTCATCCTGTTCCGAACGGTACCAGCAGGGGGCCGTCAAAGAGTTGGCACTGGTACACCGTTATCGGCGGAATTTTCCCGAATCCTGAAAATCGTGGTCCGAGAATGCGACGAACCGGCGATTTCTGGTAATGGTAAGGATGCATGCTGCGGCTGTTTTCATGTGCGGGGACGGCTGAATGTAGCATAATTAGCTGATGTCACACCAGATTTACCTGGAAAAACTTTGTTCCGAGAGGCCTTCATTGACCGGCCCGGGACGGGAGCTGAGCAGCCGGCATGTAAACGAGGGTTGTGGAAGATGAGGCGGCGATTCCGGGAATTCGTGAGATACTATTGCCCGGAGCCTTCCCCTGCGATTTGGCATTTTTATTGCATAGACTTGTTTCCAATGTGTGAAATTCAACCGGAGCCGATAATGCCTGCAACCAATAGACGCTTCATTTCCACAAAAGAGCTGGGGGAGTTGTTGGGTGTCACGAGACAGACCGTCAGGAACTGGATTCTCAAGGGCGAAATTCAGGCCTACAGGATAGGCCACAATCTGAAGATTCCAAGCTCCGAGGCCGTAAGGATCCTCAGGCAATACCAACAACCCGTCCCCTCGTGGCTTGAAGGGGCGTAGGGCGGGCAGCGGAGTTGACGGCACTTCTCGTCCGCCTGTCCCTGAGGCCTTAAAAGGAGGCCCGGTTTATGTCATCCAAAGTCCTGGTGGTAGATGATGATCAATCCCTGGGAAATCTTCTCAAGGAGGTCCTCGAGACCCAGGGACACGAGGTACTGCTTGCGCCGAGGGCAGAGGATGCCCTTTCGCTCCTGCAAAGAGAGACCGTCGATGTGGTAATTTCCGACGAGCGTATGCCCGGCATGTCCGGGTCCGAATTTCTCACGGTCGTGAACCGCAAGTACCCGGACACCATTCGCATCATCCTTACCGGATATGCCAGCCTGGACGGGGCGATCCGCGCCATCAACGAGGGTGAGATCTACCGTTTTTTCACCAAGCCCTGCAATCCCTTCGACCTGGCCCTTACGGTCCGACAGGCGCTTCAGCAACGCGCTCTCGTGCGGGAAAGCCGAAAGCTCCTTCGCATCGCGCGACGGCAGAAGGCCTTCATCGAGGAGCTGGAGGAGAAATATCCCGGACTTACGCTGGTGGAGAAAGACGAAACGGGGCAGGTGATTATAGGGGCCGAATCCTCTCCGGAAGATCCGGATTCGCTCATAAGGGAAATCGAAGAGATTCTGGCACATTACGGAACGGGGAATAACAAGCCCGTGTAAGGGTCCGGGACCGAACGATTAGTGAGTGGGTACACAATGCCCGCCTGGGCCCTTCCAGCCTATCCATGACCTCCCTGTGCTTGAAAGCCCGCAGTCACTCCCCTGGATCGGCGAGTCCCGGCTTCCAAAGCATCCATGAGCCCAGTAGTGGTTCCACACCCTGTGGGGGGACGCAGGGTGGTGCAGCGGTTTTCTTTTCAATCTCGCGCCATGGGGACCGCATCATTTCGCGTGTATCTCAGGCAGGAATGAGGGTGAACTTTCGTACCATTTGGTGCGGGTGATAGGATCTCTTTGCCCTTCTTAGGCCGTCGATCCCCAGGTCCTGCTCCCGATTGATATAAGTGGCCCCGGACCACGCATTCTTACAGAACATTTGATTGATGGCGGCATATAACCCCGGAATTTTCGGGTTGGCCTTCTCTATATGAATGACAGCGGTGTCCGGATTCAGGAGTTCGCCCAGGGAAAAGGCCTCCACCTTGTCTTCCACCAGGATCGCCCCTCCCACGTAGTCCAGATCCTCGAAATGGGTCAGTGCCTCGCGCACTGCGTAGTCCTCCGTGAGAAGAGAAGGGTCCTGGGCGCAGTTTTTCAGCTGGCACCACTGCTCCTGCAATTCCAGGAAGCACTCGATGAATTCGGGATCAAGGTTCCGGTAGCTGTATCTGTAGGTCCTGAGGAACCGATTCAGGTGATTCCTCTTGCTATGGTACTTTCGACCGGAGAGATTGATGAGGTCTCCTGCAAGGTAGACATAGTCGCTGTTGTCCGGGTCCTCTACGGCCAGGAATCTCTTCTGATCCACATGGGCTTCGAGGTAGACCTCCGGCACCCGTTCGATTCGTGGTCTTGATGTCGTTTCTTGGAGAAAATCCATGAGCTCTGCCACCGCGGCCCTCTTGTCTCCGGGACCTACCGGGGGGAGTCCCACCGGTTTTCCGGGACTGGGTTCGAAAATGATAAAGAGACAATCCTTCCGCAATTTCCAACGGGGTTTGTAGCGGTGTCGCCAGATGAAGAGGTTGGTGAACGTAAACTCCGAGATGGCTGGTGGGTCGGCCGCAAAGACCTCGTTGATGATGTTCTTGTCTTCCAGTGCGATCGGCTTGAAGTCGTCCATGCAGGCCTTCCTCTGTCAGGTTTCCCGTTTCGTGGGATGCGCTACACCCCTTTTGGCCGGGGTCTTTTTCCACTTCGGCTCAAGAACAAAAAATCACCCTTGCGCGACCGCCAATGGCGGTTGCGCCGAAGAAATTCCCGTTCGGTCTCTCTTCATTATGCGACCAGGATGACTATGACTATAATACAGACGCCTTTCCTTGTTCAAGGCTGGGGGGGCGAATGTATGTAAAACTTTTCCACTCCATGGAAAAAGATGCCATATCATGGGGGGCCCGGAGTATCTGCCGTGCGTGTTCTGCACTGCACCCTTGGACTCGTTAGCTCTTTGAAAATAGAGCTCTATTTCGAAGTAGTTTGCATCCATAAATGGTTCTTTTTGTCCGCGCTCCGCTCGGACTCCCCACTCTCCGAGTGGGTCCCCAATTTGTCCTCGCCCGCAGGCTCGGACTCCCCACCCTTCGGGCGGGTCCCCGGTTTGTCCTCGCCCGCAGGCTCGGACTCCCCACCCTTCGGGCGGGTCCCCAATTTGTCCTCGCCCGCAGGCTCGGACTCCCCACTCTCCGAGTGGGTCCCCAGTTTCACAATCTTCCGACTCCGCCAAGGCTACGCCGGGACAGGCGGCCTCAATCCGGGGGATCACTTGTGCTGTATACTGACATGGTTCCACTAGCGGTAAGACTTTTGGCGCTGAAATTGCATATCTCTAGGAGCAGGTCCTGATCTCCTCCGGCATTCTGGTGTAGGGGACTAACAGCGGAGGGGGCGTTAAGAACCTTGAGGGGACCGAGGGTGCTCACCGTTGAACAGCGGAGGGGGCGTTAAGAACCTTGAGGGGACCGAGGGTGCTCACCGTTGCCGTTGGCGCGGCAAGGTGCTAGTATTTCTTGATCCGGAAGGCTTTCCCTTAAAGGGCGAGATTCGGACCGGCGGGATCCGCGAGTGGTGTCCCGATGTAGCTTCCGAGGGGTCGGCCGGCGGCTTTTCGATCCGGCCAAAGGTTTCTTCCCTCCATACGGGGGACGGAGATGCCTAATTCTGAGAGCGTGGGTTATGAGACCGGCAGGAGTTTCCCAGGCTCGGAGATCTGCGATAATTTTGCGTATTTCAAATACTTTGACAGGGCATGGAAATCATAGTATCTCACACGCAGGTCGAAGGCGATCCTTGCCGTGCTGAAACCGGCTGGCGGGGCCGTCTCCCGCTTTAAAGGGGAGGTCCGCGTGAATTTGAGGAAAATATTCATACTGCTCAATGCGCTGATCGTTGGATTGATATTGCTCGTGGGCGTCGATATCGCGTTGACATGGCATGATAGCCGGAACGGGGAGAAAACCGGTGCGCTTGCACGCGTGGAGAGGGAAACCGGTAACCGAAAGCCCCGGCGTGGAACGGAACGGATCGGGGATTTTCAGGGAATAGTACAAAAGAACATCTTTAAGACAGCGCCTGCGCCGGCCAGGCCCAAAAAGGCGGAACCGGAAAAGGGGGAAGAGATTAAGCTGACGGACCTCAATCTCAGCCTTCAGGGTACGGTCATAGGGGAAAACAGCGAATCCTTTGCCGTAATCCAGGACGGTAAGACCCGAAAACAGGATATCTATTATCTGAATGACACGGTGGGTGGTGCAAAGATCACAAAGATTCTTTCCGATCGCGTGATCCTCTCCCTGAAAGGACGAGAGGAAGCCCTTGTGATATCCTATGAGCGGGGTCCCGCGCCCAGGAGAAGGCGAATAACCCCGAGGAGGAGACCGCGAAGGCCTATAATCCGGAGACCTTCGGCCGCCAGGACAAAGAGATCCATCCATAGATTCTCGGGCAGGCGTGATGGGACCCATTCAAAAAGGGAGGAATAGTGGCCTTGGGAAAAGCGGATCTTTCTGGCATCTGGAAAAGGCCCGTGGTTTATGGAAAAGGGCGGGGGGTCGTTTTCCTGTTACTGCTCTGCTTCCTTTTGGCGGGCGGTTTCGCCTCTGAGCTCAACGCGTCGGAGAAGAAAGGAAAAGCTCCGCGCAAAGCCGGACTCATCACCATGAACTTCAAGGACGTGGACCTGGGCGTTCTGATCAAGTTCATCAGTGAGATCACAGGAAGAAATTTTGTGGTGGATCCGGCCGTCAAGGGCCAAGTGACCATCCTCTCGCCTGAAAAGGTCACCATCGACGAGGCATACAGGGTCTTTCTCTCTGTTTTGGAGGTCAATGGTTTTACCACGGTCAAGGCGGGGAAGGTGATCAAGATCATTCGCGCATCGGAGGCCAAGGGCAAGGGGGTTGAAACCTTCTTCGAAAAAGGACCCCGGGGCGTGGAAGACAAGGTGATCACCCAGCTTTATCCGCTCAAATACGCAGCCGCCACGGACCTTGCCAAATTGCTCAAACCATTGACCGCAAAGACCGGCTTACTTATTCCATATCAGGAAACCAACACCCTGATCGTCATCGATGTGTCGTCCAATATCCATCGACTGGTCCGCATCGTGGACGAGCTGGACGTGCGGGGCGTGGAAGAGATCCGTGTCTTCACCCTGGAGTATGCAAGGGCCGAGAAATTGGGACCCAAGATCAAGGAAGTGCTTCAGGAAAAGGGAAAAAAGCGGCTCGGGAAGCATGTCCTGAAGATCATCGCCGATGAGAGGACCAACTCCCTCGTAGTCCTGGCCAATCCGAAGACCACGACGGATGTTCAGATGCTGATCGAAAAACTGGACCGAAGGGAGACCAGACCCAGGGCCACCATCCACATCTATACACTGGAAAATGCAGTGGCGGAGGATCTTGTGAATGTCCTTTCCGAGATTCCCGGCAAGGGTGCCAAAGGAAAAAAGGGAAAGGCCCCTTTGATCTCCAAGGAGGTGCAGATCTCGGCGGACAAGGCCACCAATTCCCTGGTGATCATTGCGGAACCCGAAGAATATGAAATATTGGAAGATGTGATCAAGAAACTGGATGTCCCCAGGACCATGGTCTACGTTGAGGCCTTGATAATGGAAGTATCCGCGGACCGGGCCCTGGAACTGGGTGTGGAATGGCGGGTGGGAAACAAATACCATTCCGGATACGGGACCGACAAGAGAGGCGGGGTCTGGGTGGGCGGCACCGCCGGCGGAGGCGGCGGGCTTGAAAACCTGGCCTCCGGGTCCCTTCCGGCCGGTTTTGCCGCAGGGGTGGTGGGAAGGGCCATCTCCCTGGGCGGTGTCACCTTCCCCAGCATCGGAGCCTTCATCAAGGCGGTGCGTTCGGACAGTGATTTCAACATTATTTCCACCCCTCAGATCCTGACTCTGGACAACGAGGAGGCCACCATAGAGGTGGGACAAAACATCCCCTTCGTCACCCGAATCGACGAGGGAACCAGCACTACGGACCGGGCAATCCAGAGTTTCGAATACAAGGACGTGGGAGTAACGCTGAAGGTCACCCCCCAGATCAACCAAAACCGTTTCGTGAGGCTCAAGATCGAGGAGAGTGTGAGAAACGTCGTGGAGAGCACCGCCCTTGGTGGAACGGTGCTCGCGCCCACCACCACGTTCCGTACCGCCAAAACGACCATTACGGTGAAGGATAATGAGACGGCGGTAATCGGCGGATTGATAGAGAAGACCATGAATCGCTCCAAGACCCAGACCCCTTGCCTGGGAAACATTCCAGTCCTGGGGTGGCTTTTCAAGGAGTTGAGCGACAAGAACGTCAAGACCAACCTGCTCGTGTTTCTCACCCCCCATATCGTTGAAAACCCGGAGGAGGGGCGGGCACTGTACGAAGAGAAGAGACGGCAGCTTGACCGGGAGCAGGAAAAGGCGGACCGCCGGGATGCCCGGGGGTATATCCGCCGCAAGGGTATGGAGTAAGGTTGGCGGGCGCGACAAGGGCACGATGTTCCGGAGGCAAGGGGAATGCGACAAGGCGTGAAGGAAGCGAATGAGACCGCAGGATATTTCGTCCAGGGAGAAGACGGCAGCCCCCTTGATCCGGAGAGCCCCGCGGGAGAGGAAGCGCGCTTGGCGTCCCTGTCCTCGAAGCTCGGATTGCCCATCCAGAGAGAACTGCTGAACGACCTTGAGCTTAGGGAAACCTTTGATATCCCCATCCACTATTTCAAACGCATGGGTCTTGTGCCCCTGAAAGCGGAAGATGAGATCTTGAAAGTGGCCATCAACGACCCCTTCAATTTCCAGGCGGCGGATGATCTGGCGCGGCACGTGGGTGCGAGCGGCGTTCGACTCGTATTGAGTCCGATCGAAGAGATCCATTCGGCCATCAACATTCTTTTCGATCAGTCCAGCGATGATGCCGAAAAGATGGTCCAGGACCTGGAAGAGTACCAGTTGGACGAACAGGTGATGAGTGATTTGGAGGAGGTGGAAGACCTCATGGACGTCAACCATGAGGCCCCCATCATCCGGCTGGTCAACATTATTCTCACCCAGGCCCTCAAGCGCAAGGCCAGCGACGTGCACATCGAGCCCTATTTCAAGGAAGTAAAAGTGCGTTTTCGGCTGGACGGGGTACTCTATGAGATCTATTCGCTTCCCAAGCGATTCCACCCGCATATCATTTCCCGGATCAAAGTGATGGCCAACCTGGACATCGCGGAAAAGCGGGTGCCCCAGGATGGCCGCATGAAGATCAAGGTGGCGAATCGGAGTGTGGATATTCGTGTCTCGGTGATCCCCATGGCCTTCGGGGAGCGAATCGTCCTGCGACTGCTGGATAAGACGGTGTCGTTGATGGGCCTGAGTGATATGGGGCTGGGACAAGAAAAGCTGAAAATATATGAAAAACTCATCAACCGCAACAGCGGCATCATATTGGTGACCGGACCGACGGGAAGCGGAAAGACCACCACACTGTATGCGTCGCTGAATCGGATCAATTCCAGAGAAAAGAATATTATCACTATTGAAGACCCCATAGAATACGAATTGAAGTCGGTGGGGCAGATTCAGGTCAACCCAAAAACGGAACTCACATTCGCGAGAGGCCTCCGTTCCGTCCTGCGACACGATCCCGACATAATCATGGTTGGGGAGATTCGGGATCTCGAGACGGTGGAAATCGCTATCCAGGCGTCCCTCACCGGTCACCTCGTGTTCAGTACGTTGCATACGAACGACGCGGCAGGCGCCCTTACCCGGCTGGTGGACATGGGAGTGGAGCCTTTTCTTATCGCCTCTTCCCTCCTGGCGGTGATGGCCCAGCGTCTTGTTCGCACGGTTTGCCCCGCGTGCAAGGAGCCTTTCCGGCCCGACCCCGAGACGCTCCGGGAATTCGGAATTCCGCCAGACGAGGTATTTCACCGCGGCAGAGGGTGTGAACAATGCATGCAGAGCGGGTATCGGGGAAGGACCGGGATCTTTGAGCTTCTGGTCATGGACAACGACAGCAGGCGGCTTCTCGCCGCCGGGGCCGACGCCGTGAGCATCAAAGAGGCGGCGGTGAAAAACGGGATGACGACCCTTTTCGAAGATGGTCTTCGAAAGGTCCGTGAAGGCATCACCACCATGAGTGAGGTGATGCGGGTCACCCAGGAATAGGGCCTCATCCGGTCGGAAGGACGGGGGGAGGGGGAAAGATCGGCCATGCCCGTCTTTGAATACAAGGCCTACGACAAACGCGGCAAGCGGGTTTCTGGGATCATCACAGCCGAGGGCCCATCGGCGGCCCGGGCCAGGCTGATTCGGGATCGCATCTTCCCCCGGGAAATCAAAGAGGTCCGGGAGGTTGTGGGTCGGTCATTCTTCGGGCGATTTCTTGCAGGGTTCCATGGCCTCAAGCGGGTGGACGCCGCAGAGGTCAGCGCAGCCCTCAGGCAGTTGGCCACACTGGTTTCTTCTGGTCTTCCCCTTGTGGAATGCCTCACCGCGCTGATCGAGCAGACCGATCAGGCCCAGTTGAAAAGGATTTTCACCCAGATCCGGGAAAAGGTAGTGGAAGGCCAGTCCCTCTCCCGGGCGATGGCGGAACATACGGAGGTGTTCAATCCGATTTTCATCAACATGGTTCGCGCTGCTGAGCAGGGAGGAGCCCTGGATATCATTCTGAAGCGGCTGGCGGAATTTTCGGAAAAGTCCATCAAACTGAAGAAGAAGATTTCCGCGGCCATGACCTATCCGGTCCTGCTGACTCTGATCAGCACGATCATCCTGATCTTTCTCATGACCTTTGTGATGCCGAAGGTGGTGGCGATCTTCAGGGGAGCTGAATTGGCGCTACCCTGGGCCACCCGGGCGTTGATTTGGATAACGGACGAACTGAAGCGCTCCTGGTGGCTCCTGGGATTGACGACGGCGGCGGTGGTGGCCGGAATTTCCGCATGGCTTCGGACGGACCAGGGGGGATGGATCTGGGACCGAATCCGCCTCAAGGCCCCCCTTTTCGGGAGACTTCACCATAGAGGAGCGGTTGCCCGGTTCACCCGTACTCTCGCCATCCTGCTCAAGAGCGGCCTGCCCCTGGTTCAGGCATTGGAGACGGCAAGGCTCTCAGCGGGCAATCGCGTCATCGAGGAGGCGGTCAGCAAGACCGCCCAACGGATCGGCGAAGGATCTGATTTTGCCGCGCCTCTCAAATCCACCGGTGTCTTTCCGCCGCTCGTGGTGCAACTCGTGAGAGCCGGAGAGCAGAGCGGTGAACTGGAGGAAATGCTGGAAAAGGCGGCGGAGGTCTATGAGGATGACGTTGAGGCCACCATCGCCTCCCTCACGTCCGTGCTGGAACCCGGCATCATCCTTATGATGGGTTTTGTGGTGGCTTTCATCGTAATGGCAATCCTGCTGCCCATTTTCGATATGACGGGCGGGGTGCGCTAGCCGGAAAGGGATGGGGGGATTCCCCTGCGCTCTCCGGTCTTTTTCGTTTTTGAACTCGATCGAAAAGGTGGGTGGTTTCGAATGACGACAAAGGACCTCGGAGAAGGTTTTCGGATGGGACGAAAAAGGGAAGCGGGTTTCACCTTGCTGGAGATTCTGATCGTGATTACGATTCTCGGAATTCTGGCGAGTCTCGTGGCCGTCCGTGTTATGGACAGGCCGGGGGAGGCGAGGGCCATGAAGGCGAGGGTGGACATCCAGACTCTGGAGCAGGCCCTTCGGCTGTTCAAGCTCGACACATCCTTTTACCCATCCACGGAACAGGGCCTGAGGGCTCTGGTGGAGCCTCCCACAACGGGAAGAATTCCCAGGAAATACCGGGAAGAGGGTTACCTGGAAAAGGGTGTGGTTCCTAAGGATCCGTGGGGGAATGAGTATCTGTACCTTTCGCCCGGCGTGCACAATAAGGATTTCGATCTGTGGTCCTACGGTGCTGACGGCGAGGAAGGCGGAGAGGGTGAGGATGCGGACATCACGAACTGGGAGGAGCAGGGCGAATGACCTTCGGGGATTTACCTTGCTGGAACTCCTCATGGTATTGTTCGTCGTGGGGCTTTTCGCCTCGCTCCTTGCCCTCCGCGTTGAAGGGATCTTTTCGGGAGGAGACCTCCGCCTGGCCAGTCGCATTGTCATAGGTGAAATCACCCGCCTTCGGGGCCTGGCGGCAGCCACGCACAGGGAAAGATCGCTCCGGTTTCAAGTAGATGAAAACGTACTGTACGCGGGGCCTGAGGCCGACGACGGGGAAAGCGTCCCTGGATCCGGGATCATGGAAGGTGGGAGCGGTGAAAAGAGGATTCCCCTGCCCAGAGGGGTCATGCTGAAGGACGTGGTCCTGTTTCCCACCGGAAAGGTCCAGGACGGCGTTGCCGATATGAGGTTTTATCCCAACGGCTGCGTTGATCGGACCCTGATCCACCTTGAGAACGAGGAAGGGGAGGCGTACTCGCTGGAGGTCAACCCGCTCACGGGTCGTGTGACCATTTATGAAGGCTACATCGAACAGAAATCGAAATAGGGGTTTCACTCTTCTGGAGGTACTGGTCTCCATGGCGCTGATTCTGGTGGCCCTCCTGGGGGTCTTTCAACTTCAGGGCCAGAGCCTACGCCTGCAAACGGAATCCCGTTTTAATACGACCGCCCTTTTCCTTGCCCAGGACAGGCTTTCCCGAATCCTGGCCCAAGGTACCGAGGAGATCGGAGGTCGTTCAGGGGACTTCGAACCGGAGATGCCCGGATTCCGGTTCGAGGAGGAAGTGAGCGAACAGGAAGGCAATCTTGAAGGATTTTATCGCGTCAAAGTCAGGGTGTTCGAGGAGGGGAATTCTTCAGACGTTGGGCTGGTACTGGAAACCCTCATATACCGGAGACCCAAGTACAAGTAGCGGATGGGGGTGCCATCCCGGAGCGAGTGCGGCACTTCGGGCGTCGGATACGTTAACCGCCCGGGGAGCATCCGTGCCGAGGAAGGGTTTCACTCTGATCGAGGTGCTGGTGGCCGTTTCGATTCTCGTGATCATTCTCTCCGTGGTATACGGCGCATACACATCAAACCTGGATACGATCCAACAGGCCGAAAGGTACGGTCGGGTGGATCAGGTGGCCAGGGTGGTGCTGGAGAGAATGACCATGGACCTTATGGGCGCCGTGGGCCGGGCATCACTGATGGAAACCGCCGCCGAGGTGGGCTTTGTGGCCGAGAACGGCGAGATCGAAGGGGCGCCTGCGGATCGGATTCATTTTACCTCCACGGCCCACCTGGCCCTGAGGCCCACTGAACCCAGAACGGATTTGTGTGAAATCGGATACCATTTGGAAAAGGACCCGGATCATGAAGGGATGATCCTCTACCGGAGGGACGATCCCACACCGGACGATGACTTGACCGAAGGGGGCCTGTCTCTTGAACTGGCCAAGGGGATCGAGCGACTCGAATTCGTTTTCCTGGACGCGGAAGGAACCGAACACGAGGCGTGGAACACCCTGGAGGGATCGCCCGGGCCGCTGTTGCCGCGATTGGTGGCAATCACACTTGGTGTGCTGGACGATGAAGGCAGGTCCCACATCTTCACGACGAGTGTTCATCCTCCCTTGTCGGGGTAGGGGAGAATCGTGGTCTCAGGGCAGGCGAGCATGCAACGACGCAAACAGGAAAAAGGCGCGGCCCTCGTTGTCACACTCCTGATCATCACCACACTGGTGGGGCTTGCCGTGGGCTTTTCGGACGATGCGGGGGTGGAAATGAGTCTTGCCGCCTATTCCAGGGACGGATACCGGGCCATGGCCGCCGCCTCCGGAGCGGTTCAATATGCAGTGGGGATCCTTGCGTCCGATGAAAACCGCGCCATGGACAGCCTTAGGGAAGACTGGGGGCTTCTGGAAACGGAGGGGCTGCCCAAGGAGCTTTTCCCGGACGTCACGGTTCGATGTCGTGTGGTTGATGAAAACGGTAAAATCAACATCAATGCGCTTCGCACCGCCGCGGGCGAGATCGACGAGAAATACCGCGACTGCGTCGAACGGCTGCTTAAGATCCTCGGCATGGGGGAGGAGCAATTGAACCCCGTACTGGACTGGCTCGATGCGGATGATCATACCCGTCTCGACGGGGCCGAGAATCTTTACTATCAAGGCCGTGAGCCTCCCTACGAGTGTGCAAACGGGCCTTTTCTCACGACGGCACAGATGTACCTTGTCAGGAACGTGCAGCAAGGTGCGGGGAAGATAAACCTTGCGGATTATTTCACCGTTTATACCGACGGTAAGATCAACATCAATACTGCATCCCGCGAGGTGCTGCAGAGCCTGGACGATGAATTGGACGCAAACCTCGCGGAAGCCATCATCACGTACCGGGCCGAAGAGGACTTCATGAGTATTCAGGATCTGAGGGCGATCCCCGGAATGAGCGGTGAATTGTTTAGCCGGATCGCATCAATGCTCACAGTGAAGAGTTCCGCCTTTTCCTTCGAAATCGAGGGAGTTTGCGGTGAGGCCTCTTCCAGGGTGAGGGCCGTGGCCCGTAGAGTCGGCGAAGGCCTCAATCTGGTTTACTGGCAGGTGTCATGAACGTCTCTAAAGCCTTCAAGGCCTTTTTTCAACCCAGGGCGGTGGTGGGCCTGGAGGTTTCCGAAACATATATCGCCGCCGTTCAGGTTATCAATACGCTGAAAGGGCCTGAATTGGGGTGTGTGGCCCACAGGGAGATCGGAAATCCGGATGAAGTGGTCGACGCCTGCAGGGAACTTTTCGCCCGGGAGGACCTGAAGCACGAGATGCTGGTCACATGCCTGTCCGGTGGCAAGGCATTCTTTCGTCAAGTCCCCATCCCCTTTAGAAAGCCGCGGAAATTGGATCGTATCATCAAATTCCAGATGGAACCGTACCTCCCGGTGGGCATCGACAGGCTGGTGGTGGACTATCTTCAGCCAGGCGACAACGGCCTGACCACCGCAGTGGGAGTGGAAAAGGCATCTGTTGCGGAACATCTTGAAACCCTCCAAGAGGCGGGTCTGAATCCGGACGTGGTCACTCTGGACGATCTGGCGCTCTATTTTCTTTATCGAAGGATCGATCCCTATGGGGACGACTCTCCCACGGCGATCGTGCACCGGAGTCCGGGAAAACTGGGCGTGCAGGTGATCCGACAAGGGCGACAGGAACTCCTCAGAGTGGTCTCCAACCGATCGGATGCGGAGGAAGTGCTGGCCGAGACTTTGAAGTTGTATCGCTTCAAGAATCCCGAGAGCGAGGTGAGACGTATTCTCGTGGCAGGGGACCTCACAGACCTTGGGGACTCCCATGATTCAGCGGCCCGGCCGGTGTCCCCGGAGGGAATACAGGTCCAGACATGGAGCCCTTTCGATGCCTTCTCCCACAGTCTGGGTTCCTTTGACCCCGCACTCCAGGGACGCTTGAGCGTGGCCCTCGGGCTTGCGCTCAGCATGTGCGACGAGAAAGAGCGGGTGCCCGACCTGCGCCGAGAAGAGTTTCGTACCGATTCTGCAATGGATCTTCGCCGGATGATGTTGACCCTGGTTTCGGGACTCCTGATCCTGGGTTTTATCTTCGGGGTCCACCTCCATCTACGGGTTGCTATTCAGGAGGCCCGGTATGAAACACTGAAAAGAGAGATACAATCCGGTTTTTCCGCGGCGTTCCCTGACGTCAGGACAGTTGTGAAGGGGCGGGAACTGGTTCAAATGCGTCAAAAGATCGATGCAGAGAGGGAAAAGTTCTCCTGGCTGGAGGATCTTTCGGGGCATGGAACGGTCCTGGAAACGCTCTCCGCATTGACCGGGATCGTGAGCGGTTTCACGGACGTGCTGATCGAAGATTTCTCGGTCGAGGGCCGAGAAGTCCGCCTGGACGGGAGGGCTTCTTCCTTTGAGACGGTGGACAAGCTCAAGGAAAAACTCTCGGCCCACGGTGTGTTTGACACCGTGAAACTGTCCGGTGCCAAAATGGACAAGAAGATCGGTGCGGTCCGCTTCAACTTCGGGCTGGAGAAGAAACGATGAGAATTGGAAAAAGGGAAATGATCATATTGGCACTGGCCGGGGTTGCCGTGGCCGGACTGATCTACTACTTCCTGATCGTTTCCCCGGCCCTGGAGCGGGAACGGGACCTGAAGCGCTATATCGCATCCAAGACCAGAGACCTTGCCGAACTAAAGCGACTGGAGTCACAGTGGAAAGGAATGAAAAAGGCCTTCCAGGAGGCGGAAGCGGCCCTGGAAAAGCGTGGTGGGAAGTTTTCTCTGCTTTCTTACCTGGAAGGCATTTCAAGGCAAGTGGGAATCGCCGATAAACTCCAGTACGTCAAGCCGATCCAGTACGCGGAAGAATCAGGGTCCCTGAAGCAGGTGGGGATGGAGGTCAAACTGGAGGATATCGATCTATCGCAGCTCGTGGCATATCTGTACAGGATCGAATATGCGGGCAAGCTCCTGGATATCGAAAAGATCAAGGTCCAGCGCGTGGAAAGGCGGGACGGATCTTCTTCGTTGCGGGTGATCCTCAGGATACGAACCTATGTGAGGAGCGCGTGAGGACTGCCACACTAGCGGTCCTCGTAGTTGCGCCCGATCCACTTGCGGTATTCACCGGTTCGGACCTGCTCGACCCAGTCCATGTGTTGGAGATACCAGTCCACGGTGCGGGAGAGCGCTTCTCTGAGGCTGTATCGCGGCGACCAGCCCAGGGCTTCCCGGATTTTTGAAATGCTGATGGCGTAGCGACGATCATGACCGGGGCGGTCCGTGACGAACCGGACGAGTTTTCTGCTTTCCGCCTCACCGCTATTGCGACCGCGTCGTTCGTCCACGATGTCGCACAGCAGGTGGACCATGTCGATGTTCGTCTTTTCCTCGCCACCGCCGATGTTGTAAGTCTCTCCCGGCAAACCTCTCTCCAGGACGGTCACCAGGGCCTCGCAGTGGTCCACCACGTATAGCCAGTCCCTTACGTGAAGACCATCTCCGTAAACGGGAAGCGGCTTTTCCTCCAGGATGTTGAGGATCATCAGCGGGATCAATTTTTCCGGGAACTGGTAGGGGCCGTAGTTGTTAGTGCAGTTGGTGACTACGGTGGGCAGTCCATAGGTCCTGTAATATGCCCTTACGAAGTGATCCGAGGCGGCCTTGGAAGCCGAATAAGGGCTTGAGGGGTCATAGGGTGTCTCCTCGGTGAAATAGCCCTCGGGCCCCAGACTTCCATATACCTCATCCGTTGACACATGAAGAAACCGAAAGCCCCGTGGGCGTCCCGCGGATTCCCAGAAGCGGAGGCTTGATTCCAGGAGTCTGAAAGTGCCCACCACGTTCGTCTCCACAAAGGCCTCGGGGCCAAGGATGGATCGATCAACATGGCTCTCGGCGGCGAAGTGAATCACGCCGTCGAAGTGGTGTTCCTCGAACAGGTGATCCACAAGGGCGCCGTCCCGTATGTCGCCATGTACAAAGGTGTGCCGGGAGGATGCCATGGCGGGCAGATCCCTCAGATTGCCGGGGTTTCCCGCGTAAGTGAGGGCGTCCAGGTTGACGATACGCCAGAGTGGCCTTGCCTCCAGGGCGGTGCGTATGAAATTGCTGCCGATGAAACCCGCCCCACCCGTGACCAGCAGCGTGAGATCCTCTTTTTCCATGGCTTCCTTTCCCATCAGAGCCCGTTCAAAGGCATGGTTTCAATACAGGCCGTATTTCTTTATCTTGAGGCCCAGGGTCTTGCGGTTGATCCCGAGAATTTCAGCGGCCTGTTTCTTTCGGCCCTTTGTCCTGCGAAGCACGAAGCGGATGTATTTTTTCTCCAACTCCTCCAGGGAATAGGGTTCTTCGGAAAACATCGGGAATTCACCCTGGCGCTGTGTAATGAAGGAGGGCAGGTCCCGCGCGCGGATGACGTTCGTGTCCTCCAGGATCAGGATCCGTTCAATGCAGTGTTCCAATTCCCTGACATTGCCGGGCCACGCATATTCCGTCAGGATGTCCATGGCGTCGTCTGAGACCGCGGGGAGGGGGCGTTTTAATCTTGTGCTGAATTTTTCCAAAAAGTGCTTGATCAGGAGTGGGATATCCTCTTTCCGTTTCCGTAGCGGGGGCAGGTGTATGGGGACCACGCTGAGACGATAGTAGAGGTCTTCGCGGAAATCTCCCGACTCCACGGAGGTCTTGAGGTCCCGGTTGGAGGCGGAGATGATCCGGATATCGAGACGGATGCGTTTCTTGTCTCCTACCTTCATGAATTCCCGTTCCTGGATCACCCGCAGGAGTTTCGCCTGAATCCGCAGGCTCAGGTTGGCGATCTCATCGAAGAAAAACGTCCCGTGGTTGGCCAGTTCGAAGAAGCCGTGCTTGGTCTGGTGAGCGCCCGTGAAAGAGCCCTTTACGTGGCCGAAAAGCTCGCTTTCCAGAAGGGTTTCCACGAGCGCTGAGCAATCTACAGCCACGAATTCCCTATCTCTTCTTTTGCTCTTGGCATGAATGGCCTGAGCCACCAATTCCTTTCCGGTTCCGCTCTCGCCGGTGATCAGGACAGTGCTGTCCGTGGGGGCCACCTTTCGGATCTTGTCGAAGATCTTCCGCATCTCGCGGCTGCGGCCGATGATCAAGTTGTCCGGAGAGTCGATCTCGAGACCGCGGCTGGAGACGGCGGCCTTTTCGGTACCCGGACTCCGGGGTTCGGACTTTTTCAGGGCCGCTTCCAGGTCATCCAGGCTGAAGGGCTTCACCAGGTAATCGAGAGCTCCCAGCTTGACGCAATGGACGGCCGTATCAATGGTGGGATACCCCGTGATCATGACTACGCGGGTATCCGGGTAATCCGTCCGTATCATTCGCAGAAGGGAAATTCCATCCAGCTCTGGCATTCTGATGTCCAGCAGTACCAGATCGAAGCGCTGGTGTGCCAGTAAGCCGAGGGCCTCTTTGCCGTCTGCGGCCTGACGGGACCGTATTCCCCGATTTTCCAGGGCACGGCTGATCCCCGTGCGCACCACCGCCTCGTCGTCCACTACCAGCACATTTTTGATCGCCGTCTGCTTCTTCATGGGGTCATGCGGCCTGAGATGACAGGGGCAGGCGGATTCGAAATGTGGTGCCGACCCCTTCGTTGCTTTCCACGTCGATGGTGCCCCGGTGCGCTTCCACGATGCCCTTGACAATGGAAAGGCCCAGACCTGTTCCCACCACCGACCGTGTCCTGGGGTCCTTGACACGGTAGAACTTGTCGAAGATCTTGGGGAGTTCTTCCTCGGGGATTCCGATACCCTCGTCCGTGACCGAGACCTCCAGATATTCGCCGCGGCCGCGGCCCA
Source organism: Deltaproteobacteria bacterium (assembly GCA_019307945.1). Lineage (GTDB taxonomy): Bacteria > Desulfobacterota > DSM-4660 > Desulfatiglandales > Desulfatiglandaceae > B17-G16. The sequence goes on along the minus strand of JAFDIS010000001.1, from coordinate 28,163 downwards.
CGATGCGGATTTCCCCCCCGTTCGGGGAGTAGTTGACGGCGTTGCCGATGAGATTGTGGAATACCTCCTCCATACCCCGCGGGTCGGCCTGGATCGGTTTCATGTCCTTGCATTCATACGCGATGCGCAGACCTTTGGCGCGTGCCCGAGGCTCCATGAATACGACGGTTTCGGCTATGATCTTCTCCAGGTCCGTGGGTACTTCCTCCTGGATATGCGCCCCCGCCTCGATCCGGGAGACGTCCAGCAGATCGTTGATCAATTCCAGGAGGGCGTCGATCTTGGAAGAGCCCCGCGTGAGGAATTCCTCCTGTTTTTCGGCCAGGGCTCCTGCAAGGCCCTCCAGGAGCACGTTCAGGATTTGCTTGAGAGAGACAAGGGGGCTCCGCAGCTCGTGGGCCACCATGTTGACGAAATCGGTCTTCATACGATCGAGCTGTTTGAAGGCGGTGATGTTTTCCAGGACCGTTACCGTACCCACGATGTCGCCTTCTCCGTCTAGGGCGGGGGCTGAGATTGCCCGAAGCACATTGTTCCCCGCCCTGGTTTCCAGGGAGATGGAGCGATGTTCGGCCGGGTCGCCCTGCTGAATGTCCCGGATGGTTTCGATGAGTTCCTGATCCTGTAGAATCTCACTTACCGGAAAGGGGTTTTTCTTTCGTTCCGTGAGGCCCATCAGTTGCATCAGGGCCGCATTGTGAAGAACCACTTCCATGTTTCTGTTCGTGACCATCACCCCGTTGGCCATGAAGTTCATGATCGTGCGAAGGCGGCTCTTTTCCAGGTGCAGATCATAGAGGTTTCGTATGTTTTCCTTTTCGTACTGCCTGGCCTTGAGCTCCAGTCTGCGTTTTTCACCCGCCCGCTCCACGGCCAGGAGGAACTGGTCGATCTGAAAGGGCTTGGTGATGAAATCATAAGCACCCTTCTTCATGCACTCCACGGCCTTGTCCACGGTGCCATGGCCGGTAATGATGATGACAGGGATTTGGGGATAGTCCCGGCAGAGGATCTCAAGGGCCTCCTCCCCGCTCAGTTGCGGCATTTTGAGGTCCAGGAGGACCACGTCCGCGCCGGAGCGAGACATGGCCTCGAGGCAGCTCCGGCCGGTGTCTGCAGTCTGCACCGCATAGCCCTTGCCCGTCAGGACCCTGCGACAGCCCTCACGGATCGTCTTCTCATCATCCACTACGAGCACGGTCAACGCTTCGCTCATGATTCGTTCAACCCCACAAAGACGGGTTCGTCCATTTCCTCTTCCTGATATTCCAGGGGTAGCTCGATGATAAAGGTGGTTCCGCCGCCCGGAGGACAACGAAAGGTAATGCTTCCTCCATGCAGTTTGATGATATTTTGGGAGATGCTCAACCCCAACCCCGTGCCTTTGCCCACGGGTTTGGTGGTGAAAAAGATGTCGAAGATCTTGTGCCGGTGCTCCGGGGGGATGCCCGGGCCTGTATCCGAGACGCGGATGAAAAACCGAGATCGGGTCGGGTCGAATCTCAACTGTATCTCCAGCCGACCCTTTCCGTCCATGGCGTCGGCCGCATTGAGGAACAGGTTGGTAAAGACCTGCTGGAGCTGTCCCATGTCGCCCACCATCTCCGGCATGTCCGGATCCAGGTCCCTTACCACCTCGATGTCGTGAAAGATGGCCTGGTTGACCAGGAGATCGAGGCATTTTTCTATGAGCCGGTTCAGGCTGAAGGATGTGGCCTTGCCGATGGACTGCCGGCTGAATTCCAGAAGATCGCTGACGATCTGTTTGCACCTGAGGGTTTGATCGATTATTTCTTGGATATCCTGGATCTTCTGCCGGTCCCCTTCAAGAGTCTCCTTCAACAGCTCCGCAAAAATGAGGATACCCGACAGGGGATTGTTGATTTCATGGGCAACTCCCGCCGCCATTCTCCCCACTGAGGCGATCTTTTCCGACTGGACCAATTGTAAGTGGGCCTCTTCGAGATCCCTTCGCATCTTCAGGATCTCACGCATATCCCGGAATACTCCGACACTGCCCACTTCCTTGCCGTCGATACGGATAATGGAGGCCGAAAGCGTCACGGGGATCTCCTCACCGTATTTTGTGGTGATGCTCATGCTCGTGGGATTGAGTTTGTCCAGGGGCCCGTTTTCTTCGCTGCGCATCTTCCGCATGTTTTCCTTGGCCACGTCGATATTGTAGAAGCTGGTCAAGTGGCCGTGTTCCATGATTTCTTCCACCCGATAACCGGTCAACCGTTCCATGCCCGGATTGAAGAGGAGCACTCGACCTTTTGTGTCCACCACCACAATTCCATCCACCGTGCTCTGAATGATCTGATTGAGAAAAATGCTGGTTTCTTGAGCCTTTCGCTGAAGCAGGATACGGTCCGTCACGTCCCGTGAGGCCTCCAGGATTTGAACTATCCGTCCATTCTCGTCAAAGATGGGAGACACGGTGATAACGTCATAACGGGTTTCGCCTTCTTCGTCCTGGTATTCATGGTATGTGGAGATAATCTCGCCTTTTTCCCGCAAATCCTCCATGTAACATGGCCTGCCGAATTCCTTGCAGGGGGCGTGCAGGCCGTAGCGCACCTCGTAACACTGCTTTCCCAACACTTCGTCGTAATCCAGCCCGTTTTCACGAAGAAAAGTGCGGTTCACGGTGGCGATGGTCTTGTCGGGATTGACAACCATGATGCGATAGGGGAGGGAGTCCAGTATGGTCTGAATGTCGCCTGTCGGCGGTGAGAGCCGGGGCTCGGTCAGCGCGGAAGCTTCAGGATCAACAGTGCGTGTCACGAACGGAAGGATCAAGGCCTCCACAGTTCGCCGATCAAGCCAGGAGACACCCGGGGGCAGGGCGGCCATCCATTTTTTCCCCGCCTCCCTGGAACCCGTAAGGTCCAGCACGGCCTCCAGGCCTTCCACTCGGAGCAGCCGCTTCACGTCAGTGGTGGCGAAAATCCCGCAGCGTACGGCATACTCGAATCCGGGGGCGTCTTTCCGAAGGTCCGCAACGCCCAAGACCGCAACGGGAATTCGCTTTGCATGGCCCTCCGTAAGGACCTTGAGGAGGCGAAAGCAGGTTGATCCGGCACCAATCACAACCACCTTCAAGGGGGAGGAGGGAGCCAAAGAAGGTCTTTCGGGGTTCGTTTCAAGCCCTGGGAATGGGCCGTGTTGCTGTTTCATGGGTGATCGGGGATTGACTTCGCCCCCCTGCGGGCGCATTCGACCCTGGGGCCGTTTCACGAGATCCCCAGCCGTTTTCTAAGCCGCTGTTCCAGTACCCTTACGACGGCGGAAAAGGCGGTGCCGGGATTTACCGGACCCGATCCGTTCCAACCTCTTTCCAGCGCCTCGGCCTTTTTCGCGCGGAACTGATCCAAAGATTCCGCCAGGGCCTCCCACGCGAAGAGTTTCTGAAGCACATGTCTTTCCTCGGGGCCCAGATCACGGTCCGTATCTATCGTTCTCCCATCACCGGTGTTGAAGATCATGCGTATTCCGCCGTCAGAAGGAGTATCCCCGGGGCCTCGGGGGGCCCTCGTTCTTCTCAATCATAGGGGGAATAAGTGGTCAAAATCAAGAAAAAAAGCCCGCGGAAAGAGGTATCCCCCTCCCGCGGGCATTGAAGTTCGGTGTCTGAGGATCAGATCTGAGGACGCGGCAGCATTCCGGCTCGTTCCGCGATTTCAGGTACGCGATGCTCCCATTCTATGGCCATCAGATGGACCCCCGCCACCCCTTCCATTTCCCGGAATTCTTCTATCTGTTCCAAGGCGAACTTGATGCCTTCTTCGGCCACCTTGCCCTTGCCGGCCCCCTTCAGGCGCTTGATCAGTTCGTCGGGCACATCCATGCCCGGGACCTGGGTGGCCATGTACCGTGCCATACCTACGCTTTTCATCGGGGTTACGCCGGCCAACAAATAGCATTTTTCCGTGAGTCCCATATCCACGGCCTGTTTCATGAACTCTTTGAACTTGGGCATGTTATAAATGCACTGGGTCTGTATGAAATCCGCCCCGGCGGCCACCTTTTTGGCCAGCCGATGGACCCTGAACTCAAAGGGATCTGCGAAGGGATTGCTCGCCGCTCCGATGAACATCCTGGGCGCCTCGTCGATCTCCTGGCCGTTGAGGAAAACGCCTTGGTCCCGCATTTCCTTGACCATGTGGATCAATTGCATGGAGTCGATATCAAAGACGTTTTTCGATTCAGGATGGTTACCGAATTTCTGGTGGTCACCGGAAAGGCAGAGCATGTTGCGAATGCCATGGGCATAAGCCCCGAGGATATCGCTTTGCATTGCGAGCCTGTTTCGATCGCGGCAAACCATCTGGTAATTGGGCTCCAATCCCTCCTGAATCAGGACCAACGAGGCGGCCCAACTGGACATGCGGACCACGGCTGTCTGGTTGTCGGTCACGTTCACCGCGTCCACGCATCCCTTCAGGTGCCGCGCCTTTTCCTTGAGTACCTCCAGGTTGGCGCCTTGAGGAGGTCCGCATTCACCGGTAAAAGCGAAATGCCCAGCCTTCAGGACCTTTTCCAGATTGCTTCCCGATTTGAATTCGCTCATTTTACCAGTTCCTCCCTGATCATGCTTCTGGGGCCTCCGTCGCGCGCCGTGGTCCAGCTTTTGGGTGGTTTGAATTCAATCAGTTCGTTCAACCGTCCCTGTTCCGTCATTTTACGGACGATGGTGTCCCAGATACACTCCACTTCCTTATGGATTTCGCACCGGCCGTCCGCTGAGCCGCCGCAGGGGCCGTTCATGAGACTCTTTGAGCACCGCGCGATGGGGCAGAGTCCGCCGAAATAATGGACCACGCATTGCCCGCACCCTGCACATCGTTCGGACCAGATCCCATGCGCGACGGCGCCTCCCATGAACTTCGTATTCACGCCCGGGAAAACCCTGGCGGTGGGATAGCGTTCCGAAACGAATTGCGGGCCCACGCCGCAGGCAATTGATATCACCGCGTCGTATTCACCCACGATTCCGCGGAGTTCTTCAATGTACTCCGGGTCGCACTGCCGCTCCAGAGTGTGCTCGCCCACCTGGAGGTCCCGACCCGTCTTGCGGCCCCAAATCCTCAGAGCCGAGGCCAGCACGCCCACCTCTTTGGCCCCCCCCACGTTGCACACCGTCACGCATCCTTTGCATCCAAGCACAAGGATCTTCTGGAAATCCTTGACCATCTCCACCAATTCTCTGATCGGTTTCTGCTCAGCAACTATCATTTGGTTGTACCTCGCCCAAGTATCTGTCAGGTGTCAGCCTCCGGATATGGGGCCAAGCTCCTGCACGCGTTTCATCATTTCCGAGGCGATTTCGGCGAACCGAAAGCCCTTCCCCGCCGACAGTTTGAATGTTTCGATCCGGCCGGGCTCTATGTCCAGTTCCTCCAAGATGCGTTTCACCTGCGCCACCCTCTTTTCGGCCTTGAGGATGCCGCTCATGTATCGGCAACTGTCTTCCTGGCAGCCTGCAACGTACACGCCGTCGGCCCCCTCCTCGAACGGTTTGAGCAGATGAAGGGTCTCGATGCGTCCCGTGCAGGGCACCTGTACCATTTTTACTCCCGCCGGCACGCCCAGGCTCATGCTTTCCGAGACGTTTGCGGCCGAAGATGCGCAGTTGGCGCAATAAAAGGCCAAAATTCGAGGTTTGAATTCACTCATTATTCCATCTCCTTATGCCAACGATGTGTCCAGGAGGACGGAAGGCGCTCCCTTCAACATGTCATCACTGCACATGGACATCACGATGGCCTTGCCGGGACACTCCGCCACGCACATGCCGCATCCCTGGCAGAGCGCCGGGTCTATGAAGGCCGCGCCTCGGCTCCCGTCGATAAAAGGTACCTGGAACGGGCAGGTCCGAACGCAGGTGCAGCAGACCGCGCATTTCTCGCTAATGACCTCCGCTTTTAGACCTCCCACCTGGACCGAGTCCTTTGCTAGAAACTCCAGGGCCCGGGCCGCAGCGCCCCTGGCCTGGGCGATACTTTCCACCGAGTCCTTGGGAAAGGCGGCCAGGCCCGCCATGAACACACCCTGGATAGTGGTATCCAGGGGTTTGAGTTTCTCGGGCGATTCGACCAAAAACCCCTGTTGATCCAGGTCCACTCGAAATAGATCCGCCACTTCCCGGTTGCCAGTTCCCACGATGGCCGTCTGAAGCGAAACCAGGTCCGCCTCAATGACCACCGGCTTCCGGAGGATCGGTTCGTACACGGTCACCTTGACGGTCCCTTTCTTGGACGCCTCCACCTGCGGGCGGTTGTCGGGTTCATAGCGGATAAAGATTACGCCCTTCTGACGGGCCTCACGGTAAAGTTTCTCGCGCTCTCCGAAGGTCCGCATATCACGATAGAGGATATATACGTTCATTTCAGGCTTTTTCGCTTTGAGGTCCACGGCGGTTCTCACGGCAAAAGTGCAACAGAGATTGCTGCAATGGGGATGGGCATCTCCCCTGGAACCCACGCACTGGATGAAGACCGTGGTGTCGGCCTCGTAGACGGCCGCCGGGTCCCGGATCAGCTTCTCACTCAGTTCGGACCAGAGGTAGACGTGCTCCGAACTGCCGTAAAGGTACTCCTCCGGCTTGTAGGGTTGGGCTCCAGTGGCCAGGATGGTCACACCGTGGGTCAGCGTCGTTTCCCGGCCTCCACTGTCCAGCGTTGTCACGAAGCTGCCCGCAAAGCCGCGGTTCTCCTTCACGCGTGTCCCCGTCATCACCGTGATCCGTTCCTCTTCCTTTACTCGGGAAAGGAGGTCTTGCAGGTAGGCCTGCCCGTCGTGACCGTCCCAGGTGGTACGCAGGTGTCGTCCGTGGCCTCCCAGTTGCTCTTCGCTTTCCACGAGGGTGACGGGGTAGCCCTCACGGGCCAGGGCAAGGGCGCTTTCCATGCCCGAGATGCCGCCCCCCACCACGAGGGCGTGTTTTACCACCGGCACATCCTTGAGTGCGGGAGGGGAGAGAAACGCGGCCCGTGCCACCGCCATCCTCACCCGGTCCTGGAGCTGTACCGTCGCTCCTTCCGGAGAAAGGGCCCGCAGGTCCACGGTCTCGGCCAGATAAGGATTAAGGCCTGCGGCCCTCAAGGCCTGTTCCAGCAGATTCTTGTGGATCACGGGAGTGCAACTAGCGAACACGAGGCGGTCGGCGCCGTATTCCTTGATTTTTTCCGAGATCTGTTTGACCATATCGCCGTCCACCCGTAGTGTGCCGACCACGCCGGGCAGCCCTTCGGCGTATTGCTTCATCCCATCTCCCAGGTCTTGATCCATTCCCTCGCAGAGATGGTAGGCGAAAAGGATAGCGGGTTCGCCTGCGGACGGCGAAGACGGCGCGGGGGCGGAAGGGGCCTCTGAAAAGGGTTCGGGCGCCAGGGTGGCGGCAATCTCCGCCACCGCCGCCGAGGCCTCTACCACGGATTGTCCGATGTCGTTGGGACCCTTGACGCCTCCACAGACGTAAATCCCGGGAATCGTGGTGCATAGTGGGGAAAATGGAAGGGTCGCCAGATATTGTTCTTCCGTGATTCCAAGATCCATCCGACGGGCCAAATCCACGGCCTCCTGTGAAGGCCTCAGACCCACGGACAGGACCACCATATCGAACTGCTCGCGCTGCAGTTCACCCGCCTCGTCCGCAAAGACGATCTCAAGATCTTTCGTGTCCTGGTCCTCCTCGATCGTGTGGACCCGGCTCCTAACTAGTCGAACGCCGCGGTCAAGGGCACGGTTGAGGTACTCTTCGAATCCCTTTCCGTGGGCGCGCATGTCCATATAAAAGATGGTGGTTTCCACCTCCTCGTCCATATCCTTCGTGTTCACCGCTTCTTTCAGGGCATACATGCAACACACGGATGAGCAATACGGCGCGTCACAAAGGTTTATGTCCCTGGAGCCCACACACTGAAGCCACGCGATTTTCCGCGGCGGCCGCCCATCCGAGGGGCGCTTCACACGACCCGATTGGGGGCCCGTGGGCTTCTGTATCTGTTCATATTCCACGCTGGTGAGCACGTTGGCATGCTTTCCGTAGGCATAGGAATCGACACCCGAGGGATCAAAGGTCTCCATCCCCGCTGCGATGAGCACTGCGCCCACCTCCAGGGCCGTGTCTTCCGTTCCCTGCTTCACCATCACCTGAAAGCGGCCCGCTTCGCCCGTGATGCTGGTCACGGTGGTGTTGAGCAGCACCTGTATGTTCGGGTCCTGTTCACATGCAGCCACCCGGGGTTCCAGCTTGCAGCAGGAGCAGAGGGGATAGATCCGATGAAGCGACGGCATCATGCCCCCGAGGGCCGCGGAGCGCTCCACGAGGTAAACACCGTAACCCGCCTCGGAAAGGCCCATGGCCGCCTCAATACCTGCAATGCCGCCTCCGAGCACCAACACCTTGCCTCTTGGTTTTTCCTGATTCATGAGACCAGACTCCTGACTTTTCGGAAAAGATCGATTTTCGCTCCAGGCAAAAGGGGCAACGCAACAACACCGCACACTGCCCCCTTTTTTCCATCTTGTGAAAAAGTTTACATGCCACAGGGCTGTTTGAGTGTCAAGGAAAATATTGCGCTCTGCTTTGAGGGCCCTATATTTAGGGGCTTGATTACAGTGCCCATCTTTGATAAAATTAATATTTACGATAACATTGAAAAGATAGGTTCCTCCAGAAATTTTGCGGTTCGGAATGATACTCCAGGGGAAATACGAGGGAAATTTCAAGGCCTTTGAGGTATCCTGAAAGATGGCCAGGGATTGCTGCTGGAACTGCCGGTATTATGTGGCGCGGGGAGACAATGAGCCCGCGCTTTTGGCCGGTGCGCTCTCCAACGTCTGTACCTTTGACGAACATGAGGACGAGGAAGGCAACTGGGCGGAACGGGCATGCCCCACGCCGCCCGGATACCTGTGCCGAAACTACCGGGAACGTTTTTATTGACACCACCACACCTTTGAAGAATGTTCCATTTTGACCGAGGGGGACTAGCCGCTGACGGATTCGCCGACCATGGAGCCGGCGAAACCGAAAAATCGGGGGAGAATGTCCGTTTTTCAGAGGTTTAATCACGTAGAATTGAGGGAGGGTAGGGAGATTCGTCATGCCCATTTTCGAATATGAATGCCTCAGGTGCGGTCGACAGCTTCAGGCCCTCATCATGAAGCGGGACGAGGAAAATGATCTGCGGTGTCCCGCGTGCGGCGAAAAGCAGTTGAAGAGGTTGATATCACGGACGGTTTATCACATCTCGGAGCAGGATCGACTCGCTTCTTACGATCCTTCCGCCAAGCAGGACGAAAGTTTTTACAGGGACAGCCGAAACATCGGGCTCCATGCAAAGAAAAGAGCACAACAAATGGGAATCGATCTCGGGAGCAGCTTCGAGGAGAAAGTCGAAAAGCTCCGAACCGACCCGGGAAGCGTTCTCAGGGATTCCGAGTAACGGCACGCCGGTACGAGTGAGGATCTGAAAGCTGATGCGCGAACTCGGAGAGGTCGTCCTGGTATATTACGAGGACAAGCCTGCCGTCTATGGGCGGATTGAGGCCATCGAACCGGATGTAAAGAAGGACTGGTACCATCTTACCCTCTTGCTGTTGACCATCCCCACCCAGGTGGTCACCTGGATCCTGCGCGAGGCCTATATAGACGGAGAGCCCTTCACCATGGGCGGGAGACCCATGAGGCTCGAGGGAGTGGAAAGGGTTGGACCGCCGAGACGACGGGAAGAGCCCCGATCCGACCGGGAATCGGGCGGCGCGGGGGGAAGGGTCATTCCCTTCAGGAGGCCGGAGGGCAGGTGAGGGCGGATCGTGCCTCGTCAGGGCCTGCCCCCATCAGGCCGAATCGGTCCTGATTCCCGATGGCCGCTTTTCCGGAAAGAGTTTCGTTGTTCCCTTGAAGATGCCTTATCTTTCAAGATGTTGAGGATCAATATTCAAGTGTGGGACCAACGCCTGCCGGGGCGGGGGGGGCGGGGACACCGCTCCATAATAGCGAGGATAGCCATCATATGAATCGTACCGTAGTGTTCGCAATCCGGCTCGTGGCCGCGGTGCTCTTTTCCTTGCTGGCCTGCAGGGTCTACTTTGGATCGGTTTCCCCCGGGCGTGTCATGCTTTTTGCGGCCGTACTGCTGGGTCTTGCCTATGTCTTTGAATACGCGAGAAAAAGGAATGGAAACGGAGGGAAAGGCCATGCCTGAAAAGAAATGGGTCTATTCGTTCGAGGAGGGGGATGGCAAGAACAAGAAGCTCCTGGGAGGGAAAGGCGCCAACCTCTGCGAGATGACCCGGATCGGCCTTCCGGTACCGCCCGGATTCGTCATTACCACCGAGGCCTGCCGGCACTATCTCGGCAAGAAGAAAAAGGAACTCCCGGCCACGCTCATGGAACAGGTGCGCGCTGCAATGATGGATCTTGAGAAAAAGACGGGCAAAGGATTCGGCGACCCGCGAAACCCCCTCCTGGTTTCCGTCCGCTCAGGCGCCGCCATCTCCATGCCGGGCATGATGGACACCATCCTGAACCTGGGCCTCAATGACGATACCGTGGGAGGTCTGAAGGCGAAGACCGGGAACGAACGATTCGTCTACGACGCCTATCGTCGCCTCATCCAGCTTTTCGGCTCCGTGGCAATGCGGATCAAAGACGAATATTTTGATAGTGTTTTTAGCGAAATAAAAAATAAGTATAAAGTAAAACATGATGTTGATATGAGCGCAAAAGCACTCATGGATGCATGCGAGGCGTTTAAGGCCGTTTTTGAGGAAAGGGCTGGTAAGTCGTTCCCGCAGGATCCTTACGTACAGTTGGAGACCGCCATAGAGGCCGTGTTCCGTTCCTGGATGGGGAAGCGGGCCGTGGACTACAGGCGTGAGTTCAACATCACGAAGGAGATGGCCGACGGCACGGCGGTCAATATATGTACCATGGTATTCGGGAACATGGGAGAAGACAGCGCCACGGGTGTGGCTTTTACCCGAAATCCCGGGTCCGGTGAAAATCGTCTTTACGGCGAATACATGGTCAATGCCCAGGGTGAGGATGTGGTGGCCGGGATCCGAACCCCCAAGCAGATCAGGGAACTCCGAAGGGAGATGCCCGAGATCTACCGGCAGCTCGAGGACCTGCGCCACACCCTGGAGCAGTATTACACGGAGGTCCAGGACTTTGAGTTCACCATCGAGAAAGGCAAACTGTATTGTCTCCAGACGCGTAACGCCAAGATGACCGCCGCCGCCCTCATAAAGACCTCTATTGATATGGTAAACGAGGGTCTCATTTCCGAGGAGGAGGCGATTCTGAGAATTCAGCCGGACATGCTGGCCCAGCTTCTCCACCCCCGCCTGGATCCCAATGCAGACGTCCCTGTCCTTGCCCAGGGTCTGCCGGCCTCGCCGGGCGCGGCGTCAGGCAAGATGGTGTTTGACGCGGACCGGGCCGAAACCAAGGCGAAGCTGGGGGAGAAGGTCATCCTGGTGCGTGAGGAAACTAAGCCGGAGGATATTCACGGCTTTTTTGCATCCCAGGGCATCCTCACGAGCCGGGGTGGTAAGACCTCCCATGCCGCCGTGGTGGCAAGGAGCATGGGAAAGCCTTGCGTGTCGGGTTGTGAGGCGATTCAGATTGACCACGGCGCGAGGGAAGCCGTGATCGCGGGAGTGAAGCTTCGCGAAGGGGACGATATCACCATCGACGGAAGCACGGGGAATATCTACAAGGGGGGCGTGCCCACCATTGAACCGGAGTTCGTGGAGGACCTGCTCGTCCTCCTGGAGTGGGCCGATGACCTGAGCAAGGTCCGGGTCATGGCCAATGCCGACACACCCGAGGCGGTGACCAAGGCCAGAAAGTACGGGGCCATGGGGATAGGACTCTGTCGTACGGAACGGATGTTCAATCAGCCCGAACGGCTTCCCATCGTACAGGAGATGATCCTTGCAGAAACCAGGGAGGAACGGCAGGCGGTCCTGGATCGTCTGTTGCCCTATCAACGGGAGGATTTCAAAGAGATCTTTCGAATCATGGATGGTCTGCCGGTAACCATCCGTCTCCTGGATCCGCCTATCCACGAGTTTCTGCCCTCCGCCGATGAATTGGTTAATGAAATCGTTCACCTAAAGGAACTACGCAAGACCGTGGAAGGCATGGCGGCCTTGCCTATGACCCTCAAATTGATGGACCCTCAGCTCTATGAGAAATACGTGGCGAACCTGGAAATGATCACCCACGGACTGGAGGAACTCAAGAGCAAGCACCTGGATGAAGCGCTCATCGAGTCCAGGGAAAACATGTTGCGGAAAGTTCGAGCACTGGCCGAGACGAATCCCATGCTGGGACACCGGGGTGTCCGGCTGGGAATTACCTACCCGGAGATATACGCCATGCAGATCCGCGCCGTCCTGGAGGCGGCGGCCGAGCACCTGACCGAGGGCGGTGCCGTTTCCCCTGAGATCATGGTTCCCCAGGTATGCACTCTGGAGGAGCTCAAGTGGGTCCACAAGTACGTGGTGCGGATTCACCATGAGGTGGAAAAGCAGTTCAGGATCAAGGTGCCTTACAAGTTTGGTACCATGGTGGAGGTGGTCCGCGCATGCATGAGGGCGGGAAGGCTGGCGGAACTGGCCGAATTCATCTCCTTCGGCACGAACGACCTCACCCAGGCGACCTTTTCATTTTCAAGGGAGGATGCGGAGAACAAGTTTCTTCCCCTTTACAAGGAACATGGCATCCTTCGACACAACCCCTTTGAAGTCCTGGATATCAAAGGTGTGGGACGCCTGATGCTGATCACCATCGAGTGGGCCCGCAAGACACGGCCGGACATGAAAGTGGGGATCTGCGGCGAACAGGGAGGACATCCCGACGCCATCATGTTCTGCCACCACATAAATATTGACTATGTTTCCTGCTCGCCCCCCCGCGTACCCATCGCGCGGCTGGCGGCCGCCCAGGCCAAATTGAAGGAAAAGGAATACACCTTTTGATGGGGCGGAGATCCCGGAAGCTGGAAGCGGTAAACCGTGTAAATGGCGGGCCGGGCAGGGGTTCCTTAAGCTCCCACCCACTGGGGATACTTCAGGAGGTCGTAGAGGCGCTGTGACAGATCGCCCAGTTCCTTGAGGGCCGAGGCCCGGGCCTTTTCATCTTTTGTCTTCAGGCCGGGGATTTGTTCGTGGATGAGCTGGAAAGCATTTTGAAACGTGATCTGGCTAACCGCCTCCACGTGGTCGATCAGGCCGAGCTTGTGGAATTGTCGACCCTGGTAGTTCATGGTCTTGAGCAGTTCGGCCCGTTTACGGGCTTTTCCCTCGCGCTTCAGGAAAGCGCGCGTGGCGATCCAGTAGGCCTCCAGAAAGGTCTTGACCAGCGCGGCCCAGATGGGAAGCTGATCAAAGCCCACCATGGTGAGTTTCATTGCTCCTGAGGGTTCTGGCGCAATACATGCCGAGTCGATGAAAAAATTCAAACAGCGTCGAACCGTGAGGGCCACATCCGTTTCGGTGTCGAAAAGAAACTCATACCTGAGGAGGTTTTGAAGGAACCGATAATCCGTCTCCAGGGTGGGCGCAGCCACGGGCTCCTTGCCTCTTGCGAGCAGGGAGATGGCCACAAAGGCATGTGAGATGGAGAAGTGAATAATGCTGTTCTTATAATACTCGAGTTCCTTCTTTTTTTCGTCCTCAACGAAGTAGAACCGTTCCGACCCTCCGATGTCCTCCAGGAAATCCACCACCTTCCAACTCTGAAGGAGATTCAGGGTATCGGCGACGGCCTGATTCGTGTCCTGCAAGGTGGAGGCCATGGGTGCTCCCTGGGTTTTCAAGAATTCCTTGATAACCTTCGCGGTGGCGGTGAGTTCGGACTGACTGAAACCGCGCCGGTGCTTCGAAAGAATTGCGGAAGCAACCAGGGCCAGGGGCGTGACCAGGGTGGCGCCGTTGATCTCCTTGACCAGGAGGTATGCCAGGTTGTCTACCGCCTGGCCGTGCCCTCCTTCATATGAAGCCAGATACTCCCTCAGGGGTACCGGTGTGCCGAAACGGATATATACTTTTCCATATTTTCGCTTCAGGAAGCGTCTCGCTTCCAGGATTTGCTTGAGATTTTCCGACTCCTTCTCGCCCCCTTCCACTTCCTTGAGCATGGACTTTTCCTCGAGAATTCGGTCGTAGGTGATGGCTGCCGGCACGAAGATCAGGTCATCGCAAGCCCCCTCGCGGAAGGCCTGTACGAGGAGGTTCAGGAATCCGGTCTTGGGAAGCACCAGTTTGCCGCTGCGACTGCGTCCCCCTTCGAGAAAAAATTCTATGGGGTATCCTTCTTCGATCAGGGCCTTGATGTATCGCGAAAAGACTTTGCTGTAGAGGCGCGCCCCCTGGAAAGAGCGCCGTATGAAAAAGGCCCCGGATTTTCTGAAGATGTGTCCCATGGGCCAGAAAGCGAGGTTCTTCCCGGCCGCGATCCGGGGAAGGTAGAGATTGTTGCGGTAAAGGATGTCGTTGAGGACCAGATAATCCACATGGCTCTTGTGGGAGGGCACATAGATCATGGTGCCGTGTCGAGCCCAATTCCTGAGGGCCGACAGTTCTGTTCCCACCACGTCGATTCCTTCGAAGATCCTGTTCCAGAGCCAGCCGAGGGAACGGTGGAAGAGTTGGACGTAGGCGATGTTGTAATCGGCGGCGATCTCATCGAAGTAATCACCGGCCTTTTTCCGCGTCTGCTTGCGCTTTTTGGGATCCCCCTTGGAAAGGCGGTCGATGGTTCGAGTGATTTCCGGGTCCTTCAGTACTATCTCCTTGAGCTGCTGGCGTGACTTCAGTATGGGACCCAGTACCACACGTTTCTGCGCGTCGATGGCCTCCACGAGCCTGTGACGGATCTCAAAGGCCATCTCCTCCAGGGGCCTGTCGGGCGGCTGATTCGCCAGGTACGCCTTCAGATCCAAGGGCGCTCCGAAATCGATGAAGGCCTCCCGGCGATACCTGAGCAGAAGGGCCGTCTTGCGGATGAGCCCGGCATTGTCTTTGGCCCCGAAAAGAATGTTGGAGAGGGCCGAAGGGTCCCGTTCCGGCGCCCTCCTATACAGGACCAGTTGAGGGACGAGGTAGATGGGCCGGTCGGACTCCTTTTGGGTTTCCAGGAGAAAAAGAATGCTGTCCTTTTCTTCGTGAACGAATTCCCGCCGGAAACTCCTGGGATCTACGAGCGGCAAAAGGAACGGCACCCCGGCGGTGATGGCCTCCTTGAAGTATCCGCTCTCATAGGGACCGGGCAAGCCCTGTCCTCTGAAATAATGAGACACGCGGCTTTTTGCGACCTTAAACAAATGCGACAGGGGCAGGAGCGGAGAGAAATTCAATCCGAAAGCAATGGCGGGATGAGGAATCCGTGCGCTCCGGAACCGATAGTGGTATAACAAAAAATCAAGCCTGCTTCCATACTTGACGGCATATACCAGGGTTCCGTCCCTATGCAGGCGCCTGAGTTCTTCAGAGACGTCCTGGCCGAACTTCATGTGCCTGAAAAGGCGGTAGAGGTATGCCGTCAGAAAAAATCCCGGCTTGAAATCGAAAGCGCAGGTATATGGAATTTTTGTTTTCGGCTGCATGCCTGGCAAGTGAACTCCTTACATTTTGATGTTCCGGCCGGATCGCGTACGCCTCACTGAATGACCATCATTTACTAATCCCATCGCCCGAATAAATCAATGGAAATCAGAGCAGCGTGTCGGCGTAACCTTCAATCGTCAGGTTTATGGCGTAAGTGCCTAAAAAATTGACGCTTATCGGACGATCACAAGATCTTGCCGCACCATGTGAAGGTCCGGTTGAAGTTCGGGCGGGTATCTGTGGCAATGCGTTTTGGGTGAATCAGTCAAAAAGGGTAAAATGGTGAAATATATATGTTTTTGAATGTCTTACGCCTACCCGTGCAGGACCCTGAAAAGGTGATGGAGCCCCCGAAAATCCGCGATCGGTAACGCTCCGGCACGGCTATTGCTTTGAGAAGAGTGGAAGTTGTCTATAATTCCGTAAGGAGGAAATCATGTCGGGAAAGTTCAGCCGGACGGGGGGGCGCATGGGGGGTCAGAGGGGTTTCACTCTCATCGAAATGGCCATCGTGCTCATCATCATCGGGATCATCATTGGTGCAGTGGTGAAAGGGAAAGACCTGATTCGCAGCGCGGAGCAGAAAAAGCTCTACAACCAGTTCCTGAGTGCGTGGGAATTGGCTTATGTCAACTACTACGAGCGAACGGGACGGATCCTGGGAGATACCAATACGCCCGATAACAGCGGCACTCGAGACGGCAGGTGCGCCAATGATCTCACGTTGGCCAACCTGGAGGCCCAGTTACGTGCGGTTGGGCTGGATCCTCCTGCTCCGGGCCCCACAGGGAGTTCTGCCACACGGCGGTATTCCGCTTCCAACGGAACGCAGTACACCCTGACCATCTCTTTCCGGTCACGATCGGACGGCACTGCAAGCAATTACAACTGTATCGAGATACTGGGAATGCCCACGGAACTCGGAATCGCCTTTGATCGGATCAAGGATGAAGAGATGGATGGTACGGCGGGCAGTTTTATTGCGGTTAGTGGAAACGGGGGCCCCCGGATCGCCTGGCCCAATGTCACCACGAGCCAAACAGTATTTGCCGCCAGGCTGATTCTGGGTTTCTGAGATACGAAACCGCAAATTCTCAGGGGCCTTCCGGGGGAAATGGCAGGAAGGAGGTGGACCCATCGCCAGATCGTTTCACAGCATTGCGGCCGTTATCCTTGTGGTCTTGCTGCTGGGGTCCGCCCATGTGGCGGTGAGAGCCCGACGGAACCTTGCAGATGCCGCATCGGAGCTCGAGAGCGTCAAAACACGGATCCGAATTATGGAGCGGACCAGAGCCGAGGCACTTCGCAAACAGCGGATTTTGGAAAAGGCCCATGCCTTTGTGGAACGGGCTAGGGCCCTTGGGCTGGAGGAAAGCCGGTGGGACAGATACCGTGTACGGCTCGAAAAGCCGGTCAGTTTCGAGCGGCTTCGGGGCATACTCGGCCAGACCGTCAATACGGCGGAGTATTATTTCGTGCCGCATTCTCTGCGTATCAAGAAAGATTTTGATGAGGAGCGCAAGGAACAATTCAAAGGGGGTCACAGGGAACTTCGTTCCGGTACCCCCGAAGAAGAGGGAGATGTGCTGCTGGGATTGGAAGGCACATTCCTGGTCAGGCGCAAGTAATGATGGAACGTAGCCTCGTAATAGAATTGGCGGGCATCTTTTACCGCGTGACAGGCCGCGAGATCGAGAGCATCGTGGATCTCAAAGAGATCGAAGATGACTGCTGGTTTATTACCGATTTCGGGGAATCCGTGAGCAGGACCGCCACAGTGGAATCGGCCCCCAAGTATGTGGAAGTGATGGTACGCAAGAGTCTTCAGGAAGCAGGGGAATTCGACGAGCCGGTCTCCGTGGTGACGCACTGGAAAAAGAAAAAGGGTCCCCGGGCCACGGACATCTTCTACACTGCGCTTCCCACGCGGCGATACTATCAATACCTGGAGGATGCCAGGAGCAGGGAAGCCTCCATGCTGATTTTTCCCCTCTACGCGGTGCTGTTCGGAGTGCTGAAAAAGGCGGCCGCCAAAGGACCTTGCGCCGTCGTGTTCCAGCACGGCCGCTTTGCGGACATGGTCATCGGGACCCCGAAGCGCACGTATTACTCAAATCGCTGCGTCGCCTTTGACGAGGGGCCCGAGCAGATCGAATCCCTCTGGCATACGGTACGGGAGGACATTCGAAATACGGAGTCGGATCACCGGATCCAGGTGAAAAGAGTCCTGCCGATCACGTGGGTGGACACGGTTTCGGAAGACCGCCTGCCCGGAGACTTACCCTGGGACCTGGAAGCCCTGGAAGGGGAGGCGGTCCGTTTCGAGGGTCGGCCGTCATCGGTCTCATTTCTCGGGGCGGTTCGTACCCTGCGGTCCGGCATGTCCGTTTCAGGACGAGCGGAGAAAACCGCATTCCTCGGAAAGAAAGCATTACCCTTTGTGAACGGAGCGGCCCTGCTGGCCGCCCTGGTCCTCCTGGGGGCGGGCTTCTGGGCCGAGACGCGATCGGAAAGAATTCGGGCCCAACTCCGATCAGCCCGGACCCGCCTTGCCGGGATCGGCGTCCCGGCGACGGTGCCGACGGTTGAATACGAAGGTATCTACCGCTTCATCCGTGAACTGGACGATTATGCAAAGGCCCCCTCTTTCGGTGAGATACTCGACGATCTGGACCGTTTTCATCCGGATGGAATGGCGGTTGAACTGCTGGAGGCCTCCTACGGGAAGGGAAGGGTGGAAGTGAAGCTCTACGCCCGCATCCAGGCACCGTTTCTCAACGCCTACAAGGGGTATCAGCGCCTGTGCCGCGGGTTGCGAAGAATGGGCTACCAGGTGGAAACCGAGGAATTTGACACCACCATAAACCGGTCGCGGTTTCTGCTGCGCCTTGAGAAGGGGATCAAATGAAGAAAAAATTTTATCCCCTCTGGGCCTGCGCCCTCCTGATTTCATCGGGCATCGTCGTTACGGGGATGCTGGTGAAAAGATCCGAGCCCAGGGCGCGCCCCGCACCCCCGGCACCAGTCGTTCAGATCGCTGCCATCAAAGTCCCTGATCCGGAGGTCCTCGATGAAATGGAACGCCTTACTGCGCGCATGGGCGCCATCGCATACCCAAAGCCCGGCATGTCCCCCACCGTCGGGCTGGAACTGTTCGGTTACGAACCCCTGCGTGAATCGCGGATTGGAGCCCGGGGAAAGAGGGTCGTTCTCAAACCCAGGATTCATTATCTGATCACCATGGCATTTTCCGCTGGAAAACAGCGTTTCTGCGTGGTGGATGGAACGTTTTACCCGGAAGGAGCGCGATTGGCCGACGGCGCCAGAATCGTTCGCGTGGAGTACGATCGTGTACTCATGGAAAAGGGACGTATTCGGAACTGGGTGCCCGTAGCAGGCAGGAGGAAAGAGGCCTCCCCAAAGCCCAAATCGACTGGAGAAAAACCGTGAAAAGTTACACGTTTCTGATCATTCTTATCATAATATGCGTCGGGGCCGGTGGCTGCAGCCTTGGACCCTCTTCGGTCCTGGACCCCAAAAGACCTCCGGCCTCCATCGTATCCCGAAGGACATCGGCAGAAGCGGACCGGGTGCAGCGCGAGCAGGAAACCCTTGTGGATAGTCTGGAAAAGAAAGCGCCTCGACCGCTGGATGTGGAACCGGTCATGCCCCGGTATGATCCGTTGGAAGATCAGATCGTCTCATTTTCCATGGTGGACGAAGACCTCCGGCTCGTGCTCTATTCACTCGCGCAGTCCGTGGGCATGAACCTGATTTTGGATCCGGCCCTGGGCGAGGAAAAGCGCCTTATCACACTTAACTTTCGGAATGTGCCCGCCTCCACGGTGCTCAAAGAGATACTTGAGACCTACAATCTTTACTACCAGGTGGAAAAGAACGTAATTCGGGTTCGGCCCTTTGACGAAAGGTTTTACAACCTGAATTTTCTGGACGCCAGCGTGATCATGTCATTCGATATGGGAGGCGATGTGCTGGGCGCGGGGCAAACGGAGTCGGCTGCGGGACTCGCCGGGACCTTCAAGCTCTCCGGGAAAGGCGCCAACCAGGGGAACGCCTATGACATCCTGGAAACCGCCATCAAGAGAATCATTTCCAGACAGGGCAAATACTCCCTGAATAGGTTATCCGGAAGCCTCTATGTGAAAGACAGGCCTGCCGTGATTCGCGCGGTCTCCAGGCTGGTGCACCAGCTCAAGGAGGTGATGTCCAGGCAGATCCTCATCGAGGCGCAGATCATCGAAGTGAGTCTTTCGGACGCATATTCATATGGAATCGATTGGACCGCCTTGAGACGCTCCTTTTCCTCCGGCACCCGGGTGGAGAGCGCCTCCTGGGCACTGGGAAAAGGGCTTGTGTTGAGCGGGGTGCACGGAGCCTTTTCCCTGGCAGCCACCCTCAATGCCTTGCGGACCTTCGGAGACGCCAAGATCGTGTCCAACCCCAGTATTCGTGCCAAGCATGGAAAGCCGGCGTTAATCAGTGTCGGTACATCCATCAGCTACAAGAAGAGCGTGACTACCACGACCAGCGCCAGCACCACGACCACCGAGGAATCTACGGATGTGGAGGTCTCCACGGTGTTCGACGGGCTTATTCTGGGGCTGGTTCCCTTCATCGAAGAGAACGGCGGGATCACGCTTCTCATTAATCCCATCAAGAGCGACGTGGATCCGGACAGCATCGTGCCCGTATCGGTAACAAGCAATTCGGCTGACAGCATTAGCCTTCCCAAGGTAAGCATCAAGGAGATCAGCACGACCATCGGGGTCCACAGCGGAGACGTGATTTTTCTAGGCGGATTGATCGACAGGAAGAGGCAGACCGAGGAGAAGGGGGTGCCTTTTCTCTCCTCCATCCCCCTATTGGGTTACCTTTTTAAGAACGAGTCCATGAGAGATGAGACGAGAGAACTGGTTATCGTACTCCGGGTTCAGGGTGTATGAATCCGGGGGCGCGGGTAGACGGGAAGAAATGTTGAAGGCGGCAAGATTGCTTTCGGCCGCCTGCCTTGATTAGAGATGAGTGTCATTTTCGATACGCTCCAGAAGCTGAAAAAGAGCCACAAGGAAGGCGGGAGGTCATCGCCGATCCGCAGGCGAGCCAACGTGTACACGTTTCAGAGGCTCTTTTTCTCCATGCTGGCACTTGTGATATCGGCAACAGCGGTTGCCGTGGGCGTGCTGGGCGTCCTCTATGGCATAGAGCAATACCGGGGGGCCGCAATGACGTCCTCCTCCGCGAAAACCAGACAAGCTGATTCTTCCTCGGCCGGGGAAGAAAAGAACCCCGGAAATGCCGCGGCCGCCAGGCCAAAAGAAGGGGACCGGGGGCCGGCCCCCATGAAGATCCCGCCTCCTCCCGCCGCAATACCTGTGCGAGAGGCCGAGCCCGGCAAGCTCTACCTCCCGGCCGCAGCGGCAAGGCCGCATAAATCGGAAGCACGAGCAAGGTCCCGTTACCTGCCGCCCTTGCCGGTGGCCGCCGCAGGGCCGAAGAAGGCCGGGCCTGGGCGCACAAGGCGGGAGGCATCACGATATGCTTCAGGGGGTGCTCTACCGAACAATTCCGTTGCCGCAAGCCCTGCTTCAGTACTCTCCGGGCCCCCAAAAGGACCTGTCGAAGCCTCCATGAGCAAAAGAGGTATGAAAAGGCCGAGGCCGGGCGGGTCCACCGGGACCGGTTCGTCCTCGGCACCGGCGCGCGAAGCTGAGAGGCCTTCGCCGCAGAATAGGGATGAAACGGTTGCGGAAGTGCCGAAACCGGCCATGGGGCCTGCCGGTTCCGCACCGCAAGTTATCGGCCTCCCTTCCCCGGACGAATCCGGCGGTCCGTCCGGTGAACGGAAAGCCGTTTACCGCAGGAGAGCAAGGATCGCAAAAATCGTGGAAGCCCTCCGCCGAGATATGTCTTCGCCGGGTAATGAAGGCCTGGTGGAGGATCGCCTCAGGGAACTGGTTTCTCTAAAGGGGCGAGACGATCCTTATGTTTTGCAGATCACGGCCTACTGGCGAATGAAGCTGGGTGATCTGGAAAGGGCAAGTTCTTTGCTCGGACGCCTCCTGCAGAGAGACCCGGAAAATCTCGTTGCGGGCCTCAATATGGCGGTCCTGGAGTTCCGATCCGGAAGACGTTCGAATGCGTTGAGAAGGCTCAAAAAGATACGGAATCTTTACCCTGAAGACGAAAGGGTGGCCGAGCTGTTGGCCAGGATGAAACCTTGACGCCCATGCCGCCCAGAGACGTGGACCGCTTCGGTGCCTTCGTGGTCTATGTGGGTATAGGGGTCCTCACCCTGTGGGCGGGCTCGGCATTGCTTGACCGTGCGCTGTATTCGAAGTTTTACAGAGATTACCTCGTTCCCTGGCGGGCCGTGCTGGTCAAATACGAGAGTGAAGGAGGCCGGATTCCACCCTTTTCCGGGACCGATCATTCGGCCTACATGGAGCGATTGGAGCAGATGATGAAAGAGCGGGGGATGGGTGTTCCCCGCTCCAATACCGAGATACCCTTTATTTATCGCCTTCGAAGGCTGTGGTCCCCGAACGAGGATGTATTCCTGCTTTGGTACGAGCATTCGCTTGTCTTGTATGGGATCTCGCGGAAAACCTTCGAACGCCTGGACAGGGACATAGACGGCCGAGTGGACGCGCGGCGCGGAAGACTGACGGGGAGATCAACAGGCGTGGGCAGAGGCTATATCGCCAGGTGGACCATGTAAGGGAGGCTGATCATGGACATGGAGAGCAGATATCTTGAACACCTCGGGTTGAGTTTCAATCCGTTTCCGGTGGCCCCGGATGTGGAGAATTTTTTTCTCTCCCACACCATCGACCGACTTATCACCGAGATCGTGCACGGTGTACTCACGCGGAAAGGGTTTATGGTCCTCACGGGTGAGGTGGGCCTCGGGAAAACCACTATCAGCCGCAAGATCCTGGGAATTCTCAAGGAAAAAGGTGTGGAAACTTCCCTCGTGTTCCATACGGCTTACAAAGACGCGGAACTTCTCCGGGAAATCAACCTGGATTTCGGGCTACAATCCGAGGGCACCGGTTTTGCCGAACAGATGAGGCTTCTCAATGACTTTCTCCTGGAGAGGAACAGGCAAGGGAAAAATTGTGCCGTTATTATTGACGATGCCCAGAACCTTGATCTGGAGAGTTTTGAACTGGTGCGCATGATTTCCAACCTGGAAACCGACCGGCGGAAACTCGTGCAGATCCTCTTCGTGGGACAGCCGGAACTTATCCGGAAGCTCGAGAGGCCTGAATTGCGACAACTCAAGAGCCGTGTCGTCATTCAAAAGGAAACATCTCCTCTGGACCGGGGCGAATTGCACGATTACCTCCTCTTTAAACTGAACGCAGCAGGCAGCCGGGGCAGGACCGTGATACGAAAAAGCGCGACCCGGAACATCCATCGGATCACCAGGGGAAATTTCCGAAAGATCAACATGTTGATGGATCGATGTCTTTACGCCGCGTTTCTTCAGGACACCACGGTCATAGACCGCAATGTGGTGAGTGCGGCGTATCGTGACCTTGAGGGAGAAAGGTCGGTGTTGACGCGCAGAGGCCTTGCCTGGACGGGGGCGGCATTCCTGGCGGCGCTTTCCCTGATCGGGGCCCTTTACTGGAATGAGTCGAGGACGCCGCCGGTGATGGCTTCTTCTGGCTCGGCGGGAAGGACCGGGGCTGTGGCATTGGAGACGTCTCAACCCGTCAAGGGTGGAACGGGGGCCCGTGAAAGGCCTGCGGCATCCAAAAGGACCCCGGTCTTTGCAGATCGAGCCGAGACTCCGAGCCCGCTGAATGAATTTCTGAAGAGCTACGGGCTCCTGCACTACGCCGACGACCTCACGAAGGCGCTTGCATCAGGGCGATTCGAGATGCCGGCGGATAAAATCTTTGAGGAAACGGGGCTTCGTTTGGTGGTACTCTCCTCACTGCCCGCGCATGTGAGGGCCCGCTACGGCATCTTCGTCGTTCCGGCCGGGACCAGCGGAAAAGAGACTTACCTTTTGTTCTGGAAGCCTCCTTTCCTGCTGCCCTCCCTTCATTTCGGCCGGAGGGGCGCGGGGGTGGCCCGCCTGCAGGAACTCCTGAAGGAAACGGGGCTGTACGCAGAGGCCGTGGACGGAATTTTCGGGGGCAAGACCTGGAAGGCAATACTGGCGTTCCAGGCCTCCATGGGCCTTCCCAAGACAGGATTCCCCGATCCTGCAACCCTTTTCCTGTTGTGTCATTCAGAAGAGAGGAATGCCGTGTCATGAGTGAAACGTCATTGGGCCCCAATACGCCCCAAAGATCAAAAAGACCCCTGGGCGAACTGCTCAAGAGCAAGGGCCTGATTTCCCAGGACCACATCGAGTTCGCCATTCAGGAGCAGAAGATCTCAGGGGAGAAGATCGGAGAGATACTCGAGCGCCTCTGTTTCGTCACTGAATACGATGTGATGACTACCCTGTCCGAGCAGGAGGGGATACCATATCTGGATGTGGACGAGGTCTTTCCCCGGGAGAGCACGCTCAGGCTTTTCAACAAGAATTTCTGCCTGACTAACAAGTTCCTTCCCGTGGCGATAAAGGGGCAGACCATCGAGGTGGCCACCTCCTCCGTGGGCGACCCCAAGTTGGGTCAAATGATCAGTCGCCACACGGGACTTTCCCCCCAATTCTTTCTCTCGGAGAGAAAAAAGATCATAAACGCGATTCACAAGCTCTACTATTTTGTGGAGCACCCGGTGGAGGAATTGATCCGCAAAGAAATCTCCGTGCTCTCCAAGGACCGGGAGATGGCGAGAAGCATGGATAATCTGATCAAGCATATCCTCCATCTCGCGGTAAAGATGCGGGCTACGGACATTCACATCAGGCCCCTGGAGTTTTCCACCAACGTCTCTTTCCGGGTGGACGGAGTGTTGACCTCGGTGCTGTCACTGCCCACGTCCATGAACAGAATCATCGCGAGCCTGAAGATGAAGGCCGACATGGATATCGCCGAGCAGCGTCTTCCCCAGGACGGCCGTTTCTCTGAAACGATACTCAACAATATCTATGACTTCAGGGCCTCCACCATCGTCTCTCCCCAGGGAGAAAACCTGGTT
This sequence comes from Deltaproteobacteria bacterium, assembly GCA_019307945.1. Taxonomy (GTDB): domain Bacteria; phylum Desulfobacterota; class DSM-4660; order Desulfatiglandales; family Desulfatiglandaceae; genus B17-G16. The sequence continues at coordinate 3,407 of JAFDIS010000001.1, read as the reverse complement.
CTGCGAATCCTGCCCATGGAATCCGCGGTCATGGGCATGGCCCAATTGGGCTTTTTCGAAGAACACATAAGACTGGTGGAAGAGATGTTCAACGAGCCGTTCGGCATAATTCTGCTCACGGGCCCGACGGGCTCCGGAAAATCCACCACCCTGTATGCAGGTATCCGTAGCCTGAACCTGATCCAGAAGAACGTTATCACAGTGGAAGAACCTATCGAATACGACATACCGCTTCTTCGGCAGACCCAGGTGAATGAAAAGGCGGGATACACCTTCGCCAATGCCGTGCGGTATTTCTTGCGACACGACCCCGACGTGATCCTGGTGGGAGAGATTCGTGACTCCGAGACTGCGGCCACGGCGGTGAGCGCCTCCACCACCGGCCATCTGGTTCTGTCCACCCTGCACACGAACAGCGCGGTGGGGGCCATCCCCCGCCTCCGCGACTTGGGTGTGCGGCCTTTCCTAATCGCCGATTCGCTCATCGGCGTGGTGAGTCAGCGCCTTGTGAGAAAGATTTGCAACGGGTGCAGGGAGGTGTACAGGCCGTCGGAAGCTGAGAAACGATACCTCAAGGATGACTCCATCGATGAACTCCACCGGGGGCGCGGGTGCGACGCGTGCAATGGTTCCGGGTATTTCGGCCGGACTCTGGTTTATGAACTACTCACCGTAGACCGGGATCTCGCCCGTCTCATCGACCGCGAGGAGGACCTCAGCGTAATTGCGGAGAAGGCAAGGGAGGGGGGCGGGTATGTGGATATCTTTGACACGACTGTTGCCAAGGTGAAGCAGGGCGTCACCAGCGCGGACGAGGCGATGCGCGTGCTGGGGCACATCAGGCGGGCATAAACCACCGATGAACTACTTTCGATACAAACTCATCGAACCAACGGGTGAGATTTCTTCCGGGATAGCCAAACTGCCCTATCAGGAAGTTACTTCCGCCATCTCTCACCTGGAACGGGACGGAAGCACCACCGTATACGTCAAGAAGGCGGGGCGGGCTCTTTCTTCCTTGCTGGAGCTTGCAACGTTCCGATTCCGGAGAAAGATGCCCCGCCCCTTCATGGCCGAATTTCTCAACAACATATCCATGATGCTCAGATCCGGTATGACTCTCACAACCGCCCTGGAAGAGGCGGCACTCAGTTCGGAGCGCCCGGACTTCGAGCAGGACATTCGCGACATCATCATGAGCATCCAGGCAGGTTCCTCTTTCTCCGAGGCGGCGGACAACTACCCCCACGTCTTCCCAAAGACCGTGGTCCACCTGATTCGCCTGGGAGAAGAGACAGGGAAAATGGATCAGACCCTGATGGACGCCTCGGGGCATCTTAAGAGGATTCACGATATCATAAGCGACACTAAGCAGGCACTCATCTATCCTTCCTTTGTTTTTCTTTCCATGGGCGGGGGACTCATTTTCTGGTTCTATTACGTGGTCCCCAAGATCATCACCCTGTTCCAGGAGATGGACGTCACCCTGCCCACCCTTACCGTAATACTGCTTCATGTTTCACGGTTCGTGGAGACCTATATCCTCTTGATTTTGGGCGTGATGATCCTCACGGTCGGCTCCATGGTACTTCTGTACAAAGGCGAGCGTAGGTTTCGTCGTGCGGCTGATGGTTTGCTCCTTCGGCTCCCCCTGTCCGGGACCATTATCAAGACCTCCACGTTGGCCTTCGTGACGGAATATTTCAGTCTTCTTCTCAACGTGGGGATCGACATCATTCAGGCCATGCAGATCCTGAAAGAGTCGATCAGGAACGAGGTATTCCGGGAGAAACTGGAGGAAGTAAAGGAAGGGTTTTCCCGGGGCGAGGGGATCGCCGACTCCTTCAAGCGTGTGCCGGTCTTTCCTCCATTCATCGTAAGGATGATCAACGTTGGTGAGCAAAGCGGTACATTGCCCGAACAGCTCAATTACATCGCCCAGGATTACCGCAAACGACTCTCCCTCCTGGTGGCCACCATGGGCAAAATGATCGAACCCGTGGTGCTCATCGTGGCAGGCGCCATGTTCGCGGTGATCGTGGGAGGTCTTTTTCTGCCCATCTATGACCTTATCACCAGTGTGGCCGGAAGGTAGTAGGTATGTAAATTGTTATCAACAAATGGTAATATATTACACACTTTGTGCCGGTCTTCGGGCCCTCCGGCGGGTTCATCACCTCATGGGGGGGAGTGGTTCCTCCGCAGGCCTTTTCGACAAGCCGGTAGGCATTGCCCTGGATGGTCAAAGGGGCAGAGTGTACGTGGGCGACCGTGGAAATTTCAGGATCCAGGTCAATGAAACCACCGTGGGTACGCCCAGCCTGGACAGCGGTTATTACCGCGCGACCCTGCCTTCCGGTACTTGGGCCGTTAACGTGGAGGCCACGGGCTACTCGTTTCCTCCGGGGCAAACCGTGACCGTGCTTGCCTTCAACGAAACCTTTGAACCCCTGTTCGTCACCGCTTCTACGCCCTCCGTGCCGGGGGACACCGACGGGGATTTGGATGTGGACGGGGCGGACCTCTCCGTGATGGCCGTTGAGTTCGGCCTCTGCACGGCCGATTGCAGGGCCGACTTTGAACCGGACGGAGATGTGGACATACGGGACCTTCAGGAATTGGCTGGAAACCTGGGGCGGATACCCTAGAAAGAGGGATCCCGCATCACGGCGGGGGCGGCTCCCTAACGAGAGGAGAAGAGCGGGGTTGAGGGATCTTCATCCAGACTATGGCCCCCCGGGGCAGGTGTGGGTGCCGTTCATGTCATCCACGATTTCGCTCGTGGAAAGGCCTCTGGCATAGATGTTCACCTCGTCCAGGAGGCCGTCGAACTTGTAGTCCGTCCCCGTGTCCCAGCCGCTCAAGTAGAGAGTGGAATTTACCGTGCGATTGACGGGAGTGCCTGCCAGGAGCGTGGTGGGCTGGAGTACCCCGTCAATGTAGAGTTGGTTTTTCAAGGGGGCATTGTTGTTGAAGACCGCTGCTACATGGTGCCAGGATCCTGCAAGGGCGTCGGCCCCGGATATCCCGAAGAGGTCCCCGGCCCCGGTATTGAATCCCAACTGGGTCGTCCCCCTGAAAAAAAGGTCGTAGTATCCCTCCCAGCCGATGGGCATTTCCGAGCCGTTCCCCGCCCACTTCATCCAGAAGCAGACGGTGGTCTGTTCCCCGGAAGTCGTTGAGACGGGAAGACCCGTCACCGCCACGTAGCTGTCGTTGTTGCTGAACTCTCCGGCGTAGCATAGATGGCTGTCCGAGGTATTCACGGCTGCCGACCCGTAGGGTGTGCCGTGGTACCCGTTGCCGGAAGAATCCTGAACATCGTCCGCCTGCCCCGCGGTCCAGGAGCTTTCATCCATGCGGTATTGGGCCACGGCGGATGTATAGCAGGAGCCGGAGCAGGTGCG
>JAFDIS010000028.1 GCA_019307945.1 Deltaproteobacteria bacterium | reverse complement strand
TTGCATAAGATTTCCTCCTTCGCTCAGTAGAATGTTTCCTTTGGCGTTATCATGATCATCGTCTACTATTTTTCAGACGAAAATGCAAGCAATATCTTTACAAAGCCAATATAGGAGAATCAAAAGTTAAGAGTGACCTATCTGCCGCGACGGCACGGACAAGCGCCGCATTTGGGCAGGGTGCGGCGTTTTTCAAAACTTTCAAGAAAAGACTTCCCGCTCTCGTTGTCACCCTTCCGGGGAGCAGGGCACGCCCCCTGATCAAGAGAACCTTCTCCTCTTACATCCCCAAGGCCTTCAGGAGTTCCCGGGCGCGGTGAGTGTGGGTGTGGTGGGCGAGGCAACGCTTCCGGCCCGCTGCCCCGATCTTTCGTGCGGCGGCAGGGTCCCGGGAATAACGCAGGGCCTGTTCCGTGAATTGTTCGGGAGTTCGAAACGTCAGGATCTCCGCGCCCGGCTCGAAGGCCTCCTCCACCTCTTCCACCCACTCGGTCAGGAGACAGGTCCCGCAGGCGGGCACGGCGAAGACCTGTAGGTTGAGGATGGTGGGCGCCTCCGCGAAGGGTTCTCGCAGGATGTTGAGGAGAACGGTGGAGGCGTTGTACATCTTGACGAGGTTCTCACCCAGGATGTCCTCCTTTTCCCTCACCGCGCCCGCGAGCGCCGGGTCGTCCCGGTAGGGCTTCCTGGACCAGCGGCTCCCCCAAAGGGCCAGGGATTGGGCGGGCAAGGTGCCCAGGAGGGCGGCGCGCCTTTCCGTGGGGCGTCCCACAAAGGCCAGGGGCGAGGAGAATCGTGAGAGGTCTTGGGCTGAGAGGGCAAGAGGCCTGTACTTTTCGTGGTCTACCCCGTGGGGCCAATAGAGGATGTTGTCGTGACCGCGGGCGTTCAAGTGGCGCAGGGCCCTGCGGCTCACCGTTGCCACCAGGTCCATATCCCGGACCCAGCGGAGGTCATCCTGGTAGCAGGGAAGGGCCGGGCCGTCCATGTCGAAAAAGACCATGGGGCCTTCAAATGTATTCCGCAGGAAGCCAAAATCGAACAGGAGATGGGCCAGGGCGAAGATCACCAGGCGGGGACGCGAATCGGCCAGGTGTTTTGCAAGTTTTGCAGTTCGGTGTTCCACCGCACGGGGGCCCTTGCCCGAAATCCGTCGCAGGAACCCCTTGTCCCATCGGTGGTAGTCCAGGCGTTCCACCTCGTGGCCCAGGCGCACGAATCCGGAGGAGACCTGCGACATGTAATCTCCCATCCAGCCGTCGCAGCGGCAGACCAGTAAGATCTTCATTCCGCCCTTTTCCTGTCTCGTACGAGGCCCGGCGACTCCGCCCGCGGAGCATTGACACCAGGCCCCCGTTTTCTTAAGATCCTTGCCGAGCCGCGGGGTCCCCTGGGGGGCTTTCGGGTCCCCGCGGTATATCCCATGAAAAAGGGGGAACCACCTTGCTCTCAGGGGTCAAGCGGGTCGCGGTGTTCTGCTCGGACGGCATCGGCGACGCCCTAATCTATCTCACCCTGGCCCACAACCTGCACCGTAATCACTACGAAGCGACCCTCTTCAGCCCCGCGGCCCGGGGACTCCAATCCTGGTTCCCCCACCTCGCCATCGAAGAACCACCGATCCCGGAAGACTTTGGTAAAGTGCTGGGCCGGTTCGACCTGGTCTTGGCCCAGGCCCACTCCCCTGCGGACCGCCTGGTCGAGCGCGTTCCCGTCCCATGTCATGTGTTCAAAAAGCATCTCCTTGATCGGCACCGCAGTATGGTGGAAAACCTCGTGACCTTCTGTCGCCGAACCCTGGCCCTGCCCAGGGTGTCTCCAGAGAACGGGATTCGGATCCCCGGCGGGCTCGAGCCGCGAAGGATCCGCCGCCGGGTGATAATCCACCCCACCAGCAAGGATGAGGCCAAGAACTGGGCGCTCCGCAAGTTCATCGGCGTGGCCCGGAGACTCGATGCGGCGGGGTATGAAGTGGCTTTTATCCTTGCGCCCGAGGAACAACCCGAGTGGCGGGCCATCTTCGGGGATCGCTTTGAAATGCCCCGGCTGAAGACCCTGGACGCCCTGGCACGGTATACCTGCGAGTCGGGCTGGATGATCGGAAGCGACTCGGGAGTGGGCCACCTGGCCAACAACCTGGGCGTTCCCACGCTTTCCGTTTTCAGCCGCAGGGGTACGGCCCGCTACTGGCGGCCGGGCTGGGGACCGGGGGCCGTGATCTACCCCCGCCTGGCCGTACCGGGGCGGTGGGGCCGCCGACACTGGTCCATGTTCCTATCCGTCAACAGGGTGATGCGTGCTTTCAGGGCGCTTGAGGAGACTGTGTCGTGACCTCCTGAACAAGGAGGCGGGGACGGCCGTGGGGCCATCACGACCACGAGGCGCTTCGGGCCTTCGAAAAGGGCCACTCGTTCCGTAAAATGCCGAAAAAGAGAGAGCGCCCGCCGGTCCTTCCTGGAGAGCCTCACCACTACCAGGTCCGCCAGTGCCTGGAGAGCGAAACGCTCCAGACCTTCCATGTCGGGCATGGGGCCCCTGGCATGAAGGTCGTACTCCCGCCAGTCACTTCTTCCGGCATATAGCGCCACCCGCATGTCATTCGTCACCACCCGGGCCTTCTTCCACCGGCCCTGGGTCCTGAACCAGTGGCCGGCCCATCGGATGGCGTGATCCTCTCCACTGACATTTTTGAGCCCCTTGCCCAGGGGCGCGATGATCAGGAAAAGAACCAATCCCCAGGCCAGGATGGTTCCCCGGCCGCCCATGCCGCCGAAACGGTCCAGGAGCCGTGCCGTCCCATTACCCACCCAAGGGTAGAGGAGCAGGGCCGGCGCCAGGAGGAAACGGTATTCCAGAAAATCCTGCTTCAAGAGGTCTGCGAAGATGGCCAGGAGATAGCTGCAGACCAGAAACAATACCCACCGTCGGCCGCGGGTCCAGGGGCGTTTGAAGGCCCAGAACAAGGGGAGGAGGAAAGGTTCGAAAAGGACCCGCGACAAGGCCCGGAGCAGGCCCAGGAGGTAGATCAGGGGCATCATGTGCCTTGCCGTCTCCGCAAAGTTCTGTTTTCCCCCGGGGAAGGCGGATGCCGCCTCCAGGGCCTTCATTTGGGCGTAAATATGCCGGTAACTTTCAAAAAAGGATCCTGACCCAAGGGCGCGGGCCCAGTAGTAGACCTGGTCCAGACGGTTGGCGGTGAGGATTTTTTGACCCAGAAAAGGAAAAAGGCACAGGAAAATTCCCACAGGAAGCCCGAGCCAGAGGGCAAGACCCTTGAGCGCATGACGTCTTTTCCCCTCCCCTCCCCACAGGGCGGCCCATAGCAGGAAGAGGGCAAAGGCGGGAATCATCACGATTCCTTCGATGCGGAAAAGTACCGCAAGCCAGCCCAGGGCAGATGCGGCCAGGAACCGCAGGGCCTTCCCGTCCAACAGGGCGCGCTGTGAGAAGTGGACCGCCCAGAGCATGCACAGGACAAAGGGCGGGTTTCGGATGACATCAAGGGCCCAGTCATTGACCGGCGGGGCCAGCGCCCCCACCAGTCCAGCCCAGAAAGCGGCCCTTCGGTCGAAGAGGTCGCGCGTGAGCAGGTAAAGCGGAACCAGGACCAGTACCGTGCAGACAAGCGAGATGGAGCGCGCGGCCCAGAGCCAGTCGGGGATTATTACATGGAACAGGGCGATGAGGGTGGGATAGAGTGGAAGGGACGTCAGGTGAATGGCCTCCTGGAACCTGCCTTCGGAGATTTGGCGGGCCGCCTGGAGGTACAGCATGCCGTCGGGGTTTATGACCTTTCCCGAAAGGGCAAGCCCGGCTTTCCAGAAGGCGGAAATCAGCAGGAGCCACAATAGGCCCGCCCTTTCCTCAGGAAGTTTTCGGATCCACTTCCACATAACCTTTTCCGCCGACTTTACCCGGAGGCCCGGGCCGCCTTGGCCTTTCTCTTTTCGCGTCTGCGTCTTCTCCGGGCGAGGTCTTCAGGGTAAAGGCCTGGGTAGTGCCTTTTCCAGCGCTTGTGGAACCAAAACCACTGCTCCGGATAGGCCCGGATCATTTCTTCGATGGCAAAGGTCATGCGCTGGGTGTTGACCTGAAGATCGGCCTGGAGGTCTTCGGTCTTCTGCAACTCCACCGGCGGCCGGATGATGACCTTCATGGCCCCGTCCGGCTCCCGGACACAGAAGGCCGGCACCACGGGCCGGCCGTAACGCCGACCCAGGAGGGCCGCCACCGGCGTTGCGGTGGTTGTCTTTCCGAAAAATTCCACCTCCACCCCTTCGCTGCGCACAGTGCCCTGGTCGATAAGGATTCCCAGAGAGCGGCCCTGTCGGAGCATCCTTACCATCTTGGGAAGGGCGTTTTGCTTGTCCAGAATGATGTTTCCGAACCTGGTTCGCAACGCCAGGATCCTCCGGTTGGCGGCCCGGGATCGAATGGTCCGGGCCACGGCCACCAGGGGTTCTGAAAGGAAACAGGAGGCGAATACCACGGCCATCTCCCAGTTTCCCATGTGGGCTGAGATGATGATGGCCCCCTTGCCGTCCCGAATCGCGTCGGTCAGGTGCTCCTCCCCCTCCACGCGTACCCTGGAAAGCACGTCTTCTCGCCGCATGCCGGTCATCTGTGCGATTTCCAGGAAGGTGCAGGCGGCGTGCTGAAAGACCTGCCTGGACACGCGCAGGACCCGCTCGGCGGGCCAGTCCGGGTTTGCGAAGCGCAGGTTCCGCTTCACGATGCGCCGGTGACGCAGGTCCAGGGCATAGGCCGAAAGCCCAAGGGCCTTTCCCAGAGGGATGAGCCAAGGCTTTGGAATGCGTGAGAAAAAGGAATCGGGCATGTTTCGGCGTTTTCCAACGGGCCCCACGGGTAGCGGTGGGGGCGCGTGCAGGCTATGTTTGTTTACTGAACTGCATATCGTAGAGGTCACGGAACCTTCCCCCTGCGGAGAGGAGTTCATGAAGTGTTCCGGACTCCACAATCTTTCCATTTTCCAAGACGTGGATCAGGTCGGCCTTCAATATGGTACTCAAGCGGTGGGCCACCACGAGAATGGTGGGTCCCCCATGCAGGCTCTCGATGGCCGCCTGTACATATCGTTCGCTTTCCGCGTCCAGGGCCGACGCTGCCTCGTCCAGGATGAGGATGGAAGGGCGGATCAGGATGGCCCGTGCTATGGCGATGCGCTGCCGCTGCCCCCCGGACAGCAACGTGCCCCGGTCTCCCACCACGGTGTCGTATCCCTTGGGTTGGGCCATGATGAAGTCGTGGGCGTGAGCGGCCCGGGCCGCCTCCACCACCCGGTCCATGTCCACGTGGTCCGCTCCGAAGGCGATATTGGCGGCAATGGTCTTGTGGAACAGGAGAACCTCCTGGCTCACGATGCCTATCTGCCTCCGGAGGGAGTCCAGCGTCACCTCCCGGACATCCAGGCCGTCGATGGTGACTGCGCCTTGGGTCACATCATAAAAGCGCGGGACCAGGTCCAGCAGTGTGCTCTTGCCCGCGCCCGTGGAACCCACGAAGGCTACCATTTGCCCCGCCTTCACCTCGAAGGAAACGCCTCGCAGCACGGGCTCCTCGGGCCGATACGCAAAGTGGACGTCTTCGAACCGAATCGAGTCCCGGTGTCGGCCCAATTCTACGGCGCCGGGACGGTCCCGGATGTCGGGCTCCGTGTTCATGATGGCAAATACCCGTGTCGTGGCTCCTTGTAAGGTCCGCAGACTGTTGAGGATCTTGGCCAATCTCTTGATGGGGCTGTACACCCTGGAAAAGGCGTAGATCATGGACATCAGTTCTCCCAGGGTGTGGTGGAAATATATTTTTCCGGCCATCAATACGGCCGGCAGGACCAGGAACACCGTGGCATCCAGCATGGGGCCCACGCCGATATTCCACCGGGCCCACCGCATGATTCGACGGTACAGGTTATCGGCCAGTTCCTTGAAGCGTGCCGTCTCCCTCTCTCCTTTGAAAAATCCGTGCACCACTTTGAGACAGACGAGCATCTCCTGGTATGCGGAGGTCACCTCCGCGGTGGCGTCCTGCACCCGCACCGCGTGTTTTTTGACCTTTCTCCCGAAAAGGCGGATGATGCCCAGGATTACGGGGACGGCCACGAACACCAGGAGGGTGAGCTGGTAGTTCATGAAAAGGAGATAGGCAAGAAAGACTATGGCGGTCAGTGGGTGCTGAATGAGGCCTATAATGACGCTCGAGATGGCCGATTGCATCACTGTGAGGTCTGCGGTGGCGCGGGCGATGAGCTCACCCGATCGCCTCTTGTGGTAGAAGCTGAGAGGCAAAGAGACGAACTTGCGGAAGAGGTCGATGCGCAGGGAACGAACGGCCCGGTTGGAAAAGGCCGTGGCGCTGATCTCCCCGAAATAGACGGTGATCGATTTGAGCAGGACCGAGACAAATGCCACCAGAGTAAGGATGAAAAGTAGGTGATTGGGGGAGATTCCCTCCACGATGACTCGTTCGGTCCGTTTCCAGGACCACCAGGTGCCGGGTTCGAAAGTGACCCAGGGAATCTTCCAGGCCACGGGATCAGTGCCCGTCTTCATGCCTTCGTCCACAAAGGGTTGAAGGAGATAGGCCGGAACCACCACGAACAGGGAGGAGGCCGCGGTAAGCAGCATGGCCAGCACGAGCAGTTTCTTGTGCCGTTTGACGTACCGGGCGATATCTTTTCCCAGGATCAAGTCCAGCATGGATTCCACCGGGCCTCAGCGCGCCGTTTCCCCCTCCACCCAGGCAAGGAATCGGGGATTTCCATCGGTGATGGGCACAGCCACGATGCAAGGCACCTCATAGCTGTGAATGGCCTTGACCCGGTTGATGAGATCCGGGACCAGGGCCCTTCGGGTCTTGGCCAGGAGCACGGCTTCGGCGTCGTCCTGGATTTTTCCGTCCCACCAGTAAAAGGAGTTCATACCGCCCAAGATATTCACGCAGGCCGCAAGCCGCTCTTCCACAAGGGCCTTTCCGATCTTGCGGGCCTCCTCCTCGTCGCCGGCGGTCATGTACACGAGGCACAGGTCCATGGGAGTCCTCCCGGAATTTCTGCCGCGCCCGGATCAGGCGGGCAGAAGGTCGCAAAAGTAAAAACCATCCCGCAGTACGGTCTTTCCCACGGTGAAGACCATGGGTTTTCGGAAGATGGGACCATCCACCACGAAAGAGTGAAATTCACCGTTTTCCCCGCATGGGTCCACCCCTTCCGGAAGGTCCGAAAAGAAGGCTTCGTCCATGTACCTGCCGGCAAAGGAGCCTGCCAGGACACGGGAGTCCACGCAGGTGACCACGGCGCGAAACCCCGAAGCCAGGAACCACTCCGCCAGCGCGGACGTGTCTTGTCCCCAGAGGGGGAAAACGGCCCGCATCCCCACTTTGTTCAGATTCTCTTCCCGGTACTTTCGGATATCCTCCAGGAAGATATCACCAAATACCACGGAATTCACCCCTTTCCTTTTCCACCGAACCAACACGTCCTCCATGAGGGCCTCATACTCCTCGTTGGAACTGTGGGGGGAAAGGACCACCTCTTCGACGGGAAGTCCCAGGGACCGGGCCTGGCGCCGGAGCAGGGACCGCCTGACTCCGTGCATGCTGATCCGGTCGTAGACTTCGGTCACCGTGGTGAGAAGGCCCACCGGAGTATATCGGCCGCCTTCGTGAACCAGCCGGTGAAGGGCCATGGCGCTGTCCTTGCCACCGCTCCAGCACAGGAGGGCGGGCTCGGGGCGTCCACCCCCCGCCGAGACCTCTGCGGCCGGCCCCGGGGGCCGTCCTTCTTCTTCACGTGCCATCAATCCTTCTCCCTTGTTTTCAGGGCTGTGGAGAACCTCCACCTGGGGCCGCCGTAAGGCCGGCCGCCCAAAAACCTATTGGAGCCCGGCCCAAAAGGCAAGCCCTAAGCCGTGGAACCCTTTCTCCTTGACCCGGCGCCGCCCGTTTTCCTATACTGCTTCATCGTAAATGCCGGTGTGCGATAACCTGTTGATTTTTTTCGGCGGAGCGCACAAAAAGTATGCATTGCCAGAAGGGTGGAATGCCCACGGTGCCTGTCTGCCGGCAGGCCCCGTGGGGCGAGTCTTTCATCCCTGGCACGGACGAGTGGAGGGGAGGTCATTCATGGGAAAAGTAGGGATTATCGGCGTGGGGCAGACCGCCTTTGTTCGTGGGTATCCCGGTTCCATACGGGAGCTGGTCTTCGAGGGGTTCAAGGACGCCATGGAAGACGCGGGGATTTCAAACGACGACATCGACGCCACGGTGGTTTGTTCGGCACCCGAATATGACAAGCAGAGGTCCCCCGCGGGGGTATTTGCCGAGTACCTGGGCCTGACGCCCCAGCCGACCTTTTACGTGGAAAGCCTCTGCTCGTCCAGCAGCACCGGCTTGAAGCTGGCCTATTCCCTGGTGAAATCGGGCCTCCACGATGTGGTGGCGGTGCTGGGTTTTCAGAAGATGTCCGAGATTTCATCGGCCGAGTCCCAGGAGCGCATGGGCCGGGGGGCCGACATCCAATGGGAGAGCCCGTTTGGGACAATGATGCCCGCCTACTACGCCATGTTCGCCCGGGCGCACATGGCGACCTACGGCACCACACCGGATGATTTGGCCCTGATTCGGGTCAAGGCTTCCACCTACGGGCAGATCAACGACAAGGCCGTGTACCGGAAACCCGTGCAATTCGAGATGTTCTCCAACCCTGAAAGTCCCATGTCCAATCCCGTGGCAAGCCCCTTGCGCGTGGGGGACTGCTGTGCCAACGCGGACGGCAGCTCCTGCGTGATCGTGGCAAGCGAGGAAAAGGCCAAAGCCCTTTCCAAGGATCCGGTCTGGATTCTGGGCTTGGGGGCGGCGTCGGCTTCCGTGAACCTGGCCGGACGTGACCTTTTCACCGGCCTGCGGGTTGCCCAGCAGGCGGCCAAGCAGGCCTATGACATGGCAGGGATCACCGCCGCGGACGTGGACGTGGCCGAGGTCCATGACTGCTTCACCATCGCGGAGATGATGGCTTACGAGGACCTCGGGTTCGCCAAGCCCGGCGAGGGCAAGGAACTGATCCGGGCCAGGGAGACCTATAAGGAGGGATCCATCCCCGTCAACGTGGACGGAGGGCTCCTGAGCAAGGGGCACCCCATCGGCGCCACGGGCGGTTCCCAGATTCGGACCATCGTGCTTCAGCTCAGAGGCCGGGCCGGGGACATGCAGGTGAGGGACCCGGAAATCGGACTGATTCACAACATCGGCGGTGTGGGTCTCTACGGCAACGTCACCATCCTCGGGAGGTAGGTCATGGGAAAGAAAAAGGACGTGGATACCCGATTCAGCAGGTTCGGAACGGTCAGCTTTACCTCTATTACCAAGGTCAATGATTTCATCGATTATTTGGAACAGGGCAAGGTGATGGGGACCCGGTGCCTGGACTGCGGCCTGCTCTTTTTCCCGCCCCGGGCCGATTGCCACCGCTGCCGCGCAAGCAATATGGAGTGGTTCGAGGTAACGGGGCCGGGCAAGCTCATCACCTACAGCAAGCTGGAGTTCGCTCCCATGGGTTTCGGAGATGACGTCCCTTACGCCATCGCCGTACTGGATTACGGGGACTACAAGGTGTTTGGCAGAATCGCCAAGGATGTGCCCGAAGAGGAGATCTCCGTGGGCATGGATATGCGGACGGTCGTCAATCGACTGCCCGACGGGCAACTCAACTACGTGTTCCAGAAGGCCTAACACCCTGCAAAGCCCCCGTAAGGGGGCGCCTTGTGGGCGGGGAAGGGGAAAGGCCCTTGTCCTGGCTCGAGATCACGGTGCATGTTGACACCGTGGCGGCAGACGCCGTGGCCGCCAGGCTTTTCGACCTGGGCTGCGGGGGGGTGGTGACGGAGGAGGCCTCGAATCCTTTTGTCAGGGCCTACCTTCCCGGCGGATCGGATCCGGAACAGATCCGATTCCTGCTCCAAACCTTCCTGGACCGGCTGCCGGTTCTGTTCCCGGGCATCGAAAGGCCCACCGCTTCGTTCCGAAACGTCCCCGATCGGGACTGGGGTTTGACCTGGCGGCGTTTTTTCCGACCCCTGCGGGTTACGCCCCGGCTATGGGTGGTGCCTGCCTGGGAGGCCATGCCCGATGTGCCCGAAGGCCGTGTGATCCGGATGGACCCGGGGCCCGCCTTCGGGACGGGGAGCCACGAGAGCACCCGACTGTGCCTGCGGGCCATGGAGCGGATCTCTATGCCCGACGGGTGGCGCATGATGGACGTGGGGACCGGCAGCGGGATCCTGGCCGTCTACGGAGCCATGCTGGGCGCCTCTTGGGTGGAGGCCGTGGACGTGGACCCCGACGCCCTAGCGTGGGCGGAAAAGAACCTGTACCTGAATCCCAACCCGGAAAAGATTCATCTCTCTCTCAAACCCATCGAATCCTATACGGAACGATTTGACCTGGTGGCGGCCAATATACTCCTGGGGGTCATCCTGGATCTGTTGCCCCAACTGGCCAGGCTTGTTGCCCCCCGGGGTCGGCTGATCCTCTCGGGGCTCCTGAAGGATCAGACCGAGGCCGCGCTCCTGAAAAGCTCTCGCCTTCACCTGAAACACCTGGAGACCCTGGAAGAAGGGGAGTGGGCCTGCCTCGTGCTGGCATTCCGCGAGCAAGAGAACAAAAGGGCGCGATGAGAGGTGGAGAACGCGGAAGACGTTTTCAGGCTTTTCGGAGAATTCATGTGAGACGCTTTCTGGTGGATCGGATCGAAGAGGAAAGGGGGTTTTGTATCGTCAGCGGCCCGGAGGCCCGGCATATGATCCGTGTGCTGCGGTTGGCGCCGGGGGATCGCGTCACCCTCGTGGACCGCGAAGGCCGCCGATTCGAGGGGGCCGTCCATTCAAGGGGACCGGAGGGCGTGCGTGTGGACCTGATTCGCCCCTTGCCCCAGCCGCCGCCTTCACCCGTGTACATAACCCTTTGTCAGGCCGTGCTCAAGTCCAGGGCCATGGACTTCGTTGTACAGAAGGCCTGTGAACTGGGCGTGGATCGGATCATTCCGGTGGTCACTGAAAGGTCGGTGCCGAAGATGGACGACCGGGGCCGGAGCCGAAAGGTGAAACGGTGGCGGGAGATCGCAGCGGCAGCGGTGAAACAATCGGACCGGGCACGGCCCCCGGTCATAGAAGCGCCTCTTTCCTTTCAGGCGGTCCTCGGCCTGGAAGGGGAAACCCGAGACACGCTGAAAGTCATGCTCTGGGAGCGGGAGCGCCGGTGCGACCTCAAGGCCTTATTCCGCGGTTCGGGCCACATGCCCAGTTTCACGGGCCTCGTGGGGCCGGAAGGGGGCTTCAGTGAACGGGAGGCAGCGGAGGCCGAGGCGGCGGGCTACACGCTCGTCTCCCTGGGAAGACGGATCCTGCGGGCCGAGACCGCGGGCACGGTCCTGGTGGCCCTGGCCCAGTACGAATGGGGGGATCTTCACGTGCCGGGAACGGCAGTAGACAGGGGCAGTGCCTGAGGCGCGGGACCCCCCAGGCCCTCAGCGGTCTTTGATGACGCGGAATCGGGGTTTTTCGATGCGGGTCTTCCGGCACCGGGGGCACCGCCCGGGCCGCGTGAACCGTTTTCTACTTTCAAACACATGGCCGCAGGAGATGCACCGAAATGGGACCACCTCGAGCCGTTTTCCGCGGGTCGCCAGGGACCGCGCGACATGGGGGAGGTGCTCGAGCACCTCGCGTTCCCGGATTCCCAGGGCCCTGGAGATCTCCCCGGCCGTGAGGGCGGCCGCCTCGAGCCGTCTCATGATTTCCTGGCGCAACGTCTCCATGGTGTGGATTCCCTTATGAGAGCCCGGTGCCGAATGTACCGCAATGCGTGCTCGTTCCTCCAGGAACATAGACCCGTTTCGCGCGCCGGGTCAAGCATCGGGACGGTTCGATTTCCACGGAAAGCCCACTTCTTCCCGCCTTGTCGGACGGGGCCCGGGATGCGTCTGCGGAGCAAAAAATCCTTGACAGGCGAGGGCCGGCCATTTATGGTCAAAAATTGATTGACGAATCAATCAATGCTCCGGCGCAGGAGCCCATGAGGTTGATGAGGCCTGAGCGGGAATCACTCCCAGGGATGGAGGGATCGAAGTGGACTTTTCATTCACACCGGAACAACTGGCGTTCCGCAAGGAGGTGGAGGACTTCGTCAAGGCCGAACTTCCGCCCGATTGGGACGATCAGGCCGTGTTTTGGCCCGGAAGCTACGGCACCATGCCCCAGATGGAGTCCGAGTTTCAGGAAATCACCCGCAGGTTCAACCGCATGGTTGGGGAAAAGGGCTGGAACCGCCTCGGGTGGCCCGAGGAGTACGGGGGCCGGAACTCGGCCATGAAGGCGGCCATCGCGGGCGACGTCCTTTCCTATTATCGTGCCCCGGCGGGCGGGGTGGCCGTCACCATCGCGGCTCCCACGATTCTTCTGGTTGGAAGCGAGGATTTGAAGCGGGAGTTCCTCCCCAGGATCGCCAGCGGCGAAGCGGGCTTCTGGCTGGCCTACAGCGAGCCCAACGCGGGCTCCGACCTGGCCGCCATCAAGACCACGGCCGTGGACCGGGGCGATCACTTCGTGGTGAACGGCCAGAAGATCTGGAGCAGCGGGGCCCACGTGACCGAATATGCCTGGGCCATCGTGAAGACGGACCCCGAAGCCCCCCGGCACCGGAGCGCCACTCTGATGATCATCCCCAATGATACGCCCGGCGTCACCATCAAGCCCATCATCAACATATGCGGGAATCACTCCTTCAACGAGGTCTTTTTCGACGACGTGCGGGTCCCCAAGAAATACGTGGTGGGTGAGGTGAACCAGGGCTTCTACAACGTGATGCTGGCGCTTCAGTTTGAGCGGCTGGCCATCGGTTCCGGTGCCTTTAAAAGAGTCCTGGAGGAACTCGTCCAGTACGCGAAGGAGACCACCCGTTACGGCAGGCCTCTGGCCCAGGATCCTCATGTGCGCCGGAGACTCGCCGAGATGGCCATTGAGATCGAGATGTTCTACAGTTTCTACTGGCAGTCGGCGTGGATACAGGACCAGGGGCGGGTCCCGGAAACGGAGGCGTCGGCTCTCAAGCTCTTCTTCACGGAGCTGGGCGTCAAACTCGCCAACACGGCAGTGGATATCCTGGGCCCTTACGGGCTGCTGGACAAGGGGTCCCCGTGGGCCCCGTTCGGAGGCAGAGTGGCCCTGGGGTACCTGGATTCCATCTCCGGGCCCATCGGGGCCGGGACCTCGGAGATTCAGAAGAGTATCATAGCCACACGGGGCCTGGGTCTGCCCCGGGCGAGATAGGCTAGGGGAGGCTTGAGTCATGGACTTCGAATTGAACGAAGAGCAGCGGATCCTCCAGAAAACGGCCCGGGACTTTCTCAAAAAGGAATGCCCCAAAGAGCTGGTGCGTCAACTCAATGAAAGTGACACGGGCCACTCCCCGGAACTCTGGCAAAAGATGGCCGAGCTCGGCTGGCAGGGGCTGATCCTGCCCGAGGTTTACGGCGGCGCGGGTTGGTCTTTCCTGGACATGGCCGTACTCCTGGAGGAGATGGGATACAACCTCTGCCCCGGGCCCTTCGTCTCCACGGCGGTCCTGGCGGCACCCCTGCTTGTTGAGGCCGGCACCGAGGCCCAAAAGTCCGAGATCCTGCCCCTCGTGGCCCGGGGAAAGCAGATCCTCACACTGGCGGTCCTGGAATCGGACTGCGGTTACGACTCTTCCGTCGTTAGGACCACCGCGGTGCGGGAAGGAGACGGCTGGGTCCTGGATGGGACGAAGCTCTTCGTGCCGGATGCCCTGGCCGCTGACCGGATTCTGTGCGTGGCCCGGACCGGCGGGGACCCGGGCGAAGGCCTGAGTCTTTTCCTGGTGGACTCCAGAGATGAAGGTGTCTCCGTGACGCCGCTCAAGACCATCTCGGGGGAGAGGCAGTGCGAGGTGGTCCTTCGGAAGGTACGCCTGGGACCCGAGCGCCTGGCGGGCCCCGAGGGCCTTGCGTGGCCGATGGTCCGTTCCGCCCTGGATCGGGCCGCCGTGGCCCGTGCCGCAGAAACCGTGGGGGCCATGCGCGCAACGCTGGATCTGACCCTGGCCTACGCAAAAGAGCGGGTCCAGTTCGGAAGACCCATCGGAAGTTTTCAGGCGATCCAGCATTACCTGGCCGACATGTGGCTGGATATCCTGGGCACCCGTAACCTTGTGCTCCGGGCGGCCTGGAAGATTTCTACAGGCCGGCCAGCCCGCAACGAGGTGGGCATGGCCAAGGTGCGCGCCGGGCAGTTGGGCCGCAAGGTCACCACAGTGGGCCATCGGATCTTCGGGGCCATAGGCTTCACCATGGAGCACGACCTGCACCTGTACCATAGGAGGACGGTGGGGGCGGATGTGGCTTTCGGCGACACGGACTTTCACTACGAGGAAGTAGCCCGGGGCCTGGGCCTGTAGGGGCCTTCGGAACGCCCGGGGGGGGAGAGAGACCTTCTCATCAACGGTTTGCGGGAGGAAAAGCATATGGGACAATGGATGGACGGCTTTCTGGAGAAACTGGCCGCCAACCGCCGGGAAAATGAAGAAGCGGGGGGGCCGGAGGCCCTGGCGCTCCAGCGGAAGCTCGGAAAACTCACCGCCCGAGAGCGGATTGCGCACCTGGTGGATCCAGGCTCGTTCGAGGAACTGGGCTCCCTGGTCCGCGACCCGAGGGAACGGCTGGGTGAACTGAAAAAACCCAGCCCCTCAGACGGGGTGGTGATGGGTGCGGCCACGGTGGGCGGACGACAGATCATGGTGTACGCCGTGGATTATACGGTAATGTGTGGTTCCCTGGGGGAACAGGGGGTCTGGAAGATGGCCGAACTTGTGGAGATGGCGGGCCAGCAACGGGTCCCCATCATCGGCATCTTCGACGGCGTGGGCTCCCGGATCACCTTCACGAGGGGCTTTGCCGGCCTCTACGGCCTTTCACGGCTCATCAGGAACTATTGCCTCTATTCGGGCGTCATTCCCCAGATCGCGCTGGTCCTGGGGCCTTGCACCGGGCCATTGGCCCACGTGCCGGTGCTCTCCGACTTTCTCATCATGAATGAAAAGACCGGCTTTCTGTGGCTGGGCGGAGAGATGGAAACGGAAGATGCGGGCCGGGCCGAGTTCCATATGACAAAGAGCGGACAGGTGGACCTGTTGGCTGAAAGTGACGAGGAGGCACTGGACCAGGCCAAGCGTCTTCTGGAATTCATGCCTCAGAACTGCTGGCACAAGCCCCCGTGCACAGAGCCCACGGACGATCCGGAGCGACGGGAAGAGGCCCTTCTGGACGTGATGCCGGACAATCCCAAGTTTACATACGACATCCATGAGATCATAGACCTGATCGTGGACGATGGGGAGTTCTTCGAGATCAAGGAGGATTTCGCTCCCAATCTCGTGGCGGGCTTCGCCAGGTTCGACGGCATGCCCGCAGGGATCGTGGCCAGCAATCCGGACGAGTTGAGCGGCATCATGGAGCCCGACTCGTCGGACAAATACGACCGGTTCATGATGTTCCTGGACAACTTCAATATTCCCATCATCAACATGTCCGACACCACGGCGTATCCGCCGGGAGACAAATGGGAGCGCATGGGGGTGATCAGGCACGGCGCCAAGAACCTGCACGGTTACTCCAACCTCACCAATCCGAAGGTGACCATCGTGCTGCGGCGCTCCTACGGCGGCTCCAACATCACCATGGGCTGCTCAAAGATGGGTCCTGATTATATCTACGGGTGGCCCACGGTGGAGTTTGCTCCCACGGGCCCGGAGTCCATCGTGCAGGCGGTCTTCCATAAGCAGTTGGCCAAGGCCAAGGAGGAAGGGAACTACCAGGAGGTCTACGATTTTTTCCTGAATATTCTCAAGGAACAGTTCAGCGTAATGAATATGGGCAAGGGGTTCACCCACTACTACACTGTGCACGAGGTAATCGACCCCCGGGATACGCGGCCCAGGATCATAAGGGCCCTTCGGGCGGCGTGGGACAAGGACGAAAGACCAATGGAACGCAGACGGTGGATCAAGCCTGCTTAGGGACGTGTCGAGGGAGGGACAGCTTATGGGCCGGACAATGGAAGAGGCCATCAAGAAATACCTGGAGATCCAGGAAAAGAACAAGATTGGAGGCGGTCAAAAGCATATAGACCGCCAGCACGAAAGGGGAAAGCTGACGGCCCGGGAGCGCATCGATATCCTTTTGGACCCGGGCACCTTCGAAGAACTTGGCTCCTGCGTGAACACCACGGGGATGCGCATCGACGGGGTGATACCCGACGCACCCTGTGACGGGGTAGTGGCCGGCACGGGAAGGATCCACGGGCGCATGGTGATGATCCAGGCGGCGGACTTCACCGTGATGGGGGGATCCGTGGCCACTCAGAGCCTCATGAAGGTGGCAAGGTGCATGGAACTGGCCACCCAGTGGGGCATGCCCATGGTGCACCTGCTGGACTCCTCCGGGGGGCGACTGGGATACCAGGACGTGGCCACCGCGGGCCTGGACTGGTATTTCAGGATACAGTCACGCATCTCCGGTGTTATCCCCCAGATCACGGTGCTCATGGGCCCCTGCATCGCGGGCTCGGCCTATTTGCCCACCCTGTGCGACTTCCTGCTCATGAGCAGGATTTCGGGCAACATGTGGCTGGGGGGACCGCGCCAGACGGCGGCCGCCACGTCCGAGGTGATCGACCGCAACATCGGGGGCGCCGATTATCACATGCAGTTTTCAGGGAGCTGCGACGTGGTGGGGGACGACGACGAGGAGACCATCCTCAAGTGCCGGGAGATGCTTCGATACCTGCCTTCCAATTACAGGGAAACGCCCCCCCTCTGGGAGCGTACCGACCCGGCGGACCGGGAAGTGCCGGAACTCGGCGATCTGGTGCCGGATGACTACGATCAGACCTATGACATGCACGACGTGATCAAGGTCCTGGTGGACGACGGGGACTACTTCGAGATCAAAGACGAATACGCCAAGAGTCTCATATGCTGTTTCTGCCGCTTCGACGGAAGGCCCGTGGGCCTGGTGGCGAACAATCCCAAGTATCCCGGCGGCACCCTGGCGGTGGACGCATGCGACAAGTACTACAGGTTCCTGCAGGTGCTGGACGCATACAACCTGCCTCTTGTGAATCTGACGGACACCCCGCCGGTGGTGCCCGGCGAAGCGGAGGAAGCCCGGGGGCTCATCCGCCACGTGGGAAAGATCGTGGATGTGTACGCCACCACCACCGTGCCCAAGATTGGCGTGGTCCTCAGGGAGGCTTACGCAGACGCGGGGAGCCTCATCATGGGAGGGCTCAAGGGTCTGGGCGCGGATGTCACCTTCGCCTGGCCCATGGCCCGCTTCGCCGTGGAGGCCTCCACCCTGGACTACCGTGATGTGCTGGGGGACATGGTGGAGTCCGACGCCTATGACTCCTACTTCAAATGGTCAAGGGAGAAGGCGGATGCCTTTGCCGCGGCGCGCTCCTGGACCGCACAGGTGGTGGACGAGATAATCCTGCCCCGGGACACGCGCCGGAAAATCATTTACGCTCTGAAGATTACGGAGAAAAAGAAAGAGACCTTGCCGCCGCGAAAGAAACCGCACGGATCTTCCCCTACGTGATGCGGCGACGGAATATAGGGGAGACAATTTACGCAATTTTTATCAGGAGGATGAGATGAGCGATAAAGTCGTACTGACCTGCGCCCTGACGGGTGTGTTGACGGATCCCTCCATGGCGAATCTCCCGGTCACGCCCGAGCAGATGGCCGAAGCGGCCCAGCAGGCCTGGGACCAGGGGGCCACCATCGTGCACTGTCACTTCAGGGACCAGCATCCCGGAATGGGCTACCTGCCCACCTGGGACGTGGATGTGGTAAAGTCCATCATAGACGCCATTCGGGATCGGGTCCCGGGCATCATCATCAACCAGAGTACGGGCCTCGTGGGACCCGACATCTCGGGACCCGTGGCCTGCCTGGAGGCCACAAAGCCGGAAATGGCGGCCTGTAATGCGGGCTCCCTCAACTACCTCAAGCTCAAGAGCGACGGGACCTGGGCCTGGCCGCCCACGCTGTTCGACAACCCGGTGGAAAAGGTCCAGGCATTCCTGGATGCCATGAAGGCCAACGACGTGGTACCCGAATTCGAGTGCTTCGATTCGGGCATCGTCCGCAGTGTGGCCTTGTATAAGAAGGCCGGGATGTTCGAGGGCGACCCCCACATCTCCCTGGTCATGGGCGTGGCGAGCGGCCAGCCGGCAAAGCCGGAGTGGATTCCGCTCCTCAAGAACGAAATGCTCCCCGGTACCCACTGGCAGGTGATCTGCGTGGGTCGCAAAGAGGTCTGGGATCTGCAGAGAAAGGCTCTGGAAGAAGGTGGAAACGTACGAACGGGCCTGGAAGATACCTTTTACCTGCCCAGCGGGGAGAAGGCTCGCAACAACGGCGAACTGGTCGAAGCCCTTGCCGGGATCGTCCGGGAGGTGGGAAGGGAGATCGCCACGGCCGAAGAGGCCCGCGCCATCCTGGGCCTCAAGGGATGAGGCTCCGGGAAGGGATACCACGCGGTTTTTGATTAGCAAATTTGTGCAGAAAGGGTGAAGGGGCATGTATTTCAACGAAGATCACAACGCCTTGCGGGCGACGGTCAAGAGATTCGTGGACAAGGAGATAAACCCATACGTGGACGACTGGGAGCAGTCGAACGTTCCGCTTCATGATCTTTTCAAGAAGATGGGGGATCTGGGCCTTCTGGGCATCACATATGACCCCAAGTACGGCGGGCAGGGCCTGGACTACTGGTTCGACCTGGTTTTCCTGGAAGAACTGGGCCACTGCAAGGCCGACGGTGTGCCGATGGCCATCGGGGTCCAGACCCACATGGCCACGCCCGCCATCCACGAGTTCGGCAGTGAGTACCTCAAGGAGACTTACCTCAAGCCCGCCGTTGCGGGCGACATGGTGACGGCCATCGGTGTGACCGAGCCCGAGGCGGGCTCCGACGTGGCAAGCCTCCTGACCCGGGCCGTGAAGGACGGGGATTCCTACGTGATCAACGGGTCGAAACGCTTCATCACGAATGGCTGCCAGGCGGACTACGTGACCCTCCTGGCCCGGACCAGCGACGATCCGGGGTATCACAGTTTCGGCCTCTTCGTGGTGCCCACCAAGACCCCGGGCTTCGTGGTCAACAAAAAGCTGGACAAGATGGGCATGCGCTGCAGCGACACGGCCGAACTTTTTTTCGACGACATGAGGATTCCCGCGGAGAACCTGATCGGCGAGGAAGGGGAGGGCTTCATCATCCAGATGAAGCAATTCCAGCACGAGCGGTTCTACGCGCTGCCCGGGGCCTACGTGAGCGCCAGGGACATGATCGACATGACGGTGGAATACATACGGCAGCGCAAGGTCTTCGGAAAACCCCTCATTGCGAAGCAGGTGCTGAGGCACCGGCTGGCCGAGTGGGTGACCCAGCTCGAGTGCCTGAAGCAGTTGACCTACCACATCGTCCGCATGAAGATGGAAGGCCTCGACGCCACCCGCGAAATCACCATGGGCAAGCTGTTCGCGGGGGATCTGGTCTTCAACGTGGCACACGGGTGTCTCCAGATGTGGGGCGGCATGGGCTACATGAACGAGACCCTGATCTCCCGGAAATTCAGGGACTCCAGGCTGCTTTCCATCGGTGGGGGCGCCAACGAGGTCATGCTGGAGGTCATCGCCAAGCTGGAGGGGTTTTAGCCAGGATCAGGCCTTGGCAGAGCCCTGGTGCGCCTTGGGTTAAGGCCGCGTCCCGGGGTGGCCGGGGCCCTGCTGCACGTCGTAGCCGGCTCCGGTTCCAGGAAGATCTCCTTCCCCTCGTTGTGTGAGCGCATCGCGGCCTCCACCACACGCAGTGAATTCACTCCGTCCAGGGCGACAGCCTTGGGCCTCGTCCTGTCCCTGACGCATCCGACGAAGTGCTTCAACTCTTCCAGCAGGGGCTCGGCCGGGGGGATCTCCTGGTGGATCACCTCCCCGCCCACGGCCTTCCATGTGTCTTCGTCCAGGATATGTCGGTTGCGGTAGACCCGGATCTTGTCCTGCGAGGCTGCAAAGTCGCATACCAGGGTCGCCTTGTCTCCGGTAATGGTCACTAGACGGTTTTTGTTCACTGAAAAATAGTTGGCCTCCACCAGGGCCGGAATGCCGTTGTAGGACATCCACACCCAGGCCATGTCATCCATGCCGCGGCGGAGCAGGTCCTCGCACCGGGCCAGGACGCGATCGGGAATTTTTTCCATAATGTAATTGAAAAAATCGATGAAGTGAAGGGCGTCGGAGATAGTCACACCTCCGTCCGAGCGAGGGCGTTTGAACCCTGAGAAATTCCCGCAGAGGGAGCGGATCTCCCCGGCCTTGCCCGATCCCAGAAACGAGCGGATATAGTCGGCTGCCGGGTCGTATCGGAAGATGTGGCCAACCTGCAGGATCCGGTCCCCCGCATCGGCCCTGGCTGCCAGGGCCAGGGCCTGGGGCACCGTTTCGGTGATGGGTTTTTCCACGAAGACGTCTTTTCCCATGTCCAGAAACTCTTCGCACAGGGCGAAATGGGTTGACGCCGGGGTCACGATATCCACTGCGTCCACGTCCTCGGCAAAGGTGCGATAGTCCGAGGTGACATGGTCGGCAGGAATGCCCTGTTCCAGGCATTTTTCTCGCCGCTCGGCTGAAACCTCGGCCACGTAGAGGTCCACGTCCAGGCCGGAGAGGACCCGAAGGTGGTTTGATCCCCAGCGGCCTGTTCCGATCAGAAGAATTTTCATCTTTACGTCTGTCCTTCCATGCGCGATTTCACGCGGGATTGTGTTATTGTGTCTGCGCCCTGCGGCGAATTCCCCTGGCCAGCTCGGAGCGCCTGTAAACTGCTCTCATGATAAGGACAAGAGCCACGAGGCAGACCGAGGCCGTGGTGACCCTCCATAGGAATGCGTGCCTCAAACTGCCGCCGAAGAGGGCGAAAATAAAAGCCTCGGGCAGGAGCCCGGCCGTGGAGCCCGCCAAGAAGACTGTGACGGAAACGGAGGTCAGGCCGATGAGAACGTTGACCACGATGCAGGCCAGGGGCAACTGCCTCAAGAGGAAGACCAGAAAGAGGCCGTTTACCGTGTCCCCGGCCCGGACGATCTCCAGGTACGGCCCCACCTTCTTATGGAAAAGGGGCCTGCCCAGCCATCGCGTGAGGAGAAACACGGGCACCGACCCGAGCAGGGCCGCACCCAGGGCGAGGCAGGTGCCCCAGAGCGGCCCGAAGACCATGCCCCCCAAAAGGCTCACAATGGAACGCGGCGCGCCCAGGGCGATCACCGCGCCCCCGCCGGCCAGGAAAATTACCGGCGCCCAGTGTCCGAATGCCAGGAGCCGGACCTGAAGGGCGCCTATCTCTCTTGGGTTCAGGTACCGACCCAGGGGCGATATCCTCATGAAAGCCAGGGCCGAAACGATCACAGCCGCCAGGATCAGTGTCTTGGCCAGATCCCGGCCCGTGGAGTCCTCGTCCGCGCGGACGCCTGCCTCCGTGCCTTCCGAAGGAGGGTTTCCCCGCCCTCTCCTCTTCATCTCGTCGTGTCCTCGGTATCGGCGCGGCACCTTTCCGTGGGAAAGCACCGCCTCCGCCACCACCGGACGGCGAAACAGTCCACCAGGCCACGCATCGCCCGGTTTCCCACTCCGTACTTGGACTCGCCCCTGGTCCTGGGGCGGTGGTTCACGGAAATCTCCACCACCCGATACCCCTGAAGCCGCAAGAGCGTGGGCAGGAAGCGATGCATCCCGTTGAAGCGGGGAATTTCCCTGAGGGCCTCCCGGCGAAGGGCCCTGAAGGTGCAGCCCGCATCCGAGATCCGATCGCCCGTGATCCGGTTTCTAAATCCGTTGGCTATTTTCGAGGAAATCCTTTTGACCCAGTCGTCTTGCCGCTTTCTCCGGACACCGCAAACCGCGTCCGCACCGGAGGTCGCCTTGATCAAGGCCGGTATATCGGCGGGATCATTCTGTTGATCGGCGTCCATTGTCACGATCCAGCGCCCGCGGGCGTGGGCGAATCCCGTGGCTTCGGCCGCACTTTCGCCGCAATTGACCCGGTGAGAGATTACTCGCAGGGGTGGGTATTTGCGCTGAAGTTCCCGAAGCACTTCCAGGGACCCGTCGGTGCTGGCGTCATCAACACACAGGATTTCGAAGGACCGATTCATGGACTCCAGGACGGGGACCGTCTCGGCCAGCAGTGGGCCCAGGTTCTCTTCCTCGTTGAACACAGGGATGACCACGGAAATGTCCAGCACGTCGGGCTCCATGCCCAGATCCTCCTACCCTTTCTCCAGAAAACGCCCGATGGCCCGGCATACCGCCTCCACCTCTTCCCGGGTGATTCCGGGGAACATGGGCAGGGAAAGGATCTCCCGGCAGGCGGCCTCCGCTCTAGGTAGGCTACCCTCGCCCCAGCCCGCGTCGGCGTAAACCGGCTGGAGGTGGAGGGGTGATGGATAGTGAAGCCCTGTGGCGATGCCCTGCTCCTTTAAAAAGGCCCTGAGTGCGTCGCGCCTTTCATGCCGGATCACATAAAGGTGCCAGACCGCCTCGCATTGATCGGGCACCCGGGGTGGAATGATCTCGTCGTAATCGCGAAGGAGTTCACTGTAAAGGCGGGCGGCTTCCCGCCTCTTGCGGTTCCACTCGTCTAGGGCATCCAGGCAGATGGAGAGCTGTGCGGCTTTTAGGGTGTCCAGGCGGCTGTTGGTCCCTACCATTACATGGGTGAATTTTTCCTCCCGGCCGTGATTGGCCATCATCCGCACGCGGCGTACAAGGTCCGGATCCCCGGAACACATGGCGCCGCCGTCGCCGAAGGCGCCCAGGTTCTTGGACGGGAAGAAACTGAAACAGCCCGCAATGCCCAAAGTTCCCACCCGTCGGCCGCGATAGCGGGCGCCCTGGGCCTGGGCGCAGTCTTCCACCACGTAAAGGCCGTGACGTCGGGCCACGGTGATAATGGCCTCCATGTCCGCAGGGATGCCGTAGAGGTGAACCGGCACCAGGGCCTTCGTCTTTTCCGTGACGGCCTGCTCCGCCGCCTCCGGGTCCATGTTGTAAGAGCCGGGAGCGATGTCCGCAAACACCACTCGTGCGCCGGTGGCGTGGATCGCCTCGCAGGTAGGAAAAGCCGTGTTGGGGACCGTGATCACCTCGTCCCCGGGGCCGATTCCAAGGGCCTTCAGGGTAAGTTCGATGGCGTGGGTACAATTGGAAACCGCACAAACCTGCTGTCCAAGCCAAGCGCCCATGCGCTCTTCGAATTCTTTGACTTCGGGTCCATTGATAAAGGCGCACCGGTCGATGACGTCCTTCATGGCGTCAAGGATTCGGTCCATCAAGGGGGCATACTGTCGGCTCAGGTCGACAAAGGGAACTTTCATGGGGACTGATACCTCTCAGGGTTATAAAGGCTTTCGGGTGGTCGCGCCGATAACGAGCGCCGGATCGGGAAGGCGTTCCAGCGGGTGCGATCGCCAGACCCAAATCTTTATTCCCAGGCTTTCCTTTTGTCAACCTGGAATCTCCCCGGCCGTATACCCGGGATTTGACCCTCTGAGTGTAGGGGAGAGGGTATCGCCTCCCGACAAGACCCGCTGTTGCCGCAGCTCCGGCAGGGGTCGCATTGACAGTTCCGGGGGCCCTGTCCTATAGTCGCACCGGAGCCGGTGGGGGCCCGCCCATGAGAGAGATGGCTGTGCGGCCCCCCGGGCTTCGCCACCCAAGATCAAGGAGGCGATGGAAGGAACCACCATGACCGAGACATCCGCCAGGCCGTTTTCGCGAAGAGGATTACTCTTCTATTTTGCCCTCCTCGCCTGTTTCGTCATCTTTTTCGATCTGGGCGGGCGTGAGCCGGAGACCAAGGACTATATCAAGCACGCCGAAGTGGCGCGCGAGATCCGTGAACTGGGCGACTGGAATCTCCTCCACCTCGGAGGGCGCATCTATGTGGACAAGCCGCCGCTTCATTTCTGGTTGATGGCGGGCGCCTACCGTGTGCTGGGTGTGGGACCGGTCGCAGCAAGGATGCCCGAGGCCCTGGCGGCGCTAGCTTCGGTCTTGCTTGTCTTTTTCGTGGGCGAGCGCTTTTTCTCCAGCGCTGAAACGGGGTTTCTGGCGGGCCTTTTCCTCCTTTCTTCCTATGCCTTTTACATCTACGCCCGCAGGATGAGACTGGACCTGGAGTTCAGCCTTTTTTTCGGCCTTGCCCTGCTTTCTTTCCATTTCGGGCTAAAGGCGCCGGACAGAAACAGAAAGGCTCTCTGGTACCTGGCCTTCTGGTTCTCCACGGGACTGGCGGGCATGGTGAAGGCCTTCGTGGCCCTGGCGGTCTTGCCTGTCGTGATCCCGATAGTGCTGGGCCTCTTGGGACGAGAGGACCGAAAAGACGCGGCCCCTTTGCTCCTGGCCGCCACGAGCCCGGCCCTGTTTGTTCCCGTCATTCCCTGGGCCCTCGGTCTCCTGAGCCATCCCCAATTTGAGGATTATGTTCAGGTTCTCCGCCGGGTCACCATCATGACCAGACATGGAGGGTGGTTCTACTACCTGGTGGAGTTTCCCACAAAGTTCATGCCGGCGACCCCTTTCCTTGCGCTGGGGGTCTGGGCCTTCCTGAGACACCGGGGCGCCCTGGCCGGACGAAAGGAATTGTCCTTTCTCTTGTTGTGGATCGGTGTCTTCTTACTGGTGCTCCATTTCACCAGTGTAAAGAATCACCGGTACCTCCTCCCCGTTTTCATGCCCTCCTCCCTTGTTGCGGCGTGGGCGGCCTCCTTTTACCGGGCGAGAAGGCCGGGCAGGTGGGCGTCGATAATGGGGCCTGCAGACCGCATTATCTTCTGGATAACAGCCGCAAGTTTCCTTTTCCCTCTGGCCGTGGCCCTCTATTTCCAGGGGGCCGTGACGCGGGCCCTATTGCTCTCCTTTACGGCCGCCGCAGCCTTCTTGCTGGCCAGGCGGAACCTACCCATGAGGACCGCCGGGGTCTTCGTCAGTGTCCTCTTCCTCCTGCTCAATATCGAGCTGGGTGACGGGATTCGCGACGACAAGACCGGAAGGTACAGGGCCCTCTGCTTGGCTCTCAGGGCCCGGGGCCTGGAACCGGCACAGGTGGGTTTTCAGGGCTGCGACGCGCGGGCACGATACTTTGCCGCGTTTTTCTATGACCGGCTCCCCCCTTGTGCTGAAAGGCTTGAGGATCTGCTTTCAGACCCGCACCTCAAGGCCGTGGTGGCGGGAGAGGAGGCCCTGAAACGGGCCCTGGGACAAAGGGGCGCGCCGGGGGGTCGGGTAGTGACGTTTCGGAAAAGGTTGGCGGTTTTTTTTCGGGAGCCCGGGCCACAGGCAGGGAATGCCGGGCCCGGCAGCCCCTCTTCAGGTCCCGGATGACCTCGGGGTGGGCTTATTCCCCCTGCCGGATGGAAAGGACCTTTAGCGAGTTGACCAAGTGTCCGCGGCCTCCGGCCTCCAGGTAAAAGAAGTCCCCGCACCGGTTGAAGAAGTCCGACAGGCGGGAATGGCTCTCCGGCAGGTCTGCAAAGATATGACCCTTGAGTGTATCGCCGCTGGTGAGGCGGATTTCCGCAACGATCTTCCGGAAAAGACCCACAGGGGGCGGGGCGTCGTCTTCCTCGGGGACCACAGTCAGGATTTCCCGCCTGCGGAGCAGGATGACCTCTCCGCCCTCGAGCCTGAAAGGCAGAAAACGCTTCTCCCCGTTTAGTAGATCAATGATCCGTTCGGGCCCTTGTCCATTCGGGGAGATCACGGACAGGAAGAAATCCCCCGACAGGATCGATTCTCCTTCCTGGCGGATCTCGGCCCTCTTTTGAACCGTTTCCAGCTTGAGTTCCTGCTTCTTCATCCCTCGGGTCTCCCTTCTCTGTGCCCCCTCCCGTCAGTCCTCTTCCTCTGCCGGGTTTCGGAGTTCGTCTGCCAGCCTGGCCCCCTCCATCAGGAGGGACATGGCCGAGGCGTGAACGGTCCTTTCCGGAAACTCGCGGCACGGGGTGATCCGGAAGGTACCGTCCTCCCAGCTCATCACTTGGTAGAAGGCCTCCTCGCCCGCCTTGCGGTCCGTCTTCGCATGGATCACCTCTCCCGCGCGGATGAATACCTGCGCCCGGCGGTCCCCGTTTTTCAGGTCTATCATCACATCCTTTTCCCCGGAAGTGAGGCTCTGGATGATGTCCGTGAAACTCATTTCGGTCAATCTGCCGCGAACGCCTCCTCCCTCTTCCGGGGCCGGGCGTTCCGAGAGCAGGCGCCTGATCTTGAGGCACAAGACGTCCAGGTCGACCGGCTTTTCCAGGAAATCGTCCGCCCCCGCTTCCAGACAGCGGGCCTGAAGACCGACGGGGCCCGGGGCGCTCAGGAAAATGAAAGGGATCTCCTTGGATTTGCTGTTCTGTTTCAGGGCCCTACAGAAGGCCACACCGTCCGTTCCGGGAAGGGCCGTTTCGGACAGGATCAGGTGTGCGCCGTCCTCCCTGATCAGCCCTGCCGCCTCCCGGGCCCCGCGGACCACCCGCACGTCATATCCTTCGTTTTCCAGGCGCAGGACGAGACCGGAATCCCGTTCGGCCGCCGGGTCCACCAGGAGAACACGCGGCATGGGGCCTCCCAGGCGACCCAGGAAATTTTCGTCCCTGAGAAGATGAATGAA
Organism: Deltaproteobacteria bacterium; assembly: GCA_019307945.1. Taxonomy (GTDB): domain Bacteria; phylum Desulfobacterota; class DSM-4660; order Desulfatiglandales; family Desulfatiglandaceae; genus B17-G16. The sequence continues at coordinate 8,500 of JAFDIS010000028.1, read as the reverse complement.
GCCCTCGAGCACCGGATCCCCCGCCCCCAGGCCCGTCACCTGACCGAGGATGCTGCGCACCCTGCGGGCATCCGCTGCGGCGGCAGGATCCCGCCTTTCGATCCCCTGAAAGGCCGCTACCAGCGAGAGGATCGACGAGGCGGTCTCATCATCTCCCCGCCCCCCCTCACCTTGCCTGGGTCGGAGGAGCGCGGGGACCCCGTAAGGCCGCTCCAGTTCTTTGGCCAGTTCCCGCCCCAGTGGCCCTGCGGAAAGCCAGGAGGCCAGGACAACGGCGTCCACGCGGGCGGGCGGAAGACCCATCCGAAGGGCCAGGAGCCTGACGTACCTGGCGCGACGCCTGGTTTCCTTCAGCTTTTCGGGTGTCTTTGCAAGGCTCCGTGACATCACCAGGGATACGACTCTCAAAAGGGCCTCGCCCACTTCCTGATAGGGATATGCCTCACCCAGGAGGAGGGGGGCCAGGGCATCGTAAGCGGAGGTGGGGATCCCGGATCGGTTGCAGTGTGCCTGGGTTTCCGAGAACGCCCCGGACAGTGCTCGGCGGTTGAAGACCACAAGGTCGGGTGTTTCTTCCTGCACTGACCGTAAGGCCTCCTCCGGATCCGAGGCGGAAGCAGCGACGCGAACTCCTTCCTTGGCCAGCAGGGTCTTGAGGGCCTTGGCCCGTGCGGGGTCCGGCTCCACCAGCAGGATATTCCTGCGCGGTCGGGTCGGGATGTCCAACCTGATGTTTTCGGCCTCGGCGGGGTCCATGATGGTGAAGTTGTCCGGCAGTTCCAGTTCGCGAGGCGGGGTATAGGGCTTTCCCAGGTAATGGACCTCGATGGCCTTTCGGATCTCCGCGCCCGAGGCTACCGCTAAAGAAAGGCGGAGTCCGGAGGGTAGGAGACGAATCAGCTCCTGGTCCTTTTCCCTTTCGCCGGGCGCCGAGGCGGCCAGCAGTAGTTCGTTGCCGCCGGGATCGTGTCTCAAAGGAAAGACCTCGAAGCGCCGGGCTATTTTCAGGGGAATCAGACCGATGGTCTCGGGGGGGTCCGGCGGTTGGGGCAGGAGAGGCCTGTAAGGTGCCCCCAGGAGCCTGGAAAGGGTATTTCCCAAGAGTTCATAGTCCACCATGTTGAGAAATACCAGGGCTTCGTCCAGGGGCATGCCGCGGGTCAGGGCGTAGTCTTCCGCCCTGGCCATCTCCTCTTGGCTCAGGGCCCCGGACCTCAGGAGTTCTTTCTTGAGTATTTCCATCTGGGACATGGTATCAGATCACTTTACTCCAGACGATTTAGAACCAGGTCGGCCTCTTCCTGCGCCACCATACCCGCTTCCACGAGGCTCCGGATGTGTCCCTCCATCGTCTGCATTCCGCTTCCCTTGCCCGTCTGGATCACGGAAGAGATCTGGTAGGTCTTGCCCTCCCGGATCAGGTTTTTGACGGCCTGGTTCGTGATCATGACCTCCACGGCGGCGGCCCTGCCCTGCCCCCCTGCCCTTTTGAGGAGAAGCTGGGCCACCACGCCCCGCAGGGACTCACTGAGCATGGTCCGGATTTGGGCCTGTTGGTTGGTGGGGAAGACGTCGATTATGCGGTCCACTGTCTTGGCGGCGCTGGATGTGTGCAGCGTACCCAGCACCAGCAGGCCCGTTTCGGCTGCGGTCAGAGCGAGGTGGATTGTCTCCAGGTCCCGCATCTCGCCCACCAGGATCACGTCGGGGTCTTCCCGCAGGGCAGCCCGCAGGGCGCTGGCGAAGCTTTCCGCATGCAGGCCCACCTGCCTCTGGTGAATGAGGCATTTGCCGCGTGGATGGATGAATTCAATGGGATCTTCCAGGGTGATGATGTGATAGTTTCGCTCCTTGTTGATCAGGTCGATCATGGCAGCCAGGGTGGTGGACTTTCCCGATCCCGTGGGGCCCGTGACCAGAACGAGGCCGTTTTTCATCCGTGCCAGGGTTTGAATGGATTCGGGAAGGTTCAGCTCCCGGATCGTCTTGATCTGTGTGGGAATGATACGGAAAGCGCCGCCGTAACCCTTTCTCTCCTGGAAAACGTTTGCCCTGAAGCGGGCAAGGCCCGGGATCTCGTAAGCGAAATCGATGTCCGTTCTGTGCTTGAGGACATCCAGGTGATCATCGTCCAGGAGTTCCAGGAGCAATACCTCGGCCTCCTGTGCCGTGAGGTCGTGGTACTTGGTGCGGTGAAGCTCGCCGTCGATCCTGAGCATGGGCGGATCTCCCGCGCACACGTGAAGATCCGAGGCCCCGTGCTGGACCATCATCTTGAGAAGGACGTCAATCTTGGCCAAGTGATTTTCTCCTCTCCGGCGGCCGGGATCACCCTGGAAGGCCGCTACAACTCCCTGTCGAGAGAAGCCGACAGTGCCTTATGCGCTGAGATTCGCTTCGAAATCAGGGAATTATCCGGGCATAGGTTTCATGATTTCGATGGCTCGCGTGCTCAGAGTGGCGTGCCTTCCACACAACCTTGACATCGGCACGGATCCGGAGCGACTTTAGAGGACCTGGGGCGTTTCGGGGAGGAAGTCCTGGAAGTGAAAGGGGAAATGCAGGGGTGCTGCCGGAGGGGACCCCGAGAAAGCACACCCCGCCGGGGCGTGCTCGTGTGACAGACCCGAAAATAGAGCCGTTTGCTCGCTGGTATGGCCTTTGCGCGGGGTCCTTGAGCCATGAGGCCGCGCGGGTTGGCGCTTCAGGCCTCCTCAAGGAAAAAGCTGTTCATCTTTTCCTTTACTTCCTCCAGGATTTCGGAGAGCCACAGCAAGTCATCGATGGTGAGGCGTCCGGCCTTGGTGGTGGACTTGCTGCCGTCCCGCCGGGTATAGCTGCGAGGGCCGATCTGTAGCTTGGGTTCTCCTTCGCCGTAGCGTTTGATGGAGACCATGAGTCCGGTCTCGTCGTTTTCCCAGGTCTCGAGGACCTGGTCCTTTTCTGGGTCGTACGCCATTTACATGCTCCCCCGGGGGTTTACTAGAAACTTCATGGGCGATCTTTTCAAAGGTCTCACAAAGCGGTCATGCCTTTGGCCGCCTCACGGCGCACAGAATTCGGCCGCTTCACCCAGTTCCTCCTCGATCCGGAGAAGCTGGTTGTACTTGCAGACCCGCTCTGAACGGCACAGGGAACCCGTTTTGATCTGACCTGTGCCCGCGGCCACCGCCAGGTCCGCGATGAAGGAGTCTTCCGTTTCGCCTGATCGGTGGCTGATGACGGCCCGCCACCCGGCTCGATGGGCCATGCTGATGGCGTCCAGGGTCTCGGTGAGGGTCCCGATCTGGTTCAGCTTGATGAGCACGGCGTTGGCGGCCTTTTCCTTGATGCCGCGCGCGATGCGCTTCGTGTTAGTGACGAAGAGGTCGTCCCCCACGATCTGGATCCGGTCCCCGATCTCCTCGGTCATCTTCCGCCAGTGCTTCCAGTCGTTTTCATCCAGACCGTCTTCAATGGAAAAGATGGGAAACCGTTCGACCCAGTCCCTGTAAAAGGCGATCATCTCCTCCCCCGTCCGTTTGCTTCCATCCGACTGGGAGAAGACGTAGCGCCCCTTTTCGTAAAAGGAGCTGGAGGCTGGGTCGAGGGCCAGCACCACGTCTTTGCCCGGTTTGTATCCTGCTTTCTTGATGCCGGCCAGGACCATTTCCACCGCCTCCTCGTTGGACTTGAGGTCCGGCGCAAAGCCGCCCTCGTCCCCCACGGCGGTGGAGTAGCCCTTTTCTTTGAGTACTGCGGCCAGGCCGTGGAAGACCTCCACGCCGATCCGAAGGGCCTCCCGGAAGGTCTTGCCCCCCACGGGCATGATCATGAATTCCTGCAGATCCACGTTGTTGGCCGCGTGGAGCCCGCCGTTGAGTATGTTCATCATGGGCATGGGAAGTCTGCAGGCGTTGGTTCCCCCGATGTAGCGGTAAAGCGGCATGTAAAGAGCGTCCGCCGCGGCCCGGGCCACGGCCAGGGAGACCCCGAGGATGGCGTTCGCCCCGAGCTTGCCTTTGTTGGGTGTTCCGTCCAGTTCCAGGAGTGTCTGGTCCACGAGCCGCTGGTCACAGGCCTCCATGCCGATGAGGGCCGGAGCGATGACCTGGTTCACGTTCCGGACGGCGGTCTCCACCCCCTTGCCACCGTAACGTTTTTTTCGTTTGTCCCTCAGCTCCACCGCCTCGAACTTGCCCGTGGAGGCGCCTGAGGGGACCGCCGCTCTCCCGAAGCTGCCGTCGTCCAGGCCTACCTCCACCTCTACGGTGGGATTTCCCCTCGAATCAAGGATCTCGCGAGCCGCAATTGCCTCGATGCGTTCCATGGCCTTTACCCTCCTTATGTCTTAGGGTGGACGTGATCAAGCATGGCTCCTTCGGTAAACCAAACCGCCGGATTTGTACACGGGGACAAAATATAGAAGATTCCCCCCGGGGTGACAAGTCAAATTGTGGAGAGCAGGTGAAACCCGGCGGGGAAGTGGTGGATGAAAGTTCCATGGTCTTAAAGGGCAAGAGGAGCGTCTGCGGCGGGAGGGAGGGATCTTTGCTCAGCCACGCCAAAGGGAGCGGCGCGAACGGCAAAGCTTGCGTGCCGCCGTGCAAGCGCAGCAAAACAAACGCCAGGTGCCCTTACATGTTACAGGAAGCAATTTCAGTTGGAATTAGTAGTGGCAACGGCACTGCACGAAATCGACTCTCCTAGGCCCGACAATATAAACCAATCGATGTTCCAGGGTAATGCGGCGAGATCAAAGACCGGCGAAGATCTTTGGACGCTCAATCCCGCGAATCACGATGTGGTCTAATAAGCCGGGGGCGTCAAGCCTGACACCCCTGGCGCGGAACGCCGCGGGAACGTTGCGGTCAGTTGCAGCTAGGGCTACCACTGACCATCTAAGAAATAACAAAAGAACAATTCTTGAAAAAGTCCCTGAGTGCCGTGGCCCTGGCTTTCCACTGCACTACAATGTCAGTTGTCTGCTCTTGCGCCACCCTGCCAGAACCTGCTGAAAACATTCATGTTACGACCAGGCAAGGTCGAAACGATCAAGGCTCATTACCTTGTTCCATGCCGCTATAAAGTCGTGTACGAACCTCTTGCGGTTGTCGTCCTGGGCGTAGAACTCCGCCTGGGCCCGCAGTTGCGAGTTGGCCCCGAAGACCAGGTCAACGCGGGTCGCGGTCCACTTCCGCTCTCCGGTGGCGCGGTCGTACCCCTCGTACACATGAGAATGCTCCGCACTCGGCCGCCATTCGACGCCCATGTCGAGGAGGTTGATGAAGAAGTCGTTCGTGAGCGCACCCGGGCGCTCGGTGAATACGCCGTGGGAGGCGCCGCCGAAGTTGGCCCCTAGCGCCCGCATGCCGCCGACGAGGACGGTCATTTCCGGCACCGTGAGGGTGAGGAGCTGGGCGCGGTCAATGAGCAGTTGCTCGGCGGGCAGGTCGCAACCGGGATTCAGGTAGTTGCGGAAGCCGTCCGCCACAGGCTTTAGGTAGTCGAACGACTCGATGTCGGTCTGTTCCTGGCTGGCGTCGGTGCGGCCGGGCGTAAAGGGAACCTCCACCTCGAAACCGGCCTGCTTGGCGGCCGCTTCGACGGCGGCCACACCACCGAGGACGATCAGGTCGGCGAGCGAGGCCCGCTTGCTTCCGGATTGTGCTCCGTTGAACCCGGCCTGGATGCCTTCGAGCACCCCCAACACCCTGGCGAGCTGGGCCGGTTGGTTGACCTCCCAATCCTTCTGGGGGGCTAGGCGAATGCGCGCACCGTTGGCGCCGCCGCGCTTGTCGGAGCCGCGGAAGGTCGCGGCCGAGGACCAGGCGGTGTAGACGAGCTCGGAGATGGTGAGCTCCGAAGCGAGGATTTGCTTTTTCAGCTCGGCGACATCCTCCTCGTCGATCAACTCGTGATCCACCTGTGGGATGGGGTCCTGCCAGATCAGGTCCGCTTCCGGCACCTCGGGCCCGAGGTAACGCGACTTGGGGCCCATGTCGCGGTGGGTGAGCTTGAACCATGCCCGGGCAAAGGCATCTGCCAGCTCCTCGGGGTTCTCCAGGAAGCGGCGGGCGATGGGCCCGTAGACGGGGTCCATCCGCAACGCTAGGTCTGTGGTCAGCATGATGGGCTTATGCCGCCTATTGGGGTCGTGGGCGTCGGGGACTAGGTTCGTGGTCTCGGGGTCGGTCGGCACCCACTGCCAGGCCCCCGCGGGGCTTTTTTCCAGGTTCCAGTCGTAGCGGAAGAGGAGTTCGAGGAAGCTATTGTCCCACTTAGTGGGTGTATGGGTCCAGGCGCCCTCGAGCCCGCTGGTGATCGTGTCGACACCCTTGCCGGCACCGAAGCTGTTTTTCCATCCCAGGCCCTGTTCTTCGAGTGGAGCCGCTTCGGGCTCAGGGCCCACATACTTGCTGGGATCGGCGGCCCCGTGGGTTTTCCCGAAGGTGTGCCCGCCGGCGATGAGTGCAACTGTCTCCTCGTCGTTCATGCCCATGCGCCGGAAGCTATCGCGAATGTCATCTGCGGCCGCCAGCACGTTGGGCTCGCCGTTCGGACCTTCCGGGTTCACGTAGATCAGGCCCATCTGAACCGCGGCCAGGGGCCGTTCGAGATCCCGCTCACCGCGATGGCGCTCGTCGGCCAGCCACTCGGACTCGGGGCCCCAATACACGTCCTCCTCGGGCTCCCAGAGGTCCACGCGGCCACCGCCAAAGCCGAAGGTCTTGAACCCCATCGACTCGAGGGCGACGTTTCCGGCGAGGATTATCAGGTCGGCCCAGGAGATCTTGTTGCCGTACCGCTTCTTGATCGGCCAGAGCAGGCGACGCGCCTTGTCGAGGTTTACGTTGTCGGGCCAGCTGTTCAGCGGCGCAAAGCGCTGGTTGCCTGTGGATCCGCCACCGCGTCCGTCGAAAACGCGGTAGGTGCCCGCGCTGTGCCAGGCCATGCGGATGAAGAGAGGGCCATAGTGGCCGTAGTCGGCCGGCCACCAATCCTGGGATTCGGTCATCAGGTGGCGGAGGTCTTCTTTCAGCGCCTCGTAGTCGAGTTCGGCGAAGGCCTCGGCATAGTTGAAATCCTCGCCCGTGGGCTTGAGCGTGGGCGCGTTTTGATAGAGGATTTTTAGGTTCAGTTGGTTCGGCCACCAGTTCCGGATCATGTTTCCGCCCAGGGTGGTGTGTTTGTAGGCGTCTCCCGTTACCGGGCACTTGCTTTCTTCATTCATCTCTGTTGTCCTTCCTTTAAAGATTTGGTTTTGTGCAGCCAACGTAGAGTTGACCGGCGGGTTTTACGTGATAACGGCAGGAATCTATTGGTTATCGTGGAGGTTCCGCAGGTCAAGTCGGGATTCCCGTGGCTCGGAGCGCCTCGGGAACGCCAAAGTCACCTGCCGGTGTGAAGCATGGACAAACACCAGTGAGGTGGACTGACTGGTTGGTCGTCTTGCCTCAAATATCAAGGGCAAAGCGGATTGCCCGCCCCACATCACCCATCTTTGCCCGAGTCAAGGATGTGATCAATGATCCGATTTTTCCCTTTGAAACAGTCTGCAAGTGGTCACAGTTGACAGCGCAATCCCGAGGCATGCCGTCAACTTTCGAAAGAAACACTTCCGACGGTATATTGCGGATCGTACTTGTAATAGGTGCGACGGTTATTTCACCAAGATACTCCAATACGGAATCTCGTGTTAGGATAAGAACTGGCCTCTTTTTGTCTGGCTTTACAAACTTGTACCAACGTATTTCACCATGCTTCATTCATCACCCCAGGCTTGTTCTGTCTCCCAAACAGAAAATTCTTCGGCGGTAACCGGGTGCCGCTCATACCCCTGGCGGTGCTTGCGTTCCAATTGTTCGAGATTATAGCGGGAGAGTGCCTCACGAAGTGCCTTTCGTGTGAAAGCAGAACGACTCGTGTGGAGTTCCTTCGAAACCCTATCGACTGCTTTGACAAGGTCATCATCAAGGGTCATCTGAATTGTTCTCATATTACAACCCTCACCATAATGTGGATTTTTATAGCTATAATAATCCACATTATGGGCAATGTCAAGTCAATTCGTTCGGCCAATGCCGAGCTGGCCGGCGGGTTCTACGTGATAACGGAAGGGATCTGTTGGTTATCCGGAGGTCCCCCCGGTCGAATGTTTGGTTCCCGAGGCGCGAATGCATGCATGTCCGCATGTGCATGGGGTCAAGTCCGCTTTTGACAACCTTAATCACCAATCACCCTGTCTCTCGTTTGGGTTCTGTAAAAACATGAATGAGACAAAAGGCATGGAAATCCATTAGTTGGACGAAGCCGCTACGCGGCAGACAATTCCGGACATCATCCGGACCAATTCAATTAACCTGCTGTAATTTCCTTCTTTTTTTGTAATAAAAAGAAATCGGCAAGGCAAGCGCATTTGCCTTCAACATCAATTATTTATTATAAAAGGAGGTTACAATGAACACCAACATGCCGGAAAAGCCCCAATTCAACAAGTATTACCAGAAACACCTCAAAC
>JAFDIS010000130.1 GCA_019307945.1 Deltaproteobacteria bacterium | reverse complement strand
TTATGGCGGGCGATGCGCGACTCGAACGCGCGACCTCTGGTTCCGGAGACCAACGCTCTATCCAACTGAGCTAATCGCCCGCATGCGAAATATCTTATCTTTTAGCAGATTTCAAAGATCCGGTCAACAATTGCATCTCCCCGGGCGTTTTTCGTGCATTTCGGGGGTTGACAGGGTGACCGGGTGACCTTATGGTTTGAACATGGGAGATCCTGGAATACGCGTGATAGGTCCAAAGCTGATTCATTATCAATATGAAATGCAGATCAGGCTGAGACACCACGGTATTCCGGGAAGGAGGGGATGAAGCCATGATATCCCCCCGATCTCCCATCCCCTTTTGAGAAGCCACGGTGAAACCCGTGGCTTTTTTGCCTCAAGAGGAAGACGGGCGGTTTTGCGGATCATCGGGTTTGAAAACCGGGATTCGGTGAAAAGACTTGACCACACCCGTGAATTCCTTTTTGTGCTTGAGCAACGTGCCGCTCTTACCGAAAAGATTTTTTAGGGGTAGGCGGTTTTCTCATCCGGTTCCGACGGGCGATGTACAGGACAACGCGCTTGAGCCGCTGAGAAGATGATAGACCTAAGTTAAGAATAAAACTAAAAAATCTTGACGGGAAAATGGAATTGTGCTAACAAATCCTTGAGTTTTTCCGTCTGCCTCCAAAACTCTACAAGACGAGGTTTTGTCATGGCAAAAGACAAAGATCGCGCGCAAGAGGCGTCCGGCGGCATCGAGGAGGATCTGCTCGATTTCGAATTTGATGACTTGGAACCCGCCGCAGGGGAGCGGACCGAGGAGGTCGCTTCCGGGGACGACGACATCATCGACCTCGTGGACGTGGTGGAGGAGGCGGAAGGGGAAGAACTGGAAGCCCAAGACCTCGCCGGGTTACTGGAGGAAGAAAAGGACGAAGGCGGCCTGGATGTTGAGGCGGCCCTGGACGAATTGAGTTTGGATTTGACCGGGGAGGAAGAAACGGCGGAAGAGACAGGTTCCCCGGAGATCGAAGCGGTCGTGGAAACGGTTCCTGAAACGGATCTCGAGGTCGAAGAGGAAGCCGTGGTCCTCGAGACCATGGAACCCGAGGAGGTTTCTGCGGAGACCTCGCAGGAGATCGAGGCCCTCGAAGAGTTGGCGCTCGATTTCGAGGAGGTGGATACCTCCGAGTCGGTGGAACCGGCGGGGCAGGAGCCCGAATCCTCTGAAGTAAAGGCAGAACCTGCGCTCGGCGAGGAGCTGGAGATCTCTCTGGAAGAGCTCGGGGCGGAAGAATCCGCCGCCGAGACGATTCCTGAACCCGAGGTGGAGGAAACGGCTGTTCTGGAGTCCGTTGAGGAACCGGAGGCAGAAGGAGCCCGGGTGGAAACGGCCGAGGAGATTGGGTCCGAGGATTTTTCTTTGAAGGTGGAAGAAAAGGGGCCCGCGGAAGACATCGAAGACCTGCTTGAAACAGCGGAAGAAGAGATAGGTCAGGAGGTCGAGGTTCAGGAGAAGGAAGCGAAAATCTCCGAATCTATCGAAGAGGAAGCCGTGGACCTTGACTCCGTGATGGAAGCAGCGGAAGAGGACTTCGAACTGGAGGAGCCGGCCGAACCTGAAGAAATCGACAAGGGGGAGGCCGCCGCACCGGCCCCGCCGGCGGAAGCCATTGTGGCGCCCGTGGTAGAGGCGGTGGAAGCCAAGATTCCTGAAGCCGTGACGCAAGCCTTCAGGGAGGCCATGGAAGGCCCGGGAGCCGAGGTGTTCAGGCAGACCGTGAACGATTCCATACGCGCGGTCTTTCAGGAGCAGACGCCGGGTGTGATCAGCGAATCCGTGAAGACCTCCGTGGTCGACTCCCTTGCCCCGGCGGCACGAGAGGCTGCGACGGACGCGGTCCGTGAGGGCATGGAAGGCCCACTCAAAGAGGCCTTGCTTGAGGGGGTCCGCGAGACTGTGGGCAATGCGGTGCGTGACGTCCTTGCAGAGACCCTGGAACGCACCCTGCGAGAGACCGTCAAACCCGCCCTGGAGGAAGCCATTCGCAAAGAAGCCAAGGAGACCATGCGAAATGTGGCCGTCCAGATGATTACCGAAGCCATCAACACCTTGAAGGAGAGCCTCGAATCCCCTTCCGAATAGGCCGAGTGGCCGGACTCACAAGTACGATGGCGCTAATCCGTCAATACATGCTGCCCTGCTGTGTTGCGGACTCTTCGACATATTCCTGATATGCCGGGCATCTCGCGTCTTTCAGGCCGGGCGTTTTGAGGGCTTCGGTGCAGCATCATCGTACCTGCAAATCCGACTGCTGAGGTTGCGGACGCCCGAGGAGGGGCGGCCCTGAGTCGAAGCAAAATGGACCAGACAGGGGGTTGTGCGACCGGCACCCCCTTTTTTGGTTGCGTTACAAGTGGCGAGACGCCGGGCTATCGGTTCCCGGTGATTTTTTAAATGGTACCCTGAGGGAGACGAGAAGAGGATGAGTCGGGAAGAGATTGCCAAGAGCTATGAACCGCAAGAGGTGGAACACAGGTGGTACCGGTACTGGGAAGAGCATCGGCTTTTCGAGGCCGAGACGCGGTCCGAAAAAGATCCATACTGCATCGTAATTCCTCCGCCCAACGTTACGGGCACTCTGCATATGGGACACGCCCTGAACAATACGCTCCAGGACATCCTGATCCGGTACAAGAAAATGAAAGGTTTCAACGTGCTGTGGCAGCCGGGCACGGACCATGCCGGGATCGCCACTCAGAACGTCGTGGAGAAAGACCTGGCCGCCAAGGGGACGGACCGGCACACGGTGGGCAGGGAGAAATTTATCGAACTGGTCTGGGAGTGGCGTGAAAAGTACGGAGGACTCATCATCAATCAATTGAAACGCCTGGGCTGCGCTTGTGACTGGAGCAGGGAACGCTTTACCATGGACGAGGGCCTTTCCAGGGCCGTGCGCGAGGTATTCGTGCGTCTCTACGATGAAGGCCTCATCTACCGGGGCGACTACATCATCAACTGGTGTCCCCGCTGTCACACGGCTCTGGCTGACCTGGAGGTGGAGCACGAGGAGCGGGACAGCCATCTGTACTACGTCCGGTATCCCCTGGAAAAAGGGGACGGGCATTTGATCGTGGCAACCACCAGGCCCGAAACGCTCTTGGGCGACACGGCCGTTGCGGTGAACCCGGAAGATGAACGGTACCAGGGATTGTCGGGCGTTCACGTCTTGCTTCCCATCCTGGATCGACCCATTCCGGTGATCTTCGACCGTTACGTTGACACCGAGTTCGGCACGGGTGCCCTCAAGATCACACCGGCGCATGACCCCTACGACTTCGAGATCGGCGAGACACATGGCCTGAAGCGGATCAAGGTGATCGACGAGGACGGCAGGATGAACGAGCTGGCCGGGCCCTACAGGGGGATGGACCGCTTCGAATGCCGGGAGAAAATCCTGGCCGACCTGGAGGCACGGGGGCTGCTTGAAAAGATAGAGCCGTACCGCCATTCGGTAGGTCACTGTTATCGGTGTAAGACCATGATCGAGCCCCTTCTTTCCAAGCAGTGGTTCGTGCGGGTAAAGCCCCTGGCCGAAAAGGCGATACAGGCCGTGAAGGAGGGCCGGACCAAGATCTATCCCACCATCTGGGAAGGCGTTTACTTCGACTGGATGGAGAACATCCGGGATTGGTGTATCTCCAGGCAGATCTGGTGGGGGCATCGAATTCCCGCCTGGTATTGCGAAGGCTGCGGAGAGGTGGTGGTGGCGAAGGAGACACCCGAGACTTGCCCGGCCTGTTCCGGTAAGGATCTGATCCAGGAGACGGACGTGCTGGATACCTGGTTCAGCTCCGCGCTGTGGCCTTTTTCCACCCTGGGCTGGCCGGATGAAACCGAGGCGCTCAAGACCTTTTATCCCACTTCTCTCTTGGTCACGGGGTTCGACATCCTCTTCTTCTGGGTGGCAAGAATGATGATGATGGGTCTTCACTTCATGGGGGACGTGCCTTTCCGGGACGTCTATATCCATGCCCTGGTCCGGGACGCCGAAGGCAAGAAGATGAGCAAGTCCAAGGGGAACGTCATCGATCCCTTGCAGGTCATGGACCGCTACGGCACGGACGCCTTTCGCTTCACCCTTGCAGCCTTCGCCGCACAGGGAAGAGATATCAAGATGTCGGAGGAGCGCATCGAAGGGTATCGCCATTTCGTGAACAAGATTTGGAATGCCGCGCGATTCGTGCTCATGAACCTGGAAGGAGACGAGGAGCCGATGCTCGGACACGCTCCGGCCGCTCTGGCCGATCGCTGGATCCGGACAAGATTGGGGGAGGTGAGCGAAGAGGTCTCCAGGGCCCTGGAAGAATACCGCTTCAACGATGCAGCGGGTCTCTGCTACCAGTTTGTATGGCACGAGTTCTGCGACTGGTACCTGGAGATGGCCAAACAGGGTCTGTACGGCGGGGGGGAAATGGAGCGCAAATCCACGCGGGGGATGCTCTGCGAGGTGCTCATGGCGGTCTTGAAGCTCCTTCATCCCTTCATGCCTTTCGTTACAGAGGAATTATGGCAGCGCTTGCCTGGCAGCACGGGAAGTATCATGGAGGCCGCGTTCCCCGAGCCGTCGGCCCATACGAGGGACCGCGAGGCAGCGGATGAGATGAAACTCCTCATGGGTGTCATCACCGGGATCAGGAACGTCCGGGGGGAGATGAGGATTCCGCCTTCAAAGAACGTATCGGTGGTGATGGACATACCGGACCCCCAGGACGCCCTTGTGCTCCGGCGAAATGAGGCGCACATCATGACCCTGGCCAAGGTGGACCGCCTTGAAATCGAGGCGGGTGCCCGGAAGCCTGAGGGTTCGGCCACGGCCGTGTACGGGGAAAATCAGATCCATGTCCTCCTCAAGGGACTCCTTGATTTCGGCGAGGAGCGCAAGCGGCTCCGCAAGGAGATCGCCAAGGTGGAAAAGGAAATGGCGGCGGCCGAGCGGAAACTTGGCAACCGCGGGTTCCTGGAAAAGGCCCCGGCCGAGATCGTTGCGGAGGTCAGAGAACGTGTGGAGGGCTTCAAGCAACGGCTGGAAAAGCTCACGCGGAACCTGGAGTTCTTCGATGAAGACGATGCCTGACACGATCCGGGCGGGGCCACAGCCCCTGGACAAGCCGCTCGCCGTGGAACTGAAGGGAGTCTGGTTTTCATACGAACGGACGCCCGTGCTGACTGATGTGAGTTTGAGCCTGCGGCAAGGGGACTTCCTGGGAATCATCGGTCCCAACGGCGGCGGAAAGACCACCCTGCTTAAGATCATGCTGGGCCTGCTCAAGCCTGACCGGGGTTCGGTCCGCATCCTGGGGGACACGCCGCTGGAGGCCCGGCATCGCGTGGGGTACGTGCCCCAGACCACGAGCCTCAACATCTCGTTCCCCGTCTCGGCTCTGGAGATCGCGCTGATGGGCAGGCTTTCCCTTGCCCGACCGGGGAGGCCTTACAGTCGAAGGGATCGGGACAAGGTCGAGGAACTCTTGCGACGGGTCGGTATGTGGGAACTTCGTGACCGCGCCGTGGGTACCCTGTCCGGTGGACAGAGGCAGCGGGTCTTGATTGCAAGGGCCCTGGCGACTGATCCTGAAATCCTCTTCCTGGATGAGCCGGCAACGGGGGTGGACCGTGAGTTTGAAACGGACCTCTTCCGTCTCCTGGAGGATCTGAATCAAGAAGCGACAATCGTGGTGATAACCCACGACATAGGCGTGATTTCCCGCTCGGTGCGTTCAGTAGCATGCGTGAACCGGCGGCTGATTTTCCATGAAGGCGGGCAGATTACGAAAGAGATGATCGACATGGCATACGCCTGCCCGGTGGATCTGGTGGCCCACGGCCTGCCGCACCGCGTCCTGGAACACCACGACGAGGGTTGAGATGTGGGAGATACTCCATCTGGAGTTCATGCGCAACGCGGTGCTCGCGGGAATCCTGGTGAGTCTCTGCTGCGGGATCATCGGATCCCTGGTGGTGGTGAATCGGATCGTGTTCATATCAGGCGGGATCGCCCATGCGGCCTACGGAGGTATCGGACTGGCCTTCTTGCTGGGCATTTCGCCCACTCTGGGGGCGGCGGGTTTTGCCGTTGTGGTGGCATTGGTCATGGGCCTTGTGAGTATGCGGGCCAAATACCGGGCCGATACGATCATCGGCGTGTTGTGGGCCGTGGGCATGGCCCTGGGAGTGGTCCTGATCGATTTGACACCCGGGTACAACGTGGACCTGATGAGCTATCTTTTCGGTAGCATCCTGGCGGTCCCGTCCCACGAGTTGTGGTATATGCTCGGTTTGTTGTCGGCGGTGTTTCTCCTGATCGTTTTTTTTTACAAGGAATACCTCGCCCTTTCCTACGACGAGGAATTCGCAGTCATCGTCGGCGTTCCGGTCAGGACGCTCTACCTCCTCCTGCTCTGCATGACGGCGCTTTGCGTGGTGATGGTGATCCGGTTGGTGGGTCTCATCCTTGTCATCGCCTTGATGACCATTCCCCCTTACATAGCAGAAAAATATACACGCTCCCTGGGCCGCATGATGTGCGTGGCATCCCTGCTGGGCGTCGTTTTCACCCTCACGGGCCTGTGGCTTTCCTACTTGCTGGATTTGACATCCGGGGCGATGATCATTTTGGTGGCGGGAGTGGCCTTCTTTGCCTCGGCGGCCGGGGATGCTTTTGGTGCAAAAAGAAGCGGCCGCGGCGAGCTCTGAGGCAGGCGTCCCAAATCGGTCATCAGGGTCGGATGAGCTTTTCTCCGAAGCAGGGCAGTGAGAAAGCCCCTCGGTGCACATCCGGGCTGTAATATCTGAGATCGGGCAGGGCGCGGGCGCGTTGTTCCCGTAAATCCTGAATCGGATCATACTTGAGTGAACAGAAGAAGAACCCGATGATGCCGCTGGGATAGGTGGGAACGAGCGTGTAATAATAGCCCAGATGCGGAAAAACTTCACGGGCGAAGGCGGAAACACCGCTGATCACATCCTGGTGAAAATAGAGCGATTCGCATTGCGTTACCGCAATCCCATCGGATCTCAGGCATCGTTTCATGTCCTCGTAAAACGGCCGCTGGAAGAGGATTTGCCCCGGGCCCACCGGGTCCGTGGAATCCACTATGATCACGTCGTAACTTTCGGGATGCCCGGCAACGTATCGAGCACCGTCTTCCAGGAATACCTTGACCTTGGGATCGTCGAACGAGGAGGCAAGCGACGGCAGGTATTCCCGGCACGCCTTGATCACCTCCCCGTCTATTTCGCAGACATCGATCTGTTCAACCCCGGGATGTTTCAGGACTTCACGCACCGTACCTCCGTCTCCACCGCCGATCACCAGGACGCGTTTGGGATGAGGGTGCACCGACAGGGGCACATGGACGATCATCTCGTGATAGGCGAATTCGTCGAATTCCGTGAGCATGGTGATGTCGTCCAGCACGAGCATCCTTCCAAGACGTTCGGTTTCGAAAATAGCCAGTTCCTGAAAATTCGTCCGGTAATGGCATAGGACATCCTTGATCTTGATGCTTAGGCGGCACCCGTGCGCGATTTCAGGGCTATCGTGAAACCAGAGGTCTACGAGGGTGTTTTCATTGCGATCGAAATCGGCAAGGCCTATGGGTTTGTCTGCTTGGTCCGGCATGATTCGAACGGATCCACTTTCCAGTTTTTACTCCCCCCGCACAAAACCCCCAGGCTTTAGCCGTGGAAGGATGCGCTTAAGGGCGGCATGTGGCATTACGTAGGTCCCGTCGCCGGCGAGGCAGTCGGGCGAAATAGGTGTGCCACGGGTCTGATCGCCGCGCTCCACAGGAATATACGGGAAGGGGGGCTGTGGGTCAATACGAATCTGGGGCGTGCCGTGAACAGAGAATGGGGATGACGCGGCTCGTCGGGGGCAGTAAGCGCGTTCCGGGCGGATCGGTCTCAAGAACAGCAACTGCGGGGCGGTGTATCAGGGGGCCGATGCGGGCTCGTGCCCTCTTCGCGGACTGAATGGATCTTGATCGCCACGGGGGCACCGCCTTCACTGCCCTTGATCCTCCGGTCCACCATGCGTGCGATCAAGAACAGAATCCCCATGGAGATCATCGCGAAGAAAATCGCTGCTGCGTCCTGCGACCACCCGAGGCCCGGAGCCACCCCATTGCCCAGGAGCGCGCCTCCCACAAGCCCAAGAATCGGCAGGAAGTAGGCCAAGACATAGCTCTTCATCCGCACCCCGCCCGGCAGTGCGATACGCACCTCTTCGCCCACCGCTGCATGATCCCGGTTGAGGGCCTTGACCAGCATCAGGTCCCCACCTTCCACGATCTCACAGTGACTCTTGTGACCGCAGCCCCCGCAAGAGCCGCCCCTGCGTGTCAGCACCCAGGCCCAGGGGCCTTCCGCGCGCTGCACCATCCCGTTTTCAAAGTCCAAAGGACTCTCCTCTCCTTCCACACCTATGCCCGGCCCGACTCATATGGTAAAAGGCTGGCCCTTGACGCCTTTTTCTTTCAGCTCCGAGAGCCGGATGCCGTGAAGCACGTCCCACATGGCCTTCGTGGCCGCGTTCCATATATCTCTCATTTCGCAGGACGCTGATCGATCACATGTGCCGGGATCCACCACGCACGGAGTGAGATTCAGGTCCCCCTCCAGGACACCCACGATCTCTCCCAGTGTCACTTCTTTAGGGGGCTTAGCCAGTGTATGCCCTCCCTTGGGACCTCTGGCGCTGTGTACGAATCCGGCCTTTTTGAGCGGGATCACCAGCTGCTCAAGGTACTTGAGGGAAATCCCCTGGCTCTCGGCCACGTCCGAAAGCCTCACCGGACCGTTTTCATAGTGATGTGCCAGTTCCAACATCAGGCGCGCGCCGTAGCGACTTCTCGTTGATATCTTCATGACTCCCTCTTCTTTTTTTGTTTCACAAATGCCACTCGACCGTCAGGCGGTCGTGCCTGATCAGCAGGCTGTAGAAAAACGACAGCGCTTGCTGATACTCCGTTAAGATTCGGCTCAAAATACTCATTCACTATTATGTAACCTCCGGTTTTTTCATTTCGCTTTGTCTTGTGGGTGTTCTCGGCGCTTTTCAGCAGCTTGTCACGCTTTTCAACAGCCCGTTGGTGGTCGGGTTTTGAGACACTCTGGTGCACTGAAGGCCCCGCCATCCGGCATTAAAAGCGCCGGGAACTTCCGCATATCCGGAATATGACGTACTTTTCGCAGCCCGGTCGGACCGCATGGATCGACGTATCAATG
>JAFDIS010000129.1 GCA_019307945.1 Deltaproteobacteria bacterium | reverse complement strand
AGTTAAGCAACACTAGGAGGTGATGGACAAAAGAAAATTGTCGGTATGTGATTTCTTGCCACTTTTTGTGTGTAAATTGTTGCCAACAGGTGGTAATTATTTACATACAATAAGACCCAATTATCCTCAAAAACTAAAAATTAGAGAAATTTTGGGTAGGCTTGAGGCTTCGCTCTCAATGGCACATGCTTTAGGAGGTAGAGGTGGGAAGGTTTCCGGGACTTCTCCTCTTCGCAGGCCCTTGCGTCTTACTCATCCTGCCCGCCCCTCTTCGGATTTGAAGTATCCTTTCGCAGTTGTCGCCCGTTGGTTCCTGCGTTCAGGTCAAAATTAACCCGGTTCCCCCTTGCGCCGGACTTTCGAAGGCGGCTTCGCATTATTTTCTTGACATCAAAAACAGATGGAATCATAATTAAGCCTGATTGTCAGACTTCCCCCGGCCTTTTTTGGTGTATCATGCCCGATTTCGAGCACATATTCAGGCCCATCAGGGGCAGGAGATCCTTTGAAGAGGTCGCCGTCAGCATCAAAGAACTGGTTTTTGATGGCGTGCTCCAAGTGGGTGACAGACTCCCATCCGAGATTCAGCTCGCGAAGCAATTCAATGTCGGCCGACAGACGATTCGAGAGGCGCTTCGTTTGCTCGAACTGTCCGGCTTCATCACCATACAGAGAGGAGGCGGCGGGGGGGCAACCATCAAGAACACCATTTTGAGCCGCATCAGCGATCTTTTCCTGGATGCTTTTCGGATGGGGATGGTCCCAATAGAAGAATTGACCCAGGCGCGGCTGGAGATTGAAAAAGTCGTACTGCATTACGCAATACAAAATGCGGATGGAGAGGACCTCAGGCTCTTGCAGGAAAACGTCGACAGGGCCAGAAAGAAGATCAAGAAAAACATCCGGGCCACGGAAGAAAACTTCGAGTTTCATACGTTACTGGCCAGGGCCTCGAAAAACCGGATATTTGTCATCGTAGTGGAGTCAATCATGGCCATACATGGCAATTATATCAGTAGAGTGGGGTTCGACTTGGAGGTCTCCAGAAACGTGGTCACGTTTCATGAGGCCATCTTGAAGGCCATCAAAAGGAAGCAAAGGAAAAGGGCGGTTGATTTATTTACCGAGCACATGCTCGACGTAAGAGACAGGCTTCAGTCTCTTGTCGAACAGGAGAATTCGGAGAGACGTTTCTCCGGAGATCGGGCCGGGATCCTCCCATGACAGCGATTCGTGGAGTATACTATTTTCCTTTTTCCAAGAAAACGGCTTGAGCAGGGCGGAGTCGTAAAAGCAGGGCGGGGCCGCAAAAGGCTCCACCTATGCGATTCAACAGTGTCCACCCGGAGATGGATCTTTTTCCGATGCCGGGCGTTTTCCACGGGTTTCGGCGTTTCGAGCCTCGGTGGAATTCCAGGTGAGACCGGCCATCGAAAAAGGGGTTGTCTTCCGGCTTAGGAACTACCGGGTGCCCGAATAGGGGCGAGCCCCTGTTTGGATGGGTACTCACCAACACAAGGAGGGCTGGGCTATGAAAGGAACCTGCGTTTCAAAAATGGTCGTTATTGTAAGCCTTTTTGTTTTCCTGGGCGGAGGCGCCGCCTATGCTTCCGGGAAAAAGCCCCTGTTGCTGCGGTATGCAGCCATGAGCTCGCCCAAGGGGGTGAGGTCTGCCGCAGTGAAGTGGTGGGCCTCGGAGATCGAGAAACGAAGCCGGGGAGCGGTCAAGTTCAAGTTTTTCTGGTCCAAGGCCCTCCTCAAGCCGAAGGCCGCCCTGGAAGGAATCGGCATGGGAACCGCGGATGTGGGAGCGGGATGGGGCGTCTATCATCCGGGAAAGACCCCTTTGTGGACCGTGGGGGATGTTCCGTTTTCCCATTCGGATCCATATGTTGGGCTTCAGGTGTTTCGAGAATTATTCAAGACATATGAACCGATGATAAAAGAGCTTGAAAAATACAACGTAAAACTCCTGGCCCCTTTTGTGACCGGCCTTTCCCAGATCGGCACCCGAAAGGAGGTAAAACCGATAATTGTCCCCGATGATGCCAAGGGCATGAAGATTCGTTTCGCCGGCGGCATGTGGGCCAAATTTTGGAAAGCGTGCGGGGCTGTTCCGGTGAAAATGACTTATGGTGAGGTTTACGAGGGGCTGATGCGGGGAACCATCGACGGTTCACAATGTTATGTGTTCACCCAGGAAGCCTATAAGCTGGAAGACGTGATTAAGAATTTTACCTTTATCAACGCGGGGGAGATCTCCAGTTACGGCATTGTCATTAACCTGGACCTATGGAAAAGCCTTTCTCCCAACCTGAAAAAGATATTCCAGGATGTAAGCGATGAATTCGTTGAATATTATGCGCGAACATTACAGCAATCCAACAAGAGGATCATCGAGTCGAGCAAGAAGAAGGGTGTCAAGTACTATACGCTGAACAACCGGCAGAGGGACCTTTGGATGAAAAAGGCGAAGCCTTTCATGAGGAAATGGGCCGAGGAGAAAGATGCCAAGGGATTGCCGGGAAAGAAGACCCAGGAAGTCTTTATCCGTCTGAGAGACAAGTATCAAAAGCAGATCGATGAAAAAGGATATCCCTGGAGCTGATCCCTGCATGTAACAAGGGGCTGTTGATTTTTAGCTTCCCATAAGCGTGACGGAGAGGTGGGGGGGCATCGTCCTCCCACCGTGAATCCCGAGGATACCAAGCCATGGGGATGAAGAGATGTTTTTTCAGATAATCGACCGTCTGAGCAGGCTGTTCCAGTGGGTTATCCTGACGTTGACTGGCATCGCGATCGCGCTGCTGGTTCCCATGATGTTCTTGGTGGCCGGGGATGTTATCGGCAGATACGTATTCAAGTCTCCCATACCGGCGGTGTTTGAGATCAATAGCTGCTTTTTGATGGTGCTCGTGGTCTTCTTTCCCATGGCATACGTTCATCGTCGCCGGGAGCACGTCTTTGTCACACTTTTTACCGATAAATTCCCGGCCAGGGTAAAGGCGGCATTGGACACCTTTTCGGTTTTCGTCGGGGCGGTGGCATTTGGTTTGATAGGGTGGTACGGGATGATTTTCGCTGTCAAGGCCACGGAGGCCAGGGAATACAGCCCCGGTATCATCGACGTGCCTGTCTGGATAAGTAAGTGGATCGTTCCCATCGGCGCTCTAGCTTTTTGTATCGAGCTGTTGCTGGACGGGATGAAACATCTGCGGGAAATTTTTGCGCCGCCGGCGGAATAGGGGGAGGGCAGGTGGAAACGTGGGTTATCGGCCTTATTGGAATTGCCGTCCTTTTGGTTCTTATAGCCTTTCGGGTTCATGTGGCGTTTTCGCTGGCGATGGTGGGGCTCGGGGGCTACTACGTCATCATGGGATGGAGGCCCACCGCCGGGCTCCTGGGCCTCGTGCCGTATGAGTTTATCGCGAATTTCGTGCTGACAACGGTACCCCTTTTTCTGCTGATGGGGTACCTGGCGCACCACGCCGGTCTCACCCGGGACATTTACAATACGGCCCGCGTCTGGCTGGCCCGCGTGCACGGGGGGCTGGCAATCGCGTCGGTGGCAGGGTGCGCCGTGTTTGCCGCTGCGTGCGGTTCCAGCCTGGCCACCGCCGCCATGATGGGACGCGTGGCCATCCCTGAAATGATACGGAACAAGTATGACCAGGGGCTTGCCACCGGCTGCGTGGCGGCTGCCGGAACCATCGGCTCCCTGATTCCCCCCAGTATCCTTCTCATTTTGTTCGGGGCCATGACCGAGACCTCCATAGGGGCTCTCCTGGTGGGTGGCTTCATCCCCGGTATCTTGTCGGCCCTCATTTATATGGGCATGATCTACTTTAGAGCCGTGCAAAACAGGGAATTGTGTCCTCTCGTCCGGGAAAAAATACGCTGGCGGGACAGATTGGTTTCCCTGAAAGGCACGTGGGGTATTCTGGCCCTGTTCCTGCTGGTCATAGGGGGCATCTATCTGGGGCTTTTCACTCCCACCGAAGCGGGAGGGGTCGGGGCTACCGGCGCTTTCATTCTTGCGCTCATTTCAGGAAAGCTGCGGTGGGACAATTTCAAGGAATCCCTCAGCGATACGGTACGCAGCACATCACAGATCTTCGCCATAGCCCTGGGCGCTTCCCTGTTTACCAAGTTCATGGGAGTGAGCGATCTTCCCTCGGTGATTTGTGAGTCCATCCTGTCATTGCAAATCCATCCTGTGCTCGTCGTGGCGGGTTTGTCCATTGTCTATATTTTTCTGGGCATGTTCTTGGATCCCGTGGGAGTGATGCTCCTGACACTTCCCGTGGTGTTCCCCGTGATGGAAGGCCTGGGCTTCAACCTGATCTGGTTCGGAATCATCATGATCAAGTACCTGGAGATCGGACTGATAACTCCCCCTGTGGGACTGAATGTATATGTTATCAAAGGGGTCGTAGGGGACTCCATTCCGCTCGAAGTCATTTTCCGCGGCATCGCATGGTTCGTTGCCATGGATATTTTGACACTCGCCATTCTCATCGCGTTTCCCCAGATCACTCTGATTCTACCCAATACGATGATAGGCCCGTAACCCAGGGAGATATTCAGTCTACGTGATCGGCACCCCGGCGCCAGCCCCGTTTTCGCCCGGACGGGGGACGCCGTCACTTTCCATTCATGGAGGATGAGGTTTGCAGGTAATTCAACAGACGGGCATGCTCGCGCCCTATCGCATTCTGGATTTGACCAACGAGATGGGTCTTATGTGCGGTAAACTCCTCGGGGATCTGGGCGCGGATGTCATCAAGATCGAGAAACCCGGCGGAGATGACGCCCGGCGCATCGGACCATTTTACCGGGATGAAGTGGATCCTGAAAAAAGCCTTTACTGGTTCGCGCTCAACACGAGCAAACGCGGCATCACGCTGGATATTGAGACAGCGGAGGGTAAAGAGATCTTCAAGAAGCTGGTGAAGGTCTCCGACGCGGTCGTGGAGTCCTTCGCTCCGGGCCATATGGACGAGATTGGGCTGGGGTACGATGCCCTGTGCAAGGAAAATCCGGATATCATCGTGACCTCCATTACCCCCTTCGGCCCCGCCGGCCCTTACAAGGATTTCAAAGCATCCGACATCACATTGTGGGCCCTTTCCGGTCTGTCGTTTATCTGTGGGGACCCCGACAGGCCCCCCCTTCGGATCAGCTTGCCCCAGTCGTTTTTCCATGCCGGGGCCGATGCCGCCACCGGGACGGTGATGGCCCTTTACCACCGGGGAGTATCCGGTGAGGGCCAGCACGTCCATGTATCCATACTGAAGGCCATGGAACGCGTGGCATATACCGCTCACACCCTGTGGGACGGGAGGGCAAAGATACTCAGACGTCCGGGCAGCGCCCTCAAGATTCCGCCACTCGGCACGACGACCCCCGTCGTTTGGAGCTGCAGGGACGGGTATGTGGCCTTCTACCTGTTCGGGGGCAATATGGGAGCCGTGAGCAACCCCGCCCTCACCAGGTGGATGGATGAGGAAGGTCTCGCGACCGACGTCATGAAAGGCATGGACTGGCGCAAATTCGACATAGGCCGAACGCCCCAGGACGAGATCGATCGCCACATAGTGCAACCCATCTCCCGGTTTTTCAGGAACCACACACAGGAGGAACTCTGGAAAGAAGGTGTCCGGCGGCGCGTGATGGTCTATCCCATTTATGACGCCAGGGGGGTTCTGGAAAATGAACACCTCCGGGAAAGGAGGTTCTGGGTGGAACTGGAGCATTCACCGCTGGACCACTCAATTACCTACCCGGGACCTTTTATCAGGACGGACAAGAAATTGTGCAGGGTGAGGTGTCGCGCGCCTCTTATCGGCGAACATAATAGCGAGATATATGAAAAGGAACTGCGTATTTCGAGAAATGAACTCGAGGCGCTCAGCATCGCCGGGATCATTTGATCGCAACAAAGAAGCCATGACGAAGAAGATACTGGAGGGAATCAGAATAGCGGAGTTTGGTTGGGCGGTGGTGGGACCCCTGACAGCCAGTTGGGCTGGCAACTATGGTGCGGAGGTCATCAAGATAGAGACCCGGACGCGGCCTGATATCATCCGAACAATGACGCCCTTCAAAGACGACAGGGCGGGTATCGACAATTCGCTGTTTTTTGGGCGGGAGAACGCCAGCAAGTACAGCATGGCCCTCAATTTGAAACACCCTGACGGGGTGCGTCTCGCCAGGCGGCTTGTCGGCAAATGCGATATCGTTATCGACAGCTATACATCCGGCGTGATGGACAAGTACGGGTTGGGCTATAATGATCTCAAGGCACTGAAGCCGGACATCATCATGATCAGTTCATGCATGTTCGGCCAGACGGGCGAATTGAGATCCATGCCGGGATACGGGGTAACGCTCGCGGCCGTCAGCGGTATCACATACCTGTGCGGATGGCCCGACCGGAAGCCGACGGGACCTTATGGTTCTTATACGGATTACCTGATTCCGCGGCTGAACCTGTTGGGCGTGGTATCGGCGCTTGATTACCGGCGTCGGACCGGCAAAGGACTTTACCTGGACGCCGCCCAGGTCGAAGCGGTCGTGCAGTTTGTGAGCCCCGCGCTTCTGGACTACGCCGTAAACCAGAGAGTGGCGGAAAGGCTTGGAAACAAGTCCCCTTGTGCGGCCCCTCACGGTGTCTACCGGTGCCGGGGCAAGGATCGATGGTGCGCCATTGCGGTCTTCAACGAAGAACAATGGCGGGGATTCTGCAAGGCCACGGGCGGTCCTCCGTGGAGCCGGGATGAGAGGTTCGTCACCATGTCCGCACGGAAGAGAAACGAGGAGGACCTGAACCGCCTCGTGGAATCATGGACCTATGAGCGTCCTGCGAAAGAGGTGATGTTCGTGATGCAGAAAAACGGCGTGCCTGCGGGGGTCCTGAATAACGGTGAGGACCTGGGCCACGATCCCCAACTGGTGCATGATCGGTATTACACAAGGCTTGAGCATCCCGAGATGGGGATGGTGGACTATCCCGGGCATTCCATCGAATTCTCTAAGGCTCCTCAAGAGGTGTGGCGGTCGCCGTGCCTGGGGGAGCACACGGAATATGTATGCAAGGAGATTCTTGGCCTGTCCGATGAGGAATTTGGCCATTATGCGGAAAACGGTGTTTTTGACTGAACCAGGCATGACAAATGGCAACGACGGATAAAAAAGAGATCGTGGATCGGGGCCTGGAAAAATACAGGAGCCGGATGGTCGGTGCCCTCATCCGTCCGAAGATCGGCAATGAGGTGGCCACCAGGGACGCCATCAGGCACTTTGCGAACGGGACCGGAGATCATAATCCCCTGTGGCTCGATGAGGATTACGCAAAGCGCGGCATCCACCGCGGCATCATCGCCCCGCCCTTTTTTTTGACTGCGGTCTCGGAAGGCCAGGCCATCATCGGCCTTCCCGGCCTGGTATCCACTTTTGTGGGTGCGGAATGGGAATGGCACCGTGTGATCCGCGTGGATGACCGTTTCACGGTGAGCAACCGTCTTCTTGAACTGGAGGACAAGGGCGGTCCGGACGGGCGCCGCCGGTTCCTGCAATCGGGCATCCTGAGCTATGTCAACCAGCGGCAAGAAACGGTCGGCACCTGTACATGGCACATGATGCGCACCGAAAGGAAACTGGGGGGCGGCGAAAAAGGCAGGAGACGGGAAAAGGATTCCGGGATCAGGATACACCGTTACAGCGACGAGGAGCTAGAGGCCATCTGTTCCGCAGTGGAAGCCGAGGAGATCAGGGGCGCGGCCCCGCGCTGGTATGAAACCGTAGCTGTCGGAGATGAACTTGTCCCGGTGGTAAAAGGACCCCTGAGCCTTTCGGACATGGTGGCGTGGGCCATCGGCGCGGCTTGGCACCGGATAGCGCTTGCCCACGGCCCGAAGCTGCTCCACCTGCGCAGCAAGCCCGGCCTGTCCTACAAAGATCCTGAAACCGGAGCGCCGGAGCCCATATCGCTTTCCCATTTTCACCCGGCGGCCGCCGAAATTTTGATGGGTTCGCCACTGCCTCTTGATCTGGGCTTTCAGAGAATCTGCTGGTTCGGACACCTTGTTACCAACTGGATGAGCGATCATGGTTTTTTGCGGAAACTGAACGCCCGCCTCGAAGCCTTCGTGAGGTTCGGAGATACCAACTGGTGCAGAGGGAAGATTGTGAAAAAATGGGTTGATGGGAAGGATCACCTCGTGGAAATGGAATTACATAGTGAGAATCAACGCGGGGAGATCACAATGACGGGCAATGCCGTGGTTGCACTGCCCTCCAAAGAGAATTCTGAGCCGGAACGCTGACCGTCCGGCAACCGCATTTCGTCACACCACGGTCAAGAAGATTCAGGGGGATGTCACAGTATGAATTCCGAAGAGCTCGAAAACAGATTGAATCAAATGGGTCTGCTTGTGGACAAGTTGAAGGAGTGGGCCCATAGCAGGCCTGAAAAGCCCTTTATGTATTATGGTGAAGAGGACAGGACCCTGAGCTACGGTGAATTTAACAGGCTGGCCAACTGCGTTGCCAATAATCTCAGATCCATGGGGGCGAGCAAGGGTGACCGGGTATCCCTGTTCCTGAAAAACCCCCTGGTTACCACCCTGGCCATGTATGGCATTTGGAAGATCGGGGCTGTTTTCTGCCCCATCAACTTTCTCTACCAGGGCCGCCTCCTTTCGTACCAGATCAATGATACCAAACCGAAGCTTCTCATTACCGAGAATGGCCGTGAGCCCGTCCTGAACCGGATCCAGCCGGAAATTGAAGATCTCCCCGTTGTCATCCATCGCCCGAAACCCGGGGAACACGATTACAGCAGGGACAAGTCCGGGCAGAAGCTGGACGGGGCTTTCAAACAAACCTCATTTGACGAGCTTTTGCAGGGGGATCGTACCGATCCCGACGTGGAACTGCACTACTGGGATACGGCCAACATCGTGTACACCTCGGGGACCACGGGACCACCCAAAGGGGTGGTCCAATCGTACCGCTGGCTTCAAAATTACTGCTATTACGGAGTCAAACTCCTCCACCCGGACGATGTGGTCTACTGCGACCTGCCCCTGTACCACGTGGGCGGCGCCTTTGCGCTGGTCGGACGTGCGGCCTGGCGGGGCTGCTCCGTGGCAGTGTGGGACCGCTTCAGTCCATCCGATTTCTGGAACCGTGTGCAAAAGAGCGGTGCAAGCTACTGCCTGTTGCTGGATGTGATGATGCCCAGGCTTCTGCAGGCAGAGCCCACATCGGAAGACCGCTACAATACCCCACGGTGATTTTATTCTAATGTCGCAAGGGGAGGACACATGAGTTTTGAGTCATGCGCAAATAGTCAAAGACCAAGCGCACATTGCAAGAGAGTTGCCGCATTTTTTGTGCGA
>JAFDIS010000128.1 GCA_019307945.1 Deltaproteobacteria bacterium | reverse complement strand
TTGCAGTTGTATCGGTCTCCGAAGGCCGTGCACGGTCGTTGACCCCGGTGGAACGGGACCGCCTTGCCTACGCCGAGCAGGTGCGGGCGGTGCACGAGCGGGGGAAGGGCAGCGTGCGGCGGGGCCACGTGTGCCTGTACGGCGACTCGCTCACCGGGCCCACGGTGTACCGGCAGATGGTGGAGGGCGCCCTGGGCATCTATACCGTGGGCGCGAAGGGGTTCGCGGGCATGCGCACGGGCTGGGGCCGGAAGAACGCCCTGAAAAAGGCCCTCGAGCCCGAGAACCCGGAGTTCGTGCTGGTGATGTTTGGCACCAACGATGTGCGGGGGAAACGCCGTGCCCCGGAGACCTACCGGAAGTGGGTGGACGCCCTGGTGGACATCGTGCGGCAGGCGGAAGCCCGGGGCACGGTGGCCGTGCTGGGGACGATCCCGCCCAGGGGGTTCGACGATCCGGCGTCCCGGCCGGAAGCGGAGTTCAACCGGATGCTGGTGGCCCGAGCCCGGGAACTCGGGGTGCCGGTGGCCTACGTATTCGACGAGATCCAGTCCTCGGGCGACCGGAGGCGGTTCATATACAAGGACGGCGTCCACTGGACCGTGGGGGGCATGGAGGCTGCCGCCCGGGCATGGGCGCGGACCATGCGCCAGATCGAGTTCGCGCTGCGGGACCGCCCGTGAAAAGGACCGACGTCGGGCCCCGCCATAACAGCAGCGGGGTTGAGCAATTGGGTAGCTCTTTTCTGAAGAATTTGTCAACCCTTTGGCTCGTGTTTCTGGCGGCTGCGTCACTGCGCCTGGCCATCGGCACGGCCCTGTGGGATCAGCCCCTGCGGATCGTGGACGAGCAGCATTACCACCAACTGGCCCGGGGCATTGCGGAACGTGGGGAGTTTGCTTTCAAGCCGGGTCGGCCCACCGCCATGCGCCCGCCCTTGTACCCGGCCTTTCTGGCCGGTTTTTTTCGCCTGGGGCTGGGGCACCCCGCGGTTCGGGCGGTCCAGGCGGCCCTTGCGCTGGTAACGGGGTTGCTTCTGTGGCGCCTGGGGCGGCGGTGGTGGGGGAAAGGGGCGGCCGCGGCGGGCACCGCAGTGTTCCTTTTGTATCCCACCCTGGTTTTTTTCAACTTCCTCATCCTTACAGAGACCCTGTTCATCTTCCTCCTGCTCTTGGCCCTTTGGATGCTGGAGCGGGGGGTTCGTTCCGGTGGGCCCGTCTGGTGCTCCAGCGCGGGCGTGGTATGGGCCCTGGCCGGCTTGACACGCAGCATTGCATACCCCGTGGGCTTACTTTTGGGGTTGGCTACGGTGTGGCTGAGCCGACGCCACGGTCTTAAGGCTTTGGTCCTGGGGGCGGCGTTTGTGGTGTGTTTTGCGGTGACCCTTTCCCCCTGGGCGTACCGCAACTACCGGGTGTTCGGCCAGGTGGTGCCGGTGGGGACCATGGGAGGGCTGAACCTGTACATGGGGAACTACGAGCACACCCCCCTTCACAGGGCCTGGGCGGCCGTGGAGGTGTGGAACAGCGGTAAGCCGGGCCACCTTCCGCCGGGAAACGAGGCCCAGCGGCAGAAGGCTGCGGTCAATCAGGCCTTGGCGTACATGAAAGCGCACGTTTTGCAGACCGCGCTTCGATCCATGGTCAAGCTGGCCAACTTCTGGGGGCTTGAACGTACCGTGGTCGCGGGTATGGAAAAGGGATATTTTTCAAGGTTTTCATGCCCTGTCGCGATCACAATCGCCGCTGTTTTCATTCTGGGCGCGTGCATCCTGGTGACGTTCTGCGGCCTGGTGGGGTTTGTGTGGCGTTTCTTGTGGGCCAGGGCGCCTATGGACTGGGTGGCTGCGGTCATGTTTGTGGGGTTCAGCGGGCTTCATGCCCTGGTGTTCGGACATCCGCGCTACCGGCTTCCTCTCGTGCCTCTCCTTTGTGGATACGCGGCGTGGGCGTGGTTTCAGAGAAGGGACATGCTCTCCGGCCGGGGGAACGGGCCTAGGTGGGTGGCCGCGGTGGTGGGGCTGTTCCTGTGCGTGGTGTGGGGATACGACGTTTTGATAGGGAGTCGGGGGAAGGTGCTGGAACTGCTGCGGATGCTGGGGTGAAAAAGGAACCGCCAAGACGCCAAGGACGCCAAGAAATAACGGAAGAGGCCGGAATGGAGAATGCCGGAACGCTGGAATGCTCTTACGCTTTTTAACGATTTAGGTCTGCAAGGAATCATAAAATCTTGGCGTCCTTGGCGTCTTGGCGGTTAAAAAAACAGGCGTCCTTGGCGCCTTGGCGGTTCGAAATAACGTGGCGTTCCTTGTGTTTTGGCGGTTCAAAAGATGCATTTTACCAATCGGGGATTATGGATGACCTGCACGATAAGGTCACTGGCGGTCTGGATGTTCGCCCTGGCCCTGCCGGGCCTGGCATGGGCCGGCGGCACGGACCGGTTCGGATTTCCGGACGTTTCGGAACGGATCGGGGTATTTGCCGACCAGCTCCCGAACGGGATGTCTGACGGGCAAGCCCGGTTTTCGGCCACCCACTACGTGGGCGCCCAAAAGCTGGTGTTGCCGATTACCCGCCGCCTGCGGCGGTACAAGCCCGGGTTCGTGGTGATCCATTACCACCTGGGTATCTGGCAGCAGCAGCCCAGGCACACCTTTATCGTGGACGGCAGGCGATGGGGCAACGACTGGCCCGAGGTGACACGCCACGAAGACTGGTTCTGGCACAACGCCCGGGGTGAGCGGGTGCGTTCATCCAGTGACGGCAAGTACCTCATGAACATCGCCCATCCGGGGTTCCGCGAGTACTGGAAGCGCTCCATCGCCAGGCAGTGCAGGGCCGGCCGGTACCAGGGCGTGTTCCTGGATTCCTCGTCCGTGGATATGCTTCATGCCGAGGCCCGGCAGATGGACCCCCGTCTCAAGGGCAGGGTGGCGGTGCGAACCCGGTTCAAGGAACTGGGCGGGGCCACTTGGCGCGAGGCGTACGAGTCCTTCATGGCAGGCCTTACACGGTATTTGGAGGAGCAGGGTTTCGCCACTATCCCGAACATCAACGCCCAGTTCACCACCTGGGACACCACGGACTATTTCAGCACGGCCTCGGGCGCGTTCGTGGAAAGAGCCTGGATGACCCGCAACGCCGATGATTGGGTCATGGCGAACCGGCGCGTGCTGCGCCTGGTGCGGAACGACAATATCGTCATCTTTCAGCCCTACCTGCGAAAAGGGGATCAGGATGTGGGGATGCGGACCTATCTGCTTGCCTGTTACCTGCTCTTAAAGGGTCGTTACACCTACATCAATTACTTCGCCCGAAAAGTCTTGAGCTGGTACCCGGAATACGAAGTAAACCTGGGAAAGCCCCTGAAGCCCGTGCCGGACATGGATGATTTGGCCAGGGGGCGAAATCTCTTCCAAAGGCAATACGCCAGGGGCGAAGTCTGGGTGAACGCTGGCAACAAGGCACGGAGTGTGGAACCCGGAGGCCTTGCCTGGCGGGTGGTTCCGGAGGGGGGAGGTCCCGTGCCAGGTGACGGGAAACCCGCGGGGAACTTGCGCTTCGAACCCGTGCGGAAAATCGAGTTGGGGCCTTGGAGCGGTGCGGTGCTGCTCTACGAGGCCCCGTAGGCGGCGATGTGGCGTGTTCTTTCCCTCTTACACCACAGGGTATGAAGACTTGCGGTTGTTGATTGCTTTCTTGGTGATGGCGGTGATGTTCGGTGCCGAATCGGCTGAGGCCGGATTGTCCTTTCGTTGGGAACGAACCATCGGTCCCGGCCTCGGTGACGGTACGACCTTTGCGGGGCCTTTCGGCGTGTGGGCGGCTCCGGGTGGAAAGCTGCTTGTTGCCGACGACCTGGGACACAGGATCTACATACTCACGCGGGAGGGTCGGATCCTTTCCCGATTCGGGACCGACACCGGGCCCACCTGGATTCAGTACCCCGATTGCGCCGTCACAGCCCCTGACGGGCGGATTTACGTGACGGACACCGGGGGCAATCGGATCGTGATCCTGGACAATGCGTCTCGATACCAGGGGCAGATCAGAAGGTTCAGGGTCTGGGATCGCTTCCACAATCCAAGGGACATCGCTTTCGGGCCTGAGGGAAGGTGGGCGGTCGCGGACTGGGGAAACCACCGAGTGGTGATTTTCGATGCGCGCGGTCGGTATGTTCATTCCCTGGGGGGAAAAGGAGAGGAGGCAGGCCGTTTTCACAAGCCGATCTCGGTGGCCGTGGGCACGGAAGGCCTGCTTTATGTGTCGGACTTCGGGAACCACCGAATTGAGGTCATGACCTTTGATGGTGACCGGGTGGGGAGCTTCGGGGGCGAAGGAGATGAGATCGGCCGCTTCCGCAACCCTTCGGGCCTGGCGTTCGACGGTTCGGGCAGGCTGTTTGCGGTAGACCGCGGCAACCACAGGGTGCAGGTGTTTGACCGAAAGGGGCGGTTCCTGGCCATGTTCGGGTCCGCGGGCGAGGGGCCGGGCCGATTTCACCTGCCCTCTGACGTGGCCGTGGATCGGCATGGCCGGGTCTTTGTGGTGGACAAGGGGAATCACCGAATCCAGGTATTCCGGGTGGTGGAACTTGCCGGAGCGGGGCGAGGGGATACGAGGTGATCCGGGCGGTTCTGTTCGATGTGGATGGGACCCTTTACAGGCAAAGCCCCCTCAGGGCGTTCATGTTGCTCGAGATTCTCGCTTACGGGGCATTTCGGCCCGCGTCTGGATGGAAAGTTGCTGGAACGCTCAGTGTTTTTCGGAGGGAGCGGGAACGGTTGAGAGGGAAGGGTGGCGGGACGGAGCCCTTGGAGCGGCTTCAATACGAGGTGGTGGCCACCAGGCTCCGCACCACACCTGAGTACGTAAAGGCGGTCGTGGAGGAATGGATGTTCAGGCGCCCACTTCGATATTTGCGGTTCTGTAAGCGGCCGGGGATCGAGCCCCTTTTCGAGGCGTGCGCGGACCTCGGGGTACGGGTCGGCGCGTTTTCGGACTATCCCACGAAAAGAAAACTGGAGGCCCTGGGGGTGAGCCCCTGGTTCGATCTGCATCTGGCGGGAACGGACCCGGAAATCAACGCGTTCAAGCCTTCACCCCGGGGTATTTTGCACGCGTGCGCGCTGTGGGAAATAGACCCCCGAACGTGTCTTTACGTGGGTGATCGACCGGAGGTGGACGGCGTTGCGGCGAGGAATGCAAAGGCCAGGTTCGCCCTCGCAACCCGTGGGTTTAATCGGATACAAAATTGGGTGGAGATGGAAGGAGAAAGATAGCTATGCCGAGTGAAAATCCGGCCCCTCCGACATCAGGGATCCGTTCGGGGGCGCGCGTTTCGCCCGGTGGAAAGGGGGGCGTGGCTGCATACGTGGCCATCGCCCGGCCCGATCACTGGTTCAAGAATGTCTTCATGCTTCTCGGTGTGGTCCTTGCCTTTTTCGTGGCACCGCCGTCGGGAGGGAGTTGGGTCTTGTCGCTCGCCCTGGCCGTTGGGGCGACCTGCCTTGTGGCGTCTAGTAACTATGTGATTAATGAGATCCTGGATGCCAAGAGGGATGCCATGCATCCGGTGAAACGGCATCGACCGGTTCCTTCGGGGAAGGTGAGCATTCCCGTTGCCTACCTCGAATGGGCGGGGCTGGGCGCGGTGGGACTGGCCGCTGCCTGGACATTGGGGCCGGGGTTTTTCGGGTCGGCTGCCGCCCTGTGGGTGGCGGGGCTGGCGTACAACGTACCACCCGTGCGTACGAAGGACTTGCCCTACGCGGACGTGCTCAGCGAGTCCCTGAACAATCCCATACGATTGTACTTGGGATGGTTCGCGCTGATACCGGACCGGGTGCCGCCGCTTTCGCTCACCATCGCTTACTGGATGGCCGGGGCGTTTCTAATGGGGGCGAAACGCCTGGCGGAATACCGCATGATCGGGGACCCGGAGGTGGCCGGGGCCTATCGTTCCTCTTTTCGACATTACACGGAGGAACGCCTGATCCTGAGCTTGTTTTTCTACGTGGCATCCTGCGCGTTTTTCTCAGGGGTTTTCGTAGTTCGGTACCATTTGGAACTTCTGTTCGCCTCTCCGTTCTTTGCCGGTTTTTTTGCCTACTACATGAAGGTCTGTTTCAAGCCCCACAGCCCGGTCCAGGCCCCGGAGAAACTTTATCGCGAGGCGGGTCTCGTGTTTTTCGGTTGCGTGGCCGTTGGGGTGTTCATATTGCTTTTGTTTGTGGAGATACCGGGTTTATACGATCTTTTCCGCGTGATTCCCAGTCGCGTGGCTCCACTTTGGAAATTCTGAGGGAATCGCATGCCGGGCATTGCAGGAATCGTAAAGGCGCATCATGATCAAGTGCTGGAAATGGCCCTTGAGAATATGCTGGAGGTCATGACGACTCGTGATGACATGAATAAGGCGGCATGGATGGCTCCGGACAGCAGTGCAGCGCTGGGGTTCAATGATCTGGGGGTGCTGCCGGGAGAGTCGTTGGTGTCGATTGGTCCGGGAAAGATGGTCGTCTCGGAAGGAGAAGTATACGGTGCAGGGGATCGTTCGGAACTGGGGAGATTTGCCCTGAACCGAGAAACGGACAGCCTTGCTTCGATATCCGGGAGCTTTTCCCTGGCGGCTCTTGACGCGCATGCAGGCAGGCTCGTTCTCGTTTCAGACAAGTTCGGAACGCGGCCCCTGTATTGGATGCTGCTCAAAGACGGCTTGGCCTTTGCCTCAGAGGTCAAGGCCCTGCTGCAGTTGCCGGATAGCCCCTTTAAAAGAAATATCCGTGCCTTTGCAGACTGTTATCGTTTCGGTTTTGTGCTGGGTGAAAAGACACTCGTGGAAGGCATACAGCTCCTTCCTCCGGCTTCTTTACTGGAATACAGGCCCGGTGAAAAGGCCCCTTCCATTCGGTCATATTGGCGGGCGGCGTCCCTTTTCCCTCCTGCAGGAGAGAGGATCTACCGCCCTGCGCTTTCTGAAACGGCAGAGGCCTTTGAGAAGGCCGTGGCGAGGCGCACCGGCGGCCTGGAGCGGTTGGGGCTTTCGCTTTCAGGAGGGCTGGATTCGCGGGCGATTTTGGCTGCCTTGGGTGAGCAGGCCAAAGGACGTCCTTCCTATACTTTGGGCCTTCCGAGGTGTGAAGACGAAAGGTTGACAGCAAGACTTGCAGCAGCGGCTTGTACACGTCACGAATTCCTGGAAATCAGTAAGAACGACCTCACCGATTTCGAGGAACTGGCTCGGACGCTGGTCCGCCTGAGCGATGGATTTTATCACCCCCACGAGTCTACAGAACGACGCGCCCTTGATTTTTTCAGGGAGGCACCCTTCAGGATCGTGCTCCGTGGTCACGCCGGTGAACTCGCCAAGGCGTCCCTTGCGTATCCTGTGGCTGCGACTCCGCAACTCGAAGGTTGCTCATCCGTCCGGGACGTGGTGAATTACGTGAACGAGCATGCAAACCTCGGGATCCGGGATCTGGACCCGGACAGGGTTTTTGAAAGCGAGGTCGCTGCTGTCGTACGGGAGGGGCCTCGCAGGTCCCTGGAGGAGGCCGTGAGGGGAGTGGGCCACGAGATGCTTCCGGCGGATCTGTGCCTTTACTTCTACCTTCACGAGTGGGTTCGTCGGCAGGTGGTGGCGTCTCTTTCCGTGTTTCGGGCGCACGTGGAGGTGCGACTTCCTTACCTGGACGAGGCCTTCCTGGAGGTCCTTTTGAGGTTGCCTTTGAATCAGCGCTGGTCCGGTGAACTCCAGGTCGAGGTGGTAAGGCGTTGTATGCCCGCCCTGCTCCGTATCCCGAATTCAAACACTGGGGCACCCCTTGATGCGGGGCGACTTCGCCTCTTTGTAACGGATAAATTCAATTCCTTGGCGAAACGTCTCAGCCTGCCCGGCTTCCGGCACTACACAGAGTTTGACCATTGGCAGCGGAAGTACTTCAGGGAAGCAATGGAGCGGATCTTGTTCGATGAACGCACGTTGTCCCGGGGACTGTACCGTCCGGAGGGAATCCGTGAGGTTTTCGAACTCCACATCTCGTCGAAACGGAACTACGCTCATCTCCTTGGGACCATGGTGGCCCTGGAGATCTGGCAACGAGAATTTCTTGACGGGGAGCAAGGCAGGAGTTGAGAGCTTTTCTGTCACGTGCCGCCGAATAAATGGAAATCTCAAAAGCATGAAAAGAGTTTTCAAGTCTCTGTTGAGTGCAATGTTTCGCGTGTTGAGCCTGCCCGCATTTGGGCTGTATTTGTCGCAGGCCTATATCGTGGGAGATCGACGGGCATTCGGGGCGGTCATGCAATTCGCTTCCTTGTGGCCTGGAATCACCGGAGAGTGGTTCCGCCGAGGCGTACTACAATGGGTTACGGGGTGTTCTCTGAAAGATTGCTGCATCAGCTTTGGAACCACGTTTTCCGATCCAAGGGTTCGGATCGATGATGGCGTTTATTTGGGTACGCGCTGCGACATCGGTTGGGCCGAAATCGGGCGGGACTGCGTAATTGGAAGTGGTGTCCATATCATGAGCGGCTCACGTCAGCATTTTTTTGACGATCCTGATGTGCCGATTCGAGATCAGGGGGGGGTGTTCAGAAAGATAGGGATCGGCCGTGATACATGGATCGGGAACGGCTCGTTGATCGCTGCCGATGTTGGAGTTGGGTGCGTTATCGGCGCCGGAAGCGTGGTAGTCAGCGCCGTGCCCGATTATGCAGTCGCCGTCGGCAGTCCCTGTCGCGTGGTCCGCTTTCGCTCCTTTGGAGATGGTGGATCGTAAGGCTACGGCACAGCCACCTGTATCAACACGCGGGCTCTGATGTGCTCGCTGTCCTGCCGAAGCCATGAAATCTTCCCTTTTGATGGGAAAAGAGCGTCAAACAATCCGCGACGAAATTTGAACATGGGCCGCCCTGCTCCTGTCCGGATGTCCAAAAGAGGCCTTTCATCTTGAAGCAATTGTGGAGAAAGTCCAACCCGCGACCGTGGCTGATTATCGGCTATGTCTTACTCATCGTGTACGGTTCGCTTTATCCCTTCGCCGGATGGCATTGGCCGGAGGGGGGGCTCTGGCAGATCTTTGCATGTCCCTGGCCTGAGGATAAATCCCGAAGTGATCTGCTGGTCAACATCCTGGTCTACGCGCCTCTGGGCATGCTTGTGACCCGGCGATTTGCGGCCAGGACAGGAGGTTTTCGCAGAATCCTGTGGGCAACACTGGCAGGAGGGTGCCTGAGCTTTACCCTGGAGGTGTTACAGCAGTTCCTTCCCAGCAGGACATCCGGTCTAAGCGATGTGGCCATGAATCTTGTTGGGTCGTTCGGAGGAGCGGCCCTGGGTTTGATCACCGCTGGATACGCTATTCCTGCCAGGCGGATCAGAGTGGCATATGAAAGATACTTTTTGTCTGACTCTCGATCAAACTTTGGGCTGTTGGTCCTCGCTTTCTGGAC
>JAFDIS010000127.1 GCA_019307945.1 Deltaproteobacteria bacterium | reverse complement strand
GTCCCCATTTTTCTTTTTGACTTGACACAAATTACAATAATATTATATTGATATCATCTTAATTGCTATCATATTGATAGCTTATTATGGGGGAGCAAAATGAAGGCAAGAGCGGTCAGCATTCGTAACATCCCCGAGGATATTTATTTGGAGTTGCAACGCATGGCGGAAAAAAATCGGCGCAGTCTTCAGGAACAAATAAGATTAATCCTGGAACAAGAAGTGAGGCTTTCCCGAAGATCTTTTTTGGTCAATGCTGCTGAGTGGCGTGAACGACTCCGAGGACGTCCTCTAACGGATACTGTCCGCACGGTTCGGAAGGACCGCCAGCGATGATCGGGGTCGTGGATACGTCGGCCTTGATCCGGCTATTCATTCCGGACGGGCCGCTGCCAGAGGGGTTCGATGATTTCCTCAGGGGCGTGGAGCGTAGTCTCAACACCGCCCTTGGTCCGGAACTATTGCTGGCAGAAACCGCCAATGTGGTCAACAAAAAACGAAAATCCGGGGAACTTTCCAAGGAAGAAAGCGAGCAGCTTCTTGCTGACCTCCTTTCAATGCCGATTCGGCTTTTCCCTCACCGACCCTTACTTCCTCGGGCCCTTGAATTGGCAGGCGAGCATAATTTGACCGTATATGACACATTGTATTTGGCCCTGGCGGAGGATCGGGGGGCGGTCCTTTATTCCGCTGACCAACGGTTGCTGAAGGCTGCCGCCCAATTACGGGTAATGCCATAATTCTCTTTTTTATTTTCCTTTTGACATGTACCATTTTGGGGTGCTACTTGCCTGTCTGTTTACTAAACAAGGAAAACGCTCAAGCGGTTTTACCCCGCAGCGTCCTATGGCTCCGGGTTTCCCGTTCCGCCTCAGGCGCCAGCCTGTGTGATGGGTCTGATGGTGATGGGGGTTGACAGGATCGACAAGACTGACAGGATTGTTTTTCCGCCTCTCGGGCCGACGATCGCCGTCGAATAAATGACTTCGGGAGCCTGCAAGGGGCCCCCAAGGGCTCCGGGAAAGCTCGTGAGGTTTAGACCGCTGGTGGCGGTTCTTAGGGCTCTTTTGACTCCGGCAGAGAGACCAGGGAAAGAAGAATCCTTCTGATCCTGTAAATCCTGTCTAATATTTTCTGACAGGAGACGTGACCTCCACCGCCACGGCCATCATCGGGATTGCAGTGCTTTCAGCGTTTCCTGAGCGATCTTGAATTCCTCATCCGTGGGAATCACCAGGACTCTGACAGGGCTTTCCGGAACACTGATATCTCTGATTTCATCGGCGCTGCGATTATTCCTTTCGGGATCAATTTGAATACCAAGGCCGCTCAGGCCCTCGCAGCACAGTCGTCTGACTTCAGGGGAGTTTTCTCCTATCCCCGCCGTAAAAACCAAGCTATCCAGACCGCCTAGCACGGCAAAATAGGCACCGATATATTTTTTGACGCGGTAGCAGTAGAGCTCCAGGGCGATTTGCGCCCTTTCATCGCCCGAATTCCTTTTTTCAATCACCTCCCTCATGTCGT
Organism: Deltaproteobacteria bacterium; assembly: GCA_019307945.1. Classification (GTDB taxonomy): domain Bacteria; phylum Desulfobacterota; class DSM-4660; order Desulfatiglandales; family Desulfatiglandaceae; genus B17-G16. The sequence continues at coordinate 8,112 of JAFDIS010000127.1, read as the reverse complement.
TTGTCCCGCAAAGTCCTTTGAGGCCGCTCTTTTCGTTAAGGAGTTTGTCGATATCTTTCAACGACATTCCGAGATTATCGGCCAGAAAAAATGGAAGAGCCGGGTCCACATCGCCTGAGCGGGTCCCCATGACGAGGCCTCCTAGGGGAGTCATGCCCATGCTGGTGTCCACGCACTTGCCGTTCCTGAGGGCGGCCATACTGGCGCCGTTTCCAAGGTGAATGGTGATGAGATTCAATTCTTCCAGGGCTACGCCCAGGAACAGGGCGGCCTTTTCCGCAACATAGGCATGAGAGGTCCCGTGAAAGCCGTATTTTCTGATTTTTTCATTTTCATACAGCTCGATCGGGATGGCATACAGAAAGGCCTTCATGGGGATAGTCTGGTGGAAGGCCGTATCGAACACTGCCACCTGAACCGCCTCGGGAAAAATATCCCTCGATATCTCGATTCCGGTGATGTTGGCGGGGTTGTGTAAAGGGGCAAGCCTGACGTTTTGCCTCAGGGCCTCCATCACCTTTTCATCAATGACGCTCGTGGAGTGAAAGTCTTCGCCGCCATGCACTACACGGTGGCCTACGGCCGCTATTTCAGACCTTTTCCGTATGACGCCTGTTTCTGAATTGAGCAAGAGCGCCACGATGCGTTTCAGTCCGGCCCGATGATCCGGGATCGACACACTTTCAGTCCTTTTCAAGCTAGTGCCGTCTGCCAGGGTTTTCGAGTGTGTCAAATTGCCGGATTTTTCTCCAATCCTCTCAACAATGCCCGATGCCAGGACCGCCGATCGGCCCATGTCGAAAAGCTCATATTTTATCGAGGAGCTTCCGGTATTGATAACGAGTATTTTCATGCCAAGCCCTTGACCGACTGGGCCTGTATGGCCGTAATTGCGACTGTGTTTACGATATCGGGGATCGTGCATCCTCGACTCAGGTCATTTACGGGATTTCTCAAGCCCTGGAGCACCGGCCCTACGGCTATTGCTCCGGCCGACCGCTGTACGGCCTTATAGGTGTTGTTGCCGGTATTGAGATCAGGAAAGATCAACACCGTAGCTTTCCCTGCCACTTCGCTTGCCGGCATTTTTGCTCTGGCCACTGAGGGGTCCACGGCCGCATCATACTGGATCGGACCATCTATCTTGAGCCCTGGATAGACCTCCATGGCCTTTTGTTTGGCGATGCGGGTAGCCTCCCTGACCTTGTCCACATCTTCTCCTCTTCCCGATTCCCCCGTAGAATAGGACAGCATGGCCACGACTGGAAGGATGCCGAATGTCTGAGCGGTTTGTGCCGAGGCCAGGGCGATTTCCGCAAGCTGAGACGGGCTCGGATCGGGATTTACCGCGCAATCCCCGTACACGAGGACCCTGTCTTCAAGACACATGAAAAACACGCTTGACACTATGGAAAAGCCGGGCTTCGTTCGAATGATCTCAAGGGCTGGTCGTATCGTTGATGCCGTGCTGTGAATGGCCCCGGATACCATACCGTCCGCGTGCCCCTTGTAGATCATCATGGTACCGAAGTAGTTGACATCGGAGATCATGTCCTGAGCGTTGTCGATGGTTATCCCCTTGGATTTTCTCAACTCATAAAAAGTGTTCACATAGTCGTCAAAGAAGGGTGAGGTTTGCGGGTCGATAATATCAGGGTCGCGGATCCGTAAACCCAGTTCGGATATCCTGCCAAGAATTCGCTCCCTGTTTCCCAGCAGAGTAATATTCGCCACCTCTCGGCGAGTGAGGATCTCAGCCGCGCGAAGAATCCTTGGTTCATCGCCCTCGGGCAGGATGATGTGTTGCGTTGCGGCCTTTGCCTTTTGTATGAGTTCATATTCGAACATCTTTGGAGTGAGGATCGTGGTGCGAACGGTAATGAGTTTTTCCGCCAGTTGTTCCGCATCGACATGTTCTTCAAAAAGTGCGATCGCCTGCATGATCTTTCTGTCGTCCTCGGGCAAAATGGTCGCATGAATCTTATCGACGACCGCAGCGGTGGGAAATGTGTTTTGCTCGACGCTTATGATCGGTACGAGGGGAGGGAAGCCTTCGATGAGGGTTTGAATGGGTTTTTCAGGTCTGAGGCCGCCCGTCAGCAGGATTCCCGCAATGTTTTCCATGGATTTTGAGGACATGGCGGCCAGGCAGGCAACAATCACATCCGCCCTGTCACCGGGGGTGATAATCAGCGACCCCCGCTCTATCCTCGGCAGAAAATTATGAAGCTGCATGGCTGCCACTGTAAAATTGTATACATGCCTGGTCAGTTGTTCTCCGCCGTACAGGACGTGGGCTCCCAGGACGTCTGCGATTTCCCTGACGGTCGGTTTTCCCAAGGGTGGTTCCTCGGGTATGGCATAAAAGAGCTGGGCTTGCGCCGAGCGGATCTCTTCCAAGGCCTTCAGAATAATTCCTTGGTCTTCTGATGCGATGCGATTCACAATGGTGGCGATGGGATGGCAGCCCCTTTCCCTCAATGAGTCCAGTGCCAACTCGATCCCTGTGATGGTAGCCTTGACCCCGGCGGGCTGTGCCTTGGCCACCAGGAGGACGGGAGATCCCAGGTTTTTGCAGATCTCCGCGTTTATATCCAGTTCAAAGGCCGAGGTGGAGGTGGCAAAGTCCGTACCCTCACACAGGACGAAATCATGTTCCCCGGCAAGGTCCCTGTATTTCTCAATGATCTTTTCAACGATCTCGTCGGACTTGCCCGCGGTCAACAGTGCGCCGATTTCCTCGGCACTCAGGCCGTACATTCGTTCGTGAGCGATTTTTAGATTGAATCGCGAGGAAAAGAGTTGAATATCGGAGTCGTGCTTGCCCGCGCTGATCGGACGAAAGAAGGCGACCTTCTCGACCTTGCGCAGCAACATTTCCATGAGACCCAATGCGACGAGTGATTTTCCGCTTCGGGCCTCTGTTGCCGTGACGTAAAGACTGTTGGCCATGGCATCACTCCATCCGGAGGGTCCCGGCAGGTGGGGCGGGTGTCAGGTCTCAACATTCGACAAAAAGGCGGGGTGTCGGTTGTCGAGACCTGATCCCTTTGGCAATTGAACTCGGTTATCGTTTCAAGCGCCGGGCCACGGGATTTCACCCAGCGCCATGCGACACAGATCAGTGATAAAGATCTTTGGAAAGCCCAACTGGGAGGTAGGTCGTCTCAGCACCGCATCGCACATCGGGCAGATGGTGATCAGGGCCTCGGCCCCGCAGTCCATGGCGTCCTTTACATTCCTTTGTTGAATGTCAATGGCCAATTCCTTGTTCGTGCCGATAATGGGCCCGCTACAGCAAAGGGCATTGACTCCCGAGTACTCCCTGGGGGGACATTCCACGCCGATAAGATCAAAGATTTCACCCAGCCAGATGTCCTGCTGGCGGAACCATCTGATGGCGCAGTTGGCCTGATAGGCCACCTTCTTGTTCAGCTTCTTGATGCTGTCCGGGTTATTCTTTAGAAAATCGATCAGGTATTCGAAGAGGTGTTGGTAGCGAAAAGGGACCTCAATACCAAGCTCCTTGGCTTTCATGTGTGCCAGCAGATATCCTTCGTTATGAATATAGACAATGTCCTTTTTCAGCTCGGCCAGTCGATCAATGACCTTTTGGGCGTATTTTTCCGATAGGCTCTCGGCACCCATATGAACGGCCCCTACAAGGGACATGTACTCGGGTCCTCGCACCACGCTCATCCCTTTGAACAGAGCGCTGTCGAGAGTGCCCTCAGGAAACTGTTTGAACTCAAAGGAGTCAAAGGATAAAACGGGCTTATCCGGGTCACCGGGAATCAACTGGCCGGGCCCACCCTCTCCTTCAAGGCCCTTGGTCATCAGATCGACCAGGGGCTTCATGGATGCCACGATGGGAGAAGCGCCTGTTTTTTCCTGCATCTTGAAGATGAGATTGGAAGGATCGGCTCCGGTAGGGCAATAATCATTGCAGGCCACGCACGTGATACATGACTTGAGGATATCCGCCTCCTTTCCTTCCATGAGGAGTTTGATATCCTCGGCCGCCCTTTCCTTGTCATAATCGACATAACGGCAGTTTGCCAGACATTCACCGCAAAGATCGCATTTCGATGCATCCCACATGGTACCCCTCCTTTTTAGGACTGATCCGCATGCGCGGGTTCGCATAAACATCCCCCCGACGGGATACGCGCCGGTTGCTTCGCAGTCAAACCCGTGGGGCGGGACGACCACCGTCACCTCCGATTTTAGGTTCACAGTTTGTCCATCAGCTCCTTGATTGCCCTCATGTAGGGGTCCAGGCCCCTAAGGAAGATATCGTTGTGGTTGGCACCCTTGATTTCCAGAAACCGCTTGTTGCGGGCCTGACTTGCCTCGAAGAGGGCCACCCCGTCCGACAGGGGGATGATGTGATCATACTGGGCGTGAATCACAAGGGTGGGCTTGTGGTAACGAGCGATTTTGTCCACGTTGCGAAACCCTGCCTCTTCCTTGAATTCCATGGCCTCGGTGTCCAGTCCAAGGAGTCGCAGGAGAGGACCCGCCAGGGCGAAGCCGCTTTCGATGATGAGGCCGGAGATGGCTTCTTCGTAGTGCGCGGCCAGTTCCAGGGCCGAGGCGCTTCCCAGTGAGCGGCCCATCACCACCAGGGGACCGCTATGCCCCTTTTTCTCCAGCCAATCCCTGACAAAATCGAAGATCACGTGGCAGTCTCGCATCATGGCCGTGACCGAGGGAGAGCCCCCGGAGCGGCCGTATCCCCGGTAGTCCACGGGAAGAAAATTGATCCCGTTCTGGACGTACAGGGGCCCCAGGTCGTCATAGTCGGCTACTATTTCCCCGTTTCCGTGAAAAAAGAGGATAGTGGGCGCCTGGGCGTCGTGGAAGTGGAGCCTGGCACCGATGGACACGTCCTGCTCCACGGGGATCAAGAGGTCCTCCCCCGGGCCTCCGGAACCTCCCCACTCGGGCCTCGGGTGGAAGAGAAACATGAGGATTTCCGGCAGGTCCAGGTGGGAGTAGTCGATGGCGGTTATGTCGATCATGGGCGATCCTGTATTTGGTCAAGAGCATGGCCCCGGAGTCACTGATTACAGGATCAGCATACCCTCCCGGCGGCACAACCGTCAACCCGTGGCTTGCCGCCTCCCCAATGAAGTGCATTGAACCCGCCCTTCTTGACAGGGCAAGAGGAATCCCATATTCTCCGGTGCGCAAAACCGGAACACCGCTGAAGCTTTGGGGCGTGGGCCTGCCCGCGCCTCTATGACCATGGGCCGGTGGGTTCCCCGGTAGCGGGGACCATCATGGACACCGTTATGCCCGGGGCGTTCGATTCGGGGGGTAGGATCCCGATTATCCGCCCCCACCATTGGGGTTTCCTTCCGTGCAATCTGTCCTGAACACGATCATTTCCCTTTTTGCCGTCATCGTCCTCGGATGGTGGACGCGGAGCCGGGGACTCCTGCCCGAAAACGTCGTCAGCCCCTTGAACCGCCTCGTCTTTTACCTGGCCATTCCCGCCATGCTGTTCAGGGAGATTGCAGGGGCTTCTTTCCACGCCTATTTCGATCCCTTGCTGGTGCTGGGCACACTCTTGCCGCCGGTGATTGTATTTTTCGCGGCCCTGGGGGTTGGACGGCTTTTTCGCCTGACGCCGGAGCGGTGGGGCACCTTCGTCCAGACCTCCATCCACGGCAACCTGGGCTACATGGGTCTTGCGGTGGCATTCTACGCCCTGGGCAAGGAAGGGTTTGCCCGGGCCGGGCTCTTGGCTTCCTTTTTGATCCTGGCCCAGAATTTCCTGGCCATCGTGGCGCTACAGTCCCTGGCGGGCGACACGGAGAAACGCTGGAATCTGATCTTTTTCCTCAAGACCCTTCTGGCCAATCCCATCGTCCTGACCTCCCTGGGGGCGATCGCGTTTTCCCTGGCGGGCTTGCACCTGCCGGGGGTGGTGGACAGGACCCTCAAGATCCTGAGCGGCATGGCCCTGCCTCTGGCACTCCTCCTGATCGGCGCTTCCCTTTCCATTTCACCCTCCATGGGCGGGATTTCCCTCGTCGGCGCCATCTCGTTCCTCAAACTGGTCCTCCAACCCGCGCTGGGCTGGATGCTCTTCGGCTTGTTTGACCTTGATGGCGCTTGCATCCTGCCGGGAATCATTCTTTTGGCCTCTCCCACCGCTACCCTGAGCTATGTCCTCGCCGGTGAGATGGGGGGAGACCCATCCCTCGCCTCAACGGCCATTTCCGTGACCACGCCGGTGTCCGGACTGACCTTTGTGGGATGGCTTGTCCTCTTGCGGTGATCTTGCGGGTGAGATCCCCGCGCCAGCGGTCACCGGTCCGATCCTCGGGGCCCATCAGGGCTTCGGCGCTTTACCCGGGACTGCGTTTCAACTAAGATGGACGCGGTTTTTAGATTAAGTCGCCAAGAATGGACACCTGGAGGTCGGTCATGGAAAATATTCTGCAATACCAGATCCTGGGAAACAGTCTTTGGCGGCTCCTGGCCCTTTTCGGGATCATTCTCATCTCTTTGCTCGCGGGCAAGGTGGCGAGGGTGCTGCTAACCCGGATCGGTCTGAGGTTCGAGGCCCGGAATCGCCGGATCATCGCCGTTACCCTCAAGGCCGTGGGCAGGGGTGCCGTGCTGCTCATGGCCGCGGCAGGTATCGCACTGGGGCTTGCGCTTCTGGAACTGAGGGGGTGGGTGGCGGAGGCCTCGGAAACGGTGAGCGGTATACTGGTGAGCGTAGGCGTCGGGTATTTCCTCTACTGGTTGGTGGATATCCCGACCACCTGGCTCAGCACCCTGGCGGGGAGGACCGAGACCAAACTGGACGACATGCTGGTCCCCATCGTTCGCAAGAGCCTGCGGGTAACCGTGGTCATACTCGTGCTGGTTCAGGTGGCCCAGATCCTGAGCGACAAACCCATCACGTCCATCATAGCGGGCCTGGGGATCGGCGGCCTGGCCTTCGCCCTGGCGGCCCAGGATACGATCAAGAATTTTTTCGGTTCCGTGGTGCTGTTCGCGGACAAACCCTTTGAGATGGGTGACCGCATCGTGGTGGAAGGCCACGACGGCGTGGTGGAAGAGGTGGGGCTTCGCTCCACCAAGGTACGCACGCTGGACGGCCACCTTGTCACCATCCCCAACGGCGAACTGGCCAACAAGATCATCCGCAACATTGGAAAACGGCCCTACATCCGGCGCGTGGCCAATCTCACCATCACTTACGACACTCCCCCTGAAAAGGTGGAGCGGGCAGTTGAGATCGTAAAAGAGATCCTCGAGGATCACGAAGGGATGGATCCCGAACTTCCTGCCAGGGTCTATTTCAGCGAGTTCAACGCCGATGCTCTCAACATCCTGGTGATCTACTGGTACCATCCCCCCAATTACTGGGACTACATGGCATTCACGGAACGATTCAACAAGGCGGTCTTTGAAAAATTCCTGGAAGAGGGAATAGAATTCGCCTTTCCGACCCAGACGCTCTACCTTGCGGGGGACCCGGCCAGGCCGCTCACCATCGGTGTGGAGTCGGCCCCGGGGGAAAGGAAGGAAGAGGCTTGATACGGGAGGGGTCTTGTGGGTCTTGAAATCGAGCGAAAGTTCCTGGTCAAGGACGACTCCTGGCGAAAGGGCATCCATGGCGTGCGCTATGTACAAGGGTATTTGTGCACGGACAAGGAACGGGTGGTCCGAGTCAGAACGGGCCACGGCAGGGGGATCATCGGTGTCAAGGGCCCGGCCCGGGGAATCGCAAGGTTGGAGTACGAATATGAGATCCCTCTGGAGGATGCCCGGGAAATCCTGAACTCCCTCTGCAAGAAACCCCTCATTGAAAAGACCCGCTACAGGATACCTTACGAGGGCCTGGTGTGGGAAGTGGACGAGTTTACAGGGGCCAATGAGGGGCTCGTGGTGGCGGAGGTGGAATTGGAACGGGAAGATCAGGAAATGCCCTTGCCTGCATGGGTGGGCAAGGAAGTGACCCACGATTCCCGCTACACCAACGCCGCGCTCGTGGACCGGCCCTACACCCGATGGGGCTAAAAAACCAAAGGAGGCGCGGGCCGGGGGACGCAGGATTCTCCTCATGCAGGGAGAGGCAGGGGTTGA
>JAFDIS010000126.1 GCA_019307945.1 Deltaproteobacteria bacterium | reverse complement strand
TGATGGCAGCCACCATTACCTGGATCTATGGGGCACGACTTGAAAATATCCCCGAACGCCGTCACAAAGTCAGAGGTCGCAACAGTTTTGCCTTCTCTGATCTCAGACATATCATGGCCAAGGCTGCCTTGACACATAATTTTGATGCCGTTTGCCGTACACATGACAAACTCCCGCGAAAATCTTTCGTGGACACGCTGCTGCGTATGGTTGCGTGATTCGATGGCTCACAATTCGGTGAAACTTCAGTTATTTCATTAGTCAAGAAAAACTGAAGCGTTCGCTTTCGGAGGAGTCATGCCTGCCTGGATCGCACCCGGCGCGGCAGACAAGCTCACGAGAGGTGCCAGCGGGCCTACTGCGGCTCTACTGAAGCTCACCCTTCGTGTAGTGGATCAGCGCGCCATGAAACACTCTCATGTCTGAACACGACCATTCGCATGCCGGAAAACGGGAGTTCTCAGGCCCCAACGATCAAAAAATCCACTTCAGGGCTGGTAGTGGTGCGATAGAACCCTAAAGGCCATTGAAAAATACCCCCTTTTGCCCACCGGCTCGATGAACTCAGTGAGCATGAAGATCGGCACCAAAGGGCCTGCGTCCGTACGCGACTCCAGTAATCAGGAAAGCAGACCTTAGTACTCTGGAAGATCGCCTCCCTTTTAAGCATAAAAAGGAGTGTAGCACTGAGCTCCAGCCAAAGCTAATGAACCTGATCCGGCGATTCTGTGAAGACTGCTCTGGGGAGGAACACGTTTGCGTGATTTTGGAGAAATAGGGATGTGGCTCAGGGGAAAAGGGGCAAGCTCCACGCCCGCCCCTCTCCGAGCACTTCTAGGGTTCGACAAGGGTTTTCGTGTCCTCCCGGCCCCCGGTGTCCTTTCAACGAGTCTTGGCCTGGCCTCTAGCTTTCAGGGACTTGAGGATCTCGATGCTGTCCTTGAGCCCCTTGTATTGCCGCGCCATTTCAAGGGCCATGCCCGTGATCTGGGCCATGGCCTGGACAAAATTGACGTCCTCCAGGGTGAACTCCCAGGGCTCCGACGTGTAGATGCGGAGAGCGCCGATGACATTACCCCGTGCGATCAAGGGCACGGACAGAATGGAGGAAATCCCCTCCTTCTTAGCTTCTTCAGGGTACTGGATGCGGGGGTCATCGGAGACGTCGTAAATGGCCACGGGCCCCTCGGCCAGGGATGCGGCAATGGATTTCATGGCGCTTATGGGCCCCTTGTCGAGATAACCTCGGCTTAGTCCGAAGGAAGCCGCCAGGGCCAGTTCATTCGTCTTGCGGTTGATGAGAAAAATGGCGCAGCCTTTGGCCCCGAGGGACGTGGCTATAGCTTCCACCGCCATGAGCACCACCTCCTCGGGATCCTTGGAGTGGGAGATGGCCCGCGTTACTTTGAGAAGGGTCTCGTAGTTGATCAGCTGCCTTTTCATGTCGCCCTCCTTTCGATGGATTTATCTGTGGAAAAGACGTCCACAAGGGCCCGGGGCCCATGCGCGGTACCACGGGGGCCCTGCTGCTCTTGCCTCACGCTCACCTAGTTGGATTCGCCTAAACTCCCTTGCCCCAGGGGGCGGTATTATTCAGGGCGTTGCCCCATTGTAACCAAGCCCCTTGTAAAGTCCGTTTCCTGGGTGTCAATATCAAGGGAGAAACCGGGGGCTTCACTCGCCTCTGCAGTCCATGCCGGGAGCAAATAGAAAGCCCAGGGATCCACCCACTTGAACGGACGTGCAGAGTAATGCTCTATACCCGCTCCCGGGCGTGGAAAACCTGAGGCCCGGGAGCCTCAGCGGCAGATCTTGGAAGGTCTTTCCATGGGGTCCCACTCCAATGCAGAGAATTAGGGAAGGTTTCAAAAGCCCACAAGTAAAGGATCGAGCAATCCCAGCCGCATGTCAAGAAGAGACTTGGAGCCAGGTCTTGACCCTCATCTTACTTCGCTTCGGAAACCCGTCCATCCTGGGTGACCTGAGAAGACCCGGGTGGGGCCCTTGATCCGGATGGGTGACTGGGGCGGGATCGGGCAGGGGGACCTGACAAACAGGGGGATGCAGAAAGCAGACGCGGCCCCAAATAATAGCATTCTTTGGGCGGAGCAGACCATTATCCTCTTGACAGGTGCCTTTTGATGCATGACACCATTATCCTTAAGCGACCGCAAGGGAGGCAAGGCAGCGAAGCTTGGTCATAAAAACGGCCACCATGAAGAAATTTATTTACAGTATGCAGGCCATTGCCGGGTTCTATGGAATGACAGGAGTAAACCGCTATGAACGATACAGAGATGGTCTTTGAGCACATTCACATCATCAGTGAAGATCCCACGTCAGCAGCCGCCTGGTACACAAATGTTCTGGGCGGCAAAATCATCGATGAATCGGAAGTCCGTGGGGCCCCCCAAATCACTATTGCGTTTCAGGGCGTTGATCTCTTGATCCGAGGCCGGAGGCCGGGTGAGGACCCGGACCCGCATAACCGCCTGCGGCATTATGCGGACTATATCAGCCACAATCAATGGGGAACTGATCACTTCGGGTTTCGCGTATTCGGAGACCTGGACGCTTTCTGTGACAGGCTCAGGGAAAAAGGCGCGACGTTCTCAGTGGAGCCCTATGATTTCCTGCCGGGTGTCCGAATCGCCTACCTTGAAGCCCCGGATGGCATAAGTATCGAACTGGTCCAGGCGAGGCAGTAGAATCGCCGGTAAAACTATTGAAATCTTATAAAGGGCGGAGGAAAAATAAAAAAAGAGCCGACCTTGGGGGCCGGCTCTTTTTTCCTGGAGGCGGCAACCGGATTCGAACCGGTGAATAACGGTTTTGCAGACCGCTGCCTTAGCCACTTGGCTATGCCGCCCTCTTTTGCGCTCTGGAGCGGGAAACGGGACTTGAACCCGCGACAACCACGTTGGCAACGTGGAGCTCTACCAACTGAGCTATTCCCGCAATAATCCTCTATTTTACCTCCCTTCGCCGCTTTGTCAATAAAAAATCAGGCGGGCCTTTCGGGCAATCCCATCCCATGGGACGAGGGCCCCTAGTCGTCTGGAACCTTCTTCGAAAAGACCACCTTGCTGAACTGTCTGAAATAGTTCCACCCCGACCACACCGTCAGGACCAGGGCCACCCAGAGGAGCACCATACCCACTAGATGAAAATCCACGCGGAAATACGTGTAGTGAAGGCAGAGACCCACCAGGGCAACGGCCTGAAAAGCCGTCTTGTACTTGCCGAGCTTGCTGGCCTGGATGATCACGCCTTCCCCCGCGGCAATCCCGCGAAGCCCGGTGAGGCCGATTTCACGGATCAGGATCACGATCACCATCCAGACGGGGATCCTCTCCAAGGGAATCAACATGATCATGGTGACGCAGACCAAAATCTTGTCGGCCAGGGGATCCAGGAATTTTCCCAGGGTGGTGACCGCCCCGTATCGCCTGGCCAGGAACCCATCCAGGAAGTCCGTGACAAATGCCGCGCTCACGCAGAGGGCCGCCATGAAACTGCCCAGTTTCCCCGGGAAAAAATGCAGAAGGGTGAACACCAGGGGGATGCTGGCCAGCCGCAGGGCCGTCATCAGGTTGGGGAGATTGGAAACACGCCCCTGGGAGCTATCGGCGCTTTCTGATCCTTGGGTCATTTTCCGGTGCAACGAACAAGACGATCGTTCCCTATGCTCACCCCCGTAGTCTCCGGGGCCATTCACCGGGTCGGGGGCTGATACTGCCTGTAATAGCCCAGGACCTTTTCCACGAAGGCCCGGGTCTCGGGGATCGGAGGAACTCCTCCGAATTGTTCGACTTTTTCAGGACCCACGTTGTAAGCGGCGATGGCCGAGGCAAGGCTTGGCTTGAACCGCTCCAGCAGTTGACTCAGGTATCGGGTCCCCCCGAAGATATTCTCCTCGGGATCGAAGGGGTTCTCCACTTCCATTTTTCGTGCCGTTGTGGGCATCAACTGCATCAGGCCCCGCGCGCCCTTATGGGACACGGCCCTGTGATCGAAATCCGACTCGGCCTTGATCACCGCCTTGATCAGGTGGGGATCCACCCCGAACCGCCGCGAGGCCTGGCGGATGATCCCGTCGTACTTTTTGATGTAGGCGGCTGACTTCCTCTTACTTGTTCGGATATAGAGCTTGTAGCGGGTGTCCGTCTTTATGTTGGTGAAATGCCAGACCCCATCCTCATCCTGGTATCGGTAGATGTCGGCCCCCGCCTGCGGGACCCAGGCCGAGACGATCGCGAGCCCCGCAAGGCACACCGCAAGCCGAGACAAAACCATGGCTATCCCTGTTTCTTCCAGTCCGCCAGAAACTTTTCAAGGCCGATATCGGTCAGGGGGTGCTTGATCAACTGCTGGATCACCTTGTAGGGAATCGTGGCGATGTCGGCCCCCATCAACGCGGCCTCCACGACATGAAGCGGATTCCTGACGCTGGCCACGATCACTTCGGTCTCAAACCCGTAATTGTCGTAAATCGTGACGATCTGTTCCACCAGTTCCATGCCGGGCGCGCTGATATCGTCCAGCCTGCCAACGAAAGGGCTGATATAGTCCGCACCGGCCTTTGCGGCCATCAGGGCCTGGACCGGCGAAAAGCAGAGGGTGACGTTGGTCTTGATCCCTTCGGCGGACAGTCTCTTTACCGCCTTGAGGCCCTCTTCGATCAGCGGGATCTTCACCACGATGTTATCGGCCAGTGCGGCCAGATCCCTGGCCTCGCTCACCATTCCCTCGGCCTCCACGCTGACCACCTCGGCATTGACAGGACCGTCCACGATCCCGCAGATTTCCTGTATGAGTCCTCGAAACTCGCGGTTCTCCCTGGCCACCAGTGAGGGATTGGTGGTCACACCGTCCACCATGCCTAGGTCGTTGGCCTTACTGATCTCTTCCACGTTTGCCGTGTCGATGAAAAATTTCATGATCTCCCCCTCATGTTTCCATTGCAGACTTCACCCCAAGCACACCGCATCCCTATTCGCCGCTTTTCCGTTTGTAAGCGGCAGCGCACTCCTCACTGCAGAAATAGAATTCCCGGCCCCGGATGACCTTGCGCACGGCCTCCCGCCTGGGGATGTATGTCCGGCACTGGGGGTCCTGGACCATCTCATCGATGATGCCGTCTTTTCGTCCCCCGGCGACGCCGCCTGATCCGAACACCCCTTTTCCGAGGCGGTACAGGAGATAGATCAGGCCGCCCAATATCAACAGGCGGATTATGCCCATGGTGTCATCCCGTCTTGTACACGGTCACGGCCTGGCCCTTTTCAGGCAATCTCGCCAGGAGTTCCCGCATGCTCGCACCCAGCACCGGGTGTCGCAGTTCCGGCGCCAGTTGGACCAGGGGGACAAGCACGAACCTTCTTTCGTGCAGCAAGGGATGGGGGACCCTGAGGTCCGGCTCATCTATGGTACGCTCACCGAAAAGGAGGATGTCCAGGTCGATGGTTCGTGCATCCCATCGTTTCCTGCGCACCCTGCCCATGTCCGTCTCGATCCGCAGCAGACCCTTGAGCAAGGTTTTGGCGTCCAGGGCGGTGTCCAGCCGCACCACGGTGTTCACGAACCAGTCCTGGTCCCGGACACCTACCGGTTCGGTCTGAAAAAGATCGGCCCGGCCCGTCACCCGGCACGCGGGCATCCGTACCATACGGTCCACGGCCCCGAGGCAGTTTTCTTCCCTGTCGCCCAGGTTGGACCCCACCCCGATGTACGCAGTCTCCATCCACTCCCCAGCCCTTCGGGAACACACCCCCCCCGGGTCGCCGTTTATTACAATGAGAGGCCCTGGAGTCTTTCTAGGGCCTCAGCCATACGTTCCCTGGTCCGGGTAAGGGCGATCCTAAAATACCCTTCGCCGGGCTCCCCGAAACCGTTTCCCGGCGTAACCACCACACCCGCCTCCTCCAGCAGCCTTGTTGCCAGCCGTGCTGATGTGTAGCCCTGAGGCACCCTGACCCAGAGATAAAAGGTGGCCCTGGGAGCCGCCAGTTCAAATCCCGCCTTGCGCAGCCCTTCAACCATCAGGTCCCGCCGCTCCTGGTAGACCTTTCGCATCTCGGCCACGCAGGCCTGGTCCCCTTCAATGGCCTCGATGGCGGCCCACTGCACAGCCTGGAACACACCCGAGTCCACGTTGCTCTTCACGGCGCCCAGGCCCTGCACCGCTTCCCGGTTTCCCACGGCGAACCCGATGCGCCAGCCGGTCATGTTGTAGGTTTTTGACAGACTGTGAAACTCGATTCCCACGTCCTTGGCCCCCGGCGCCTGGAGGAAACTGGGGGGCATGTAGCCGTCAAAGGTCAATTCCGTGTAGGCCGCATCGTGGCACACGATTATGCCGTGCTCCCGGGCGAAGGCCACGACCCGCTCGAAAAACGCCGGGTCGGCCGTGGCGGCCGTGGGATTGTTGGGGTAGTTGATGAAAAGGACGCGGGCCTTCTCACGAACGGCCCCGGGGATCGCCTCCAGGTCGGGCAGGAAATCGTTCTCCGCCACAAGAGGCAGAAAATAAGACTCTCCCCCAGCAAAAAGCGTTCCGATGTGGTAAACAGGATATGCGGGCGTGGGCACGAGCGCCACGTCGCCCGGATCGATGAAGGCCAGCGGAAAGTGGGCGATTCCCTCCTTGCTCCCGATGAGCGAGACCACCTCAGTTTGCGGATCAAGATCCACCCCGAACCGCTCGCCGTACCACCGCGCCACGGTCTCCCTGAAGCGGTGCATCCCCGAATAGGAGGGGTATTGGTGGTTGGAAGAGTCGTCCAGGGCCTTCTTCATGGCCTCCACGATGTGGGGCGGCGTGGGAAGGTCCGGGTCCCCCACACCCAGGTCGATGATGTCCACGCCCCGGGCGCGCACTTCTTCCTTTTTTCGATCGATCTCCTTGAAAAGATAAGGCGGCAGCTTGCGCAAGCGTTCCGCGCTTCGATACATCTCCATAAAATATCTCACCTTTCTAACATCGGGGCCTAACCGGGCATGGGCCCCGAGGCCTGCCTGCCCTCAACGGAGTCCCAGCACATCCTGCATGTCATAAAGCCCTTCGGGCTGATCGACCACCCACTTGGCGGCGCGGATCGCCCCACGGGCGAAGTTGTCCCGGTTGTGGGCGCGGTGGATCAGTTCCAGGCGCTCCCCGATGCCCGCGAACAGGACCGTGTGCTCGCCGGTGATGTCTCCGCCCCGCCAGGTCTGGATCCCGATCTCCTCGTCCGTGCGCCGCCCGATGATGCCCTTCCGTTCGTAGACCCCCACCTTCTCCAGGTCCCTGCCCACGGATTCGGCCAGGATCCGGCCCAAGCGCATGGCGGTCCCGCTTGGGGCATCCTTCTTGAGCCTGTGGTGAACCTCCAGGATCTCCATGTCGTAATCAGAACCCAGGATGGAGGCCACCAGCCCCGCCAGCTTGAAAAGGACGTTGACACCCACACTCATGTTGGGCGCCATGACGCACCGAATGGTGCCGGCCAGGCGCTCGGCCTCTTCCAGGAGGGCGCCCTCCAGACCCGTGGTGCCGATAACGGCGGCCAGCCCCCTGGGACAGATGCTGCGCAGGTTTTCCAGCGTGGCCTCCGGGGCCGTGAAATCGATCAGCACCCGGCCCTCTCCCAGGGCTTCTTCCACGGAACCCATGATCCTGATCCCCAGCGGACCCGTTCCCGCCACCACACCGGCGTCTTCACCCACCGCCGGGTGGTCCGGGCGCTCGAAGGCCCCCACGAGACGTACCCCGGGATCCTGTTGAATCATATGCACGATGCGCATGCCCATACGGCCGGCCACTCCGGCTACGATCACATCCGTCATGGTCCCCCCTCCTTGATCTCCAGGGTTTCCAGGGCCACCCGGAGCTCAACCCAAAAGGCCGTAGTCGGCCAGAGCCTTTTTCAGCTTCTCCAGGTTGGCGGGAGCCATCGGGCAGAGAGGCAGCCTCATCTCGTCGCCTATCTTGCCCATGAGCGCCAGGGAGGTCTTCACCGGGATAGGGTTGGTCTCGTAGAACATGGCCTTGCACAGGGGCAGGAGCTTGAGGAACAGCGTTTGGGCCTTGGCCATGTCCCCTTCTTCCCAGGCCCGCATCACCGCCGCCGTATCGGCCGGCACGATGTTGGCCACCACGGAGACCACTCCCTTTCCTCCCACGGAGAGGACCGGCAAGATCACGTTGTCGTCCCCTGAAAGGAGCGTGATCTTGTCTCCTGCAAGCCTGACGATCTCCGCCATCTGCCCGAGATCGCCCGAGGCCTCCTTAATGGCCACGACCTCCGAAAGCTCGGCCAGCCGTGCCACGGTTTCGGGCAGCATGTTCACGCCGGTGCGACCTGGAACGTTGTAGAGGACCTGGGGCAGAGGCACGGCCTCGGCAATGGCCTTGAAATGCCGGTAGAGGCCCTCCTGGGTTGGCTTGTTGTAATAGGGCGTCACCTGAAGCGTAGCGTCGGCCCCCGCCTTTTTCGCATGGGCCGTCAATTCGATGGCCTCGCTCGTGCTGTTCCCCCCGGTTCCGGCTATCACGGGCACCCTTTTGTTCACCGCCTCCACGGCGATGTCTATCACCCTTGAGTGTTCGGCCATGTCCAGCGTCGCCGACTCTCCCGTGGTGCCGCAGGGCACGATGGCGCTGGTTCCGTTTTCAATCTGAAACTCGATGAGTTCACGATAGGTTTCCTCGTCCACTCGCCCCTCTTTGAAAGGAGTCACGATGGCCACGATGGATCCCTTGAACATGAGAACCTCCCTGTATTCTTGCTAAGTCATTCGGTTCGTCACAAGGCTTCCGCGTGCAAGCGACCCTGGTACGCAATGGCGGTGTTTCCCTCGAGCCACACCCGGCCGAAGTCATCCCCCTGTTTCTCGAAGTGGATGGTCAGGGTCTCTCCGCCCCTGGTCTTCACACGCACCGGGGAACTGACCAGCCCCCTCACGGAGGCTATCAGGGAACAGGCGATTGCCCCCGTCCCGCAGGCCAGGGTCTCGTCCTCCACTCCCCGTTCGTAGGTCCGCACCTCCAAAAGGTTCGGGCCCGCAGGGCTCATGAAGTTGGCGTTCGTCCCTTCGGGCGCAAAACGCTCATGGTAACGAATGAGTCTGCCTTCCTCCACCACGGGATGGGTCTCCAGGTCATCCACCCTCACCACCACGTGGGGTACGCCGGTGTTGATGAAGTCCACGCTCCGCCAGGCAGACCGCGGTTCCAGGTCCAGATCGACGGACAGTCCCGAGGGCCTGGGCATCAACACCTTGACCCGACGGTCGCTCACCTCGGCCGAGATGGGCCCGACCCGGGTCTCGAAGGTCATGGTGGGGCCGGCGATGCCCTTTAAGTAGGCGAAACGGGCGACGCAACGCCCCCCGTTGCCGCACATTTCCACCTCCCCGCCGTCCGCGTTGAAAAACCGCCAGGCGAAATCGTAGTGGTCCGAGCCCACAACGAAAATCACCCCGTCGGCCCCCACTGATTCCCGTCGTCTACAGGCCCTGCTCACCAGACGGGCCATTTCTCCTTCAGGAACCTGGCCTTCTCGGTTGTCGATCAGGATGAAATCGTTCCCGCTGCCGTTCATTTTCCAGAATTCGACCGCTTCCATCTTCCGGATCACCCTTGGCCCAAGAACTCCGGGATCACCTCGCCGCGCACCAGGTCCTCATAGGTCTCCCTGGCGCGAATTACGCTGTAGCGATCACCGCATACCATGACTTCGGCCGCCCGCGGCCGTGAATTGTAATTGGA
>JAFDIS010000027.1 GCA_019307945.1 Deltaproteobacteria bacterium | reverse complement strand
TTCCCCCATTGCGCAAAATTCCTCACTGCTGCCTCCCGTAGGAGTCTGGACCGTGTTTCAGTTCCAGTGTGGCTGATCATCCTCTCAGACCAGCTAACCATCGTAGCCTTGGTGGGCCATTACCCCGCCAACAAGCTAATGGTACGCGGGCCCATCCCCGAACGGCAACTTTCATGAAGAGGTCACCTTTCACCCCCTGGACCACGGTCCGAGGGGCGGTATCCGGTATTAGCAACGCTTTCGCGATGTTATCCCAGATTCGAGGGCAGGTTACCCACGCGTTACTCACCCGTGCGCCACTTTACTCTCCGGCACTCAGTTGCCTGAGTGCCCGATTTCTCGTTCGACTTGCATGTGTTAGGCACGCCGCCAGCGTTCGTTCTGAGCCAGGATCAAACTCTCCACTTAAATTCATGGGATTTTAATCCCGTATCGAAAAAATAAAAGGGCCTGAAGCGGCATCACTATTTAGTTTTCAAAGAACAAAGATACTAAAAATTCTAATGCATCCGGGACGAGAAGTCAAGACATTGTGCTTGTGTCGACCCGACCGGGTCGTCCCGAAAAGGAACCCTCCTTATAGGTGAGAAGATCCGGAAAGTCAAGCGGTTTTTTGGCAGATTTTTCACTTTTTTTCGTGGTGCCTCTCCTCGAAAAATTTAGCCATTAAATCAACTACATAACTTATCTGATCATGGACCAGACCCGGATACATGGGCACGGCCAGGGT
Source organism: Deltaproteobacteria bacterium (assembly GCA_019307945.1). Taxonomy (GTDB): domain Bacteria; phylum Desulfobacterota; class DSM-4660; order Desulfatiglandales; family Desulfatiglandaceae; genus B17-G16. Next base: position 46,926 of record JAFDIS010000027.1, on the reverse strand, counting down.
GCTTTTGGCCGCACGCTCCGCCACAGGAAAATCTTTTGGACCGTATCCAAGGTAGGAGAAGCAAGGTTGCAGGTGGAGAGGAATCGGGTAGTAGATCTCCGTGCCCACCCCGCCCTCCGACAGGTAAGCTCGAAGTGCGTCCCTGGCCTCTCCCGCGTCCACCACGAACTGGTGATATACGTGCCGTCCCGGGCCGTGATCGGGTGTGCGCACTCGGGCCACCCCCCTGTCAGCGATCAACCGCTCGTAGAGCGCTGCATGGGCACGACGTTTTCTTATCCACCGTTCCAGGTACTTCATCTTGACCAGCAGGACGGCCCCCTGGAAGGCGTCCATGCGAAAATTCCCCCCGATGTATTCATGGTGATATCGGCTAACGTCACCATGATTTCTCAAGATCCTCAACCTTTCATAAAGCTCATGATCGTCGGTGGTCACCATACCGCCCTCGCCCGCCCCCCCCAGGTTCTTGGTAGGATAGAAGGAAAAGCATCCCAAATTGCCCAGAGCTCCGGCGCGCCGGGTCCGGCCTTGCGATCCCCTGTATTCCGCACCGATTGCCTGGGCCGCGTCTTCCACCAGCCCGATATCCAGCGATTCCGTGACCTCGGCTATGGCATCCATGTCCGCACAACGGCCGTAGAGGTGCACAGGAACGACGGCCTTTATCCGCGTCTTCCGCTCACCGTCCATATCGTGCACAAGCCGCTTGAGTGCCTGGGGATCCATGTTGTAGGATTCGGCCTCTATATCCACGAAGAGCGGCCTGGCGCCGGTCCTGGCAATGGCCCCCGCCGTTGCGAAAAAGGTAAACGGGGTGGTCACCACAAAATCACCCGGGCCCACACCCAAGGCCATGAGGCTCAGCAACAATGCATCCGTCCCGGAGGAGACTGCAACGGCGTAGCTGCAGCCGCAGTACTGTGCGATGCGCTCCTCCAGCTCTTCCACCCTGGGTCCCAGAATGAAACGACGTGACCCGACCACGTCCCGGACCGCCTCCAGTACTTCCGCCTCCACTTCCCGATATTCCGGTTCCAGATCCAATAAAGGTACTCTCAAAGATCACCTCCGAACACCCTTGGCCGCCTCTCCCAGGAGAGCTTCCACGGGCACCACCTGCGCAGCTTTTTGCAGCCATGCGGCATCTTCTTCAAGCGTTTCCAGCGTCTCCTTGTGTGGATGACCGATTCCCAGAGCTCGGCCTGAACGGCCGGCGATACTCCGCAAACGATCAAGTTGGATCCTCACTTCCGATTTGGACGCCCGATTATCCAGAAACACCTGCCGCTGAAGCGCGGGCAATCCCATCTCTTTGGCGAGCGTGTAGGCCACGGACCGTTTCGTGGTACGACTATCCACGAAAAACAGATTCCTTCTTTTCAACTCCCCCAGAACGATACCCATTTTCTCCCGGTCTTCCGTGAACAAAGAGCCCATGTGGTTGTTCACGCCCACCGCTCCGGGCACTCGCGCTAGATCTTCGTCCACCACTTTCAGGATCTCCTCCCTGCTCATGCAGAGGAGGAGCGCGCCCGGCCCGGGGCGCGTCTCCGGATAGTTCCTGGGTTCCATGGGCAGATGGAGCATCAAAGGAATGCCCCTGCGGACCGCCTCCTGCGCCACTTCACGGGTAAAGGGCGCCCTGGGCAGTATGGAGAGCGCCAAGGGCAAGTTCAGTTCCATGAATCCGCGCGCCAAAACCGGATCATAGCCCAGATCGTCGATCACAATGGCAACTCGCGGCCGCACGCCGCCGCCGGGGCTCAGTGATCCCATCCCGAAATCCAGGATGATACTATGAGTCAGCATGCCCTGCGTACGAATGCCCAACAGGATGCGGTGAGGGGCACGGGGCCTCATCTCCAACACGGGCGGTTTTCCGATTTCCAGAAGGGCCTTGCGAATGAGCTCCGCGAGCCGGCGAGCCCTGCGGCGATCCTTGCACCGCACCAGCATTTCGGTGAATTCCCAATCCTCCCCCGCCGTCCTTCTGGGTTCCACCCTTGAGAAGAAAACGTCCCTTTCCCGGGTCCCGTTCCTGTACAACGCATCGTAGAGTGTGCGATCCACCTCCTTCAGACATGCCTGCAGAGTCGAGGTGGGTCTCCTGATCTCCTCGTAAGGAGGGAGGACTTTGGGTTTGGTACAACCCTTTGAAACAAGGCCGTAAAGAAATGCGGCCGTGGCTAATAAAACCACGGCCAATCCCAAAATGAACAGATTCCTCCTCACCGTCCACCACCACCCGGCCACCCCGGTCGTCGGTCCTGCGCAGACTTCTTGCTATAAGCCCGCTACGAGCCGTTTTGTATTCTTGAGAAGAGGTTCCATGTCTTCAGCAACTCCAGGGCGTAACGGACCTGGTTGTCCCGCTCCAACAGTCGCTTGACCTTAGTGTCCTTCTTTGACTCCCCCTTTTCTTGTTTCCCGTTCTTTTCTCCCTCCATGTGGCGGGCCAAATCTTCTTCCCTCAAGAAGCGACGTCGCTTTTCTTCCTTTTCCGCCTTGTCCTCTTCCACGGGCTGGAAGGCCAGTTCTATATCCGGGGTGATACCGCTCAATTGTATGGATGTCCCGTTAGGCGTGTAGTAGCGGGCCGTGGTCAGTCGCAGGCCCGAGCCGTCGGACAATGGCAGGATCGTCTGCACCGAGCCCTTACCAAAGGTCCGGGTGCCCAGGATCAGCGCACGCTTGTTGTCCTGGAGGGCACCGGCCACGATCTCCGAGGCGCTGGCGCTGCCGCCGTTGACCAGCACTATGATAGGATATGTTCTCTCCTTGAGGTCTTTATGCGCCGAAAGCGTCAGGTTCTGTCCCGACTTCCGCCCGCGGGTGCTCACGATGAGGCCTGCGTCCAGGAACAGGTCCGCCACCTCGGCCGCCTGCATGAGGAGTCCTCCCGGATTGTTCCGGAGATCGAGGACCAGACCCTTGACCTGTCTTCCCTTTTCGATCTCCTCCAGTGCCTTGCGCAGATCCGAGGATGTGTTGGTACGAAAATGCATGACCCGTACGTATCCGATTTCCGGGGTCAACAAAAGGTGCCTGACGCTCACCAGGGGAATCACGTCCCTGGTGATCACGAATTCCAGCGGCTTTTGTTCCCCCTTTCGAAAAACGGTTAAGTGCACCTTGGTCCCCTTCTTACCGCGGATCATCTTGACCGCCTCGAGGAGTGACATATCTTTCGTGGACTTCCCTTCGATCTTGATGATCTTGTCCCCCGCCTTGATCCCTGCCTTGTGGGCGGGCGTTCCCTCGATGGGTGATACCACGGTCAACAGATTGTCCTTGACCGTGATTTCGATGCCCACGCCCGAAAAACGGCCCTTGGTCTCCATCATCAATTCCTGATGCTCTTCCCGCGTCATGAAAGAGGAATGGGCATCGAGACTGCGGACCATCCCCTTGATCGCCCCATAGATCAGTTTTTGCGGATCTTTAGGCTCCACGTAGTCCTCTTCGATGCGCCTGAGGACCTCCATTAGGAGTTCGATGTTCTTGTACTCGGTATCCGTGTCCGCATGGACCGACCTGCCGCCGACGGCTAAAAAGAGGGCCCCGGCCAGACAAGAACCGATGAGGAAGGCGCATAAAATCAATTTTCCCTTGGACGTCCGCATTGCATACTCCTGGAAATAAAATCCCGGGGCCTGGAAGAGGCGATGGTCCTCCCTTCCGCCCCGCCCGCGGGGGCCGCACCACGGATTTAGTCGAGCAAGCCCACAAAAGATTCTTAGATGATTTCCCCTTAGATGACAACCACAAAAAAGATCGGTCGATACAAGGAGCCTCGGGCCCGATCATGTTCGGCCGCCGGCCATATACCGGATTCCCGTTACCCCTTCCCTTTACCGAACCACTTCAGAGGATTCAGACTCTGCCCTCTCTTCCTGATCTCGAAATAGATCCAGTATCGGCCGGCCCCGAGATCCGTTCCCGGCTTTCCGATGATCTCCCCCGCAGAGACTCTGGCCCCTTTCTTCTTATCGACCCGCGATAGATTTCCATACAGGGTGAAATACCTCTCACCGTGGTTGATGATGGTCACGTTTCCATAGCCCTTCACCTTGCCCGAAAAATCGACCCGCCCCGGCCCCACCGCCCGGACGGGCACAACCTTGCGGCTGACGATCAGTACCCCTTTGCCGAAATGCTCCGCGGCCCTCTTCAGGAAACGATCCCCTCTCACCGCTCTGCCTTTCATGGGATAGGGAAGCCTCCCTTTCCATTGAGCGAAATGCTCCGCAGCGGACGCCCTTCGGACGGGCGCAACCTCCAGTCCTCGTAACGTGCGTCTGAGATCCCGGGCCCCCGCCTGGAGTTCCTTGACCGCGGTCTCATAGAATTTCTTCTCTTTGCGGATGTTGACTAGCCGAAAGACGTCCGACTCCAATTCTTCCTTCAACCGACGCAGGCGATTTCGAACCTCCTCCTCCTTAAGACGTACGGCCTCGACCCGCTGTCTCATTTCCCGCACGAGGCGTTGGCGGCGTAACTTTTCCCGCAATACGCCTTCCATTCTGGACACATCCTGCGCAATAAGCATGCGAATGTACTTCACCCGCTTCCTGAACTGATCCAGGTCATCGGCCGTCGCCAGAATCCTCATGTATTTCAACCGAAGGAACTTGTACATGACCACGGCCTGTTTCTCCAGGCGGCGCTCGATTCCCGCCAGGGTCTCCTTCAAGCGCCCGAGGCGCTTGTTGAGGTCCTTTTCTTCGGCCCTGATGAGGCCGGCCTTCTTTCTCAAGCGGTCGAGGGCCCGCCTTCTGTCCCGGACAACACGCTCCAGGTCGGAGATCTCCTCCAGCAGTCCTTTTTCCTTCTTGTGAAGCGTCCGGTATTTCTCCTTTTCCTGCATCAGGGCTTTTTCGAGCTGCCGCACCTGATCCTGCGCTGCCTCATGAGTCCCCGACCAGGCTCCCGAAAATCCCGCTGTAAACACCCACACCATGAACGCCACGAAGGCATTGCGGGTGATCTTTGAGGTTCGACGTCCCATCACAAATTGAAGAATCGTCCCAGCGCGATGAAACTTCCGATAAGTCCCAAAATAGCGCTTACGGCCAGAATGACCAAGGCGTAGTCGAAAGGGATGAATGTGAAATGGATGGGGGCTACTCCCAGAAAAAAGGTCTTCCTCGCCGCCAGGATCAAGTAGCCCACGAACAGGATTGCGTTTGCCAGGAACCCGCTCAAGAGGCCCTGCAGAATCCCCTCCATTAGAAAGGGGATCTTCACGAACCAGTCGGTTGCACCCACGAGTTTCAAAATTTCTATCTCGTCCTGTCTCGCGTACAGACCGAGCTTGATGGTATTCGTTACGATGAAGATGACCCCCGCGCCCAGGAGCCCACCAATGATGAAACCGGTGAGCCGCACCACTTCCAGTATGTTCCTGAAGCGGTTCACCCACTCCTCACTGTATTGTACGTCACTGACCCCCGGCAGGGCGGCGATGCCCTTCACGATGGCCGCTGGGTCTGTCCTTCGTGGATTGTGCCTTCGGATAATGACCTCGATAGATGCGGGGAGCGGATTCCTGGAAAGGCTTTCCAGCAAGTCCGATCGCTCCCCCAGGGCCGCCCTGAGGTGCTCCAACGCCCGCTCCTTGGAAATGTATTCCTTGACGCTGGCCCCCTCCAGACCTTGGATGTGTCTCATGATGGCCTGTTTCATCTTTTCGTCGAGACCGTCTTCGAGGTACACGGACATGGTTAGGTTTTCTCCCCAGCCCTCCACCCAGTCGCTCAGGTTTACGAAAAGTAGAAGAAAGCTCCCGAAAATGAGAAGGGACACCACCATGGTACCCAGGCCTACCGCATGCACCATCCCGTTTCGTACCAGGCTCTGGATCGCCTGCCTGAAAAAATATACCAGGAGCCTGATCTTCATTTTTCCCCCACCACCTGGCCCTTTTCCAGGAATATGGTCCGCTGGGCCGTATCCTCGAGCAATTCCCGCGCGTGGGTGGCCACAACCACCGTCGTACCGCTCAAATGAATGCTTCTGAACAGGACCATGATCTCCTGGGTCAGTTCGGGATCCAGATTGCCGGTGGGTTCATCCGCCAGCAGGAGAATGGGATCCTTGACCACCGCCCTTGCGATGGCCACCCGTTGCTGCTCACCGCCGCTCAGTTGCAGGGGGTAGACCTCTTCCTTCCCCGCCAGCCCCACCGCTTTGAGGGCCTGGCGGGTCTTCTTTCTGACAAATGATGGTTTGTGCCCGCTCACCTCCAGGGCGAGGGCCACGTTTTCGAACACCGTCTTGGAGGGCAGCAGCTTGAAATCCTGGAACACGAAGCCCACCTTCCGGCGGAGCAGGTCCAGTTGTAGCCTTCGTATTCGATTCAGATTGATTCCGCTGATGAGGATATAACCGCTCGTGGGTTTTTCAGCGCCGAAGATAAGCCGAAGAAGGGTGGTCTTTCCCGCTCCGCTTGGACCGGTGACGAACACAAACTCACCTTCCCGAACCTTGAGATTGACATCTTTCAACGCCACATTGGCGTCAAAACTCTTGTAGACGTGAAAGAGCTGGATCATCGGAACTCAGCGCATGCCCCGGTGCGGCAGGATTCCCAAGGCTCTTTCCAGCCTGGCCCGGGCCAGGTGGTGGTCGTAGAGTGAGTTGTAATAGTTGGTCCTGGCCTGGGTCAGGAGGGTCTGCGCATCCAGGACCTCCGTGATGGTGGTGACCTGGGCCTTGTACCGTTCCTCGTTTACCCGGAGATTCTCTTCTCCCTGCTCCACTGCCATTTTGGTGGTGGGTATGTTTTTTTCGGCCTCATCCAGGGCAAGCAATGCGTCCTTCAGCTCCAGCCGGATGCCGTCCACCAGGGCGGATCGGGTCCGGAATAATTCGCGCCTGAGAGTCTCTTTTTCCCGGACCGAGTAGTGCGTCTTGCCCCAGGACCACAGTTCCCAGGAAAGCACGGCCATGGCCTCCCACCGGGATCTGTCGTGAAACTCGCTGCCCGAGACATCCGGATCGTCCCCTTCCCTGATATAGTTGTAGGTCAGCGCTATCTCGGGGAAATTCTTGCTTCGGGCCAGTCGAACCTGTTGATCCACCTGCCGGATACTCACGTCAATGGCCTGGATCTCCGGACGCCTCTCCAGGGCCTGTTGCAGATACGCTTCAAACTCGCCCCGTTCGGGCAGATAGCCCAACACGTCTTCCACGTCCACCGGCGCGTCGATGGGCCTGGAAAGGACGATATTGAAAGTGGAGCGGGCGAGTCTGGCCGCATTTGCGGCCTTGACCTGGTTCTGTCTGGCGTTGGCCAACTCCACTTCCGCCTTCAGCAGATCGTTAACCGGGATCATTCCCACCTTGTAGAAGCTCTGGGCCACCTTGACATTGGACTCCAGGGATTCGACCGCCCTCTTCGCCACCTCCAGTGCCTTGTCCGCCTTGAGGACCCCGAAATAGGCCTCCTTGACCCTGCGAGCCAGGTCCAGCTTCTCCTGGGCCACCTCGAGTTTCGAGCGATCGATCCCTAGACGTGCAAGTTCATAGGAACTCATGAGGGCAAAACCCGTGAAGACGGGCTGAGTGACGGTGAGCTTCAACTGGTAATTGTCCCGGGAGTTGAGTTCCTTGCCCGGAATGGTGAGTCCCGCCCCGAGGGAAACGGGATCGCTCTTCTTCTGCTCGTCCAGGCGGGTGTAACCATAGGTCAAAGCGAGCTTGGGGAGAAAATCGGCCCGGGCTTGCTTTTTGGCATATAGGGCCTGCGCCACCTTCTCTTCCTTGGCCTTCAAGGACCAATTGTTGGCGATAGCCTCTCTAATGCTTTCATCGAGGGTGTAGAACGACTTGAGATCTTTCGCCCCGGCCGGGAGCGCGAACAGGGCAAAAATACAAACCGTGGTGAGAAGGAATCGCAAAAGGCGCATGGCAATCGGACCTCCCTTATTACGGGGTCTTGAGGGCATATCTCCAGGTCTGGGAGACCGTGTCTCCGCCTCCTTGAGGGTCGTGCTCCGGCTCAATCCTGGCTAACCATTAAACCACCGCCCCGTGGATGTCAATGGCAACTTCCCCGTTGGAACCCATGGATCTGCGCGGGCTTTCTTGACAGTGTGCGAATCCTTGGAATAGAGTGACGAAATACTCGGACGACATCAGGGCAGGTTCCTCCTCCCTCCCCGTGCCGCCCGGCGTAATACAAACCTAATAAGGAAGGAGACCTGCCGATCCATGTCCCAGAAGCTCCCCAAACTTCTCCTGGTGGCGCTGGCAATCCTGGCGGCGGCTTACTGGTTGAAGACGGATAACAACTCCCTTTTGACCCGCTCTCGTCCCGACGCCGGTTCCCTGGATTTCAACAAGCCCATGGCAAACACCCAACCCCGGCCCGTGGTCATGTCTGCGGACGAGAAAATCAACATGGAGGTCTTCCAAAAGGTCCACCCCGCGGTGGTCAATATCGCAACCACCACCCTCAGCATGAACTTCTGGCTGGAATTGATCCCGAGGGAGGGCCAGGGTTCCGGGTTCATCATCGACAGAAAGGGCTACATCCTCACCAATAACCACGTGGTGGCCAAGGCCCAGAAAATCACCGTCACCATGGCCGACGGAAGAAAGATCCCGGCCGCACTGGTGGGCCGGGACCCGACCTCGGATCTGGCCGTTATCAGGATCTCACCCGGTAGCGTTCGCGCCGTGGCCAGGCTGGGAGACTCGGACGATCTCCGGGTGGGCCAGAAGGCCATCGCCATCGGCAACCCATTCGGACTCGGCCATACGTTCACCACCGGCACCATCAGTGCCCTCAACCGCGGCATACGGACCCGGGACGGAGGGCAGATCGAAGATCTCATCCAGACCGATGCGGCGATAAATCCGGGGAACTCCGGAGGCCCCCTGCTCAACTCCAATGGAGAAGTAATCGGAATCAACACGGCCATTTTCAGCCTTTCCGGTGGTTACCAGGGAATCGGATTCGCCATCCCCATCAACCGGGCAAGGGTCGTGGCCTCACAGCTCATAACATCGGGCAAAGTGGCCCGGCCGTGGCTCGGCATCACGGGCATCTCGTTGACCCCAGGGCTGGCCGAGACACTGGGCCTGGATACGGCAAGCGGCATCCTCGTGGTGGAAGTGGTGCCTGCAAGCCCGGCTTACGAGGCCGGCCTTCGGGGGGGGAGAAGGGAAGTGATCGTGGGCGGCGTCCGTCTCCCCCTGGGAGGAGACGTGATCACGGCCATCGACGGTCGTGAGATCAAGGGGATGAAAGCACTGGTAAGACTCCTGGACCGGCTTCGGGTGGGCCAGGAGGTGGTATTGAAGGTCCTTCGGGAGGGAAGGCCACTGGAGTTGAAGGTCCTTTTGGCTGAAAGACCCTAAAGCCTGCCTACCGCCTGTTGGAAGAAAACCCGGCATCGCCCCCGGCGAGGTACAGGGGGCGCTCCGGACATTTCCCCTTGGGCCCTGTACGGGGAATGCACCGGCACGCTCTCCATTTCAGGGCAGGCTTCCGTCGGGATTTTCATGGCCCAGAAGGACCATTCGTTCCCTGGCGGCCGATTTTCTTCGGCTCTCCAGGTCGTCCCAGAGGGACCTGAGGCGACTCAGCTCTTGTTTCAGGGCCGCTCCACGAAAATTCGAGTCTTGGGGCACACCCGCTTCCAAACCTTCCAGTTCCGATTTGATCTTTCGGACGCGATCTTTGACCCTGCGCATCTCGGCCAGGACGGCCTGCTCTTTCCGTGTGGGTATCTCGATTCCTCCCGGACATGCGGTAGGGGAATCAATGGTTTTGAGAAAGTCCTTATGGTCCTTCATGGTCAGCTCCTTTCCCGGACTGTGCCCTCCGGCCAAGCGCGCCATATCTAAATGATTACCATAGAGGTTCCCCTTGTCAATCAATACGCGGCCGGAGGCGCACCGCTCAATAGGCCTTGACAGGGCTCCGAACCCTTTTCTACACTCCACCCACTGCGGCCGAAATCGCACCACCGTCCATTGTTCCAGCCGGGAGAGGGGTGTGCGGTTTCGGTCCTTGGCCGGATTCGGACATTCTGGTCCGCAGGGAGATCGCTGACCACCATGAAAATCCTGAATAATCTCTATGGGTTCATCTGGACGAACCCCACCGCCAATAATTGCAACACCTACTTCATCGACGGGGAGAAAAGGATCCTCATCGACCCGGGGCACCATCATCTTTTCGAACACGTGAGGGAAGGACTCGCAAGGCTCTCGTTGCGGCCTGAGGACATGGATCTTGTCATCGTCACGCACGCACATCCGGATCACCTGGAAGGTATACGCCGTTTCGCCCAAAGTGACACCCTGGTGGCCCTGTCCCAGGTGGAAATGGACCTTGTAAATAAGGTGGCGTCCCACTACGGCGAAGCGCTGGGCCTTTCGGGATTTGGACCTCACTTGCTCCTGCGGGAAGGAGAGCTTCACGTGGGGGATGTACGGTTGGAGGTCCTCCTAACACCAGGCCATAGCCCCGGGTCCATTTGTTTGTACTGGCCGCAAGAGAGAGTCCTTTTCACCGGGGACGTAGTCTTCCTCCGGGGCGTGGGCCGTACGGACCTGCCCGGCGGAGACGGGGCTCAACTCAAGGAGAGCATCAAGAGAATCGCTGCACTGGATGTGGAGATACTGCTGCCGGGTCACGGCGACATCGTCGTGGGAGCCCATGAAGTGAGGGCCAACTTTTCCGACATCGAGCGTACCTGGTTCGCCTATTTGTAACCACCACTTGTGCCGCGGAGGATGTGCCCTCCGCTCACCCGATACGGCAAGGACCGACCCATGGCCCAATCCAAACGCCCGCCTTTCCCCAGCGTGGATTTCGATCTCAGGCAACTGGAGATCTTTCGCAAGGTGGTGGAACTCTCCAGCTTCTCCAAGGCCGCCAAGGCAGTGTACCTGGCCCAGCCATCGGTAAGCGAACGAATAGCCACCCTCGAAACCATGGTGGGAACCCGTCTCCTGGATCGGATGGGGAGGCGGGTGATCCCCACAAAGGCGGGAGAAATCCTTTACAAGCATGCAGTATTGCTGCTGGAAATGAAAGAGACCGCCTGCCTCGAGATGCAGGAATTCCTGGGGACGAGGAAGGGTCGTGTGAGCCTGGGGGGCAGCACTATCCCGGGTGAATACATCCTGCCTCGCCTCATCGGCGAATTCAGGGAGAAATACCCCTCAGTGTCCGTCACTCTTTCCATTTCGGACTCGGAACAAATTCGTACCTCGGTCCTGGAAGGCGCCCTTGAACTGGGTGTGGTGGGCTCGCCTGCCCGCCACCGCTCCCTGATCTCCAATGAACTCTGGAAAGACGAACTGGTCCTGGCGATACCAGCCGAACACCCCTGGGCCTCTCGAGCAGAGGTGGATCTGGCAGAGTTGCCCACACAACCTTTCATCTTTCGCGAGGAAGGCTCGGGGACATTCAAGATCCTGGAGGAATTCCTGAAGAGAGACGGTTCATTCGGCCTGGAGTCCCTGAATCGGGTGGCCGAACTGGGCACTTCCACGGCCGTGAAAGAGGGCATAAAGGCGGGGCTCGGCATTTCCATCCTTTCCGCCCGGGCCCTTGACACGGAACTCAAGACGGGCATGCTCAAGGCGCTTCGCATCCGGGGCCTGCGCCTGGTCCGGAGTTTCCACCTTGTCCGCGACCGCCGGAGGATCGCTTCACCCCTCTGCCGGGCCTTGCTGGATTTTCTCCTGGCCTCGGCGGAGAAAGAGCGGTAGGACGGCGGTCAATCGTCAGACGTCAAACCCTTGAACGTATTGGAGGGCCGTTGTGTCAGAGAAAAGCCGTTCCGGGGAAGATGGCCACAACCCCCGGGAAATCATCAGGCAGGCGTTTGAGGAATGGCGCCGGGCCCTGGAGCGTGAGGACCTCTGGTCCGAAGACTCCACCCGCTCGGGCGTTCCTGTGAAACCCCTCTACACCCCCCTGGACACGGCCTCCCTGGACTATCTTCGCGACCTGGGCTTTCCGGGGTCCGAACCCTACGTCCGGGGAGCCTATTCCAGCATGTATCGCGGCAGATCCTGGACCGTGAGGCAACTTGCGGGCTTCGGCCCGCCGGAGGAGACCAACCGCCGCTACAAACTCCTCCTCAAGGAGGGTGCCACGGGCATCAACGGGGTTTTCGACTACCCCACCCTGCGAGGATACGACTCCACGGATCCCGTGGCCCGCGCGGACGTGGGACGGGGCGGAGTCGCTGTTGACACCCTGGAGGACATGCGCATTCTTTTCGACGGAATCCCCATCCACGAGGTCAGCACCTCACTTGTGACCTGCAACCCTGTTTCCAATGTCACCCTGCAGTCCATGTATTTCGCAAACGCCCTGGAGCGCGGCATCCCCCTGGAAAAACTGCGCGGCACGAGCCAGAACGACTTTCTGATGGAGACGGCCATCACCACGGCTCCTGAATCCCTGCCGCCGGCCCACTCCTTCAGGCTCTGCTGCGATGCCATAGAATTCTGCGCACGTCGCGCCCCGCGGTGGAATCCGGTGAGTTTCACAGGTTACAACTACCGGGAAGCGGGATGCAATGCGGTCCAGGAGGTCGCCTTTGTGGTGGCGAACGCCGTTGCATGCAGCGAAGAACTGGTACGCAGGGGCCTCGAGGTGGACCGGTTCGCCCCGCGCCTGAGCTTTTTCCTCTCCGCTCACAATGATTTTTTCGAAGAAATCGCCAAGTACCGGGCGGCCCGCAGGATCTGGCATCGGGTAATGAAGGAACGATTCGCCGCTCGTGACCCCGGGTCCCTTCGTTTCCGCTTTCACGTGCAGACCGCAGGGGCCGCCCTCACCGCCCAACAACCCCTCAACAACATTGCGCGAGCGGCCTATCACGCCATGGCGGCAGTGCTGGGCGGCGCCCAGTCTCTCCATGTGGACGCCTACGACGAGGCCCTTTGCACCCCCACGGAGCAATCCGCCCTCACGGCCCTTCGAACGAACCAGATCCTCCTGTTGGAAACAGGCGTCACACGCACGGCCGATCCCCTGGGGGGATCCTATTACGTAGAAACCCTGACCAACCGGCTCGAAGAAGAGATTCTGGAACTCCTGGAGGAAATTGAAAATCAGGGAGGCATGGTGCGGGCCGTGGAGACGGGATGGATCCACCGCACGATCAACGAGACGGCCTACGCCTACCAACAAGCAGTGGAATCAGGAGAAATCCCCGTAGTGGGACTCAACTGTCACAGGATGGAAGAAGAGGAACTCCCGATGGACCTGTTCCAGGTCCCCGAGACCCTTTCGGTCCAGGAAAAGCGGCTCCGTAAGGTACTGCGGGAAAGGGACGAGGCACAGGTGCAAAAGGCCCTTTCGGCGGTGGAGCATGCTGCGACGTCCGGCGAAAACCTGATGGACGTGCTTATGGAAGGGGTCACCCGGGGAATCACCATCGGCGAAGTCAGCAGGGCCATCAAGAGGGCATTGGGCACATGGAATGCGCCGCTCCTTTGAGATAACGGCCCTGTAAACCCTTTAGCATAAACCGAGGGACATACCAAAGCTCATGACCAGAAAAATTCGTGTGGTGATGGCGAGGCTGGGACTCGATTCCCACTGGCGGGGAAGCATCATGGTGGCCCGCGCCCTCAGGGATGCGGGCATGGAAGTGATCTACGTGGGCAACCAGGATCCGGAGACCATCGCGGAGACCGCTCTTCAGGAAGATGCCGACGTCGTGGGCCTGAGCAGCCTCTCCGGAAACCACATGGAGCTCGCACCACGGGTGGTCAACGCCCTTCGAAGTAAAGGGGGCGGACACAGGACCGTGATCCTGGGCGGTACCGTGCCTCCCCCGGATGTACCGCGCCTGAAAGAAGCCGGAATTGCCGAAGTCTTCGGTCCGGGAACGCCCCTCGAGCGCATCGTCCGGTACGTTTCTGCGTGTTTCCCCCAAAACCCCCGTTGACAAAACCAGGGGCGGGAAAGGACTCCAACAATGGGCCTCGCAACCCGCCCCCTCTTCAGAAAGTCAGGACCTTGTCCGCCTCCTTTGCCAGTTCATAGAGATCGTCCATCCAACCGATGGGGCACGTGCTTGATCCCGCGAGACCGTGGGATTTCATGCAGACGCCTCAGACATAAAAGTCGCCTTCGAACCGTTCCATCTCTCCCATCACATTGAATTCCTCGTCCCCGCTTTGCTCGAAAAGCACGCCTTTGCCCAGCATGAAGACGCTTACCTCGTCCCCTTTGGCCACGCCCACATTGGCCAGACGCATGGCGTTATAGATGGTCTCCCCGTCGTCAGTGGAAATGATCATCAGGACTTTCATGTCGACGCCTCCAATCTACCGAATATTAGGATGAATCCTAACCGACGAGCCCCGAAACTCTCCCAGTCCGGGGGCTGCCGCCGCGACCCGACTTATTTACCATAGGTTTTCCCTAAATGACACGTTTTTGTCATAGGAATTTCCTGTTTGTAAATCACGCCACACTGCTTTAGCCTATAAAATCTTGATAAGAGGGAGAGAACGGATATGGACAAAATGAACGGAAGGCGATTGACGGAAACGGTGAAAGGGGCGGGCTGAGCCTCGAAGCTGCCTCCAGGGGACCTGGACCGGGCGCTTTGCGGGCTGGAATTTCCCTCTGACCCGAACCTCCTCGTTGGCCTGGATCGTGCCGACGACGCGGGGGTTTATCGGGTGACGGAGGACCTCGCCCTTATCCAGACAGTGGATTTTTTCACGCCCGTGGTGGACGACCCCTTCCGGTTCGGACAAATCGCTGCGGCCAACGCCCTGAGCGATGTTTACGCCATGGGTGGGGTCCCCAAGACCGCCATGAACCTCGTGGCCTTCCCTCTGGGCAAGATGCCCCTGGAGGTCTTGAGGCGGATCATTCAAGGGGGTCTTGAAAAGCTGAAGGAGGCCGACGTGGTGCTGGTGGGGGGCCACAGCGTGGAAGACGACGAACTCAAGTACGGACTCTCCGTTACGGGGCTGGTCCATCCGGACCGCATCCTCACCAAAAAGGATCTTCGCCTGGGCGATTGCCTCATCCTCACAAAGCCCCTGGGAACCGGGGTCATCAACACAGCGGTCAAGGGCGGCATTGCCTCGGGCGAAAATGCCGAAGGGGCCGTCCGCCTGATGGCGGAATTGAACCGAACCGCTGCGGAGGTCATGGCGGCCTATCCGGTCCACGCCTGTACGGACGTGACCGGCTTCGGGCTTCTGGGCCACCTGGCCGAGATGGTCGAGGGCACAGGCCTCGGAGTAAGGCTCCGCACACGGGACATTCCCTTGCTGCCCGGCGCCGCGGAATACGGGAGGATGGGCCTCTTTCCGGCAGGCGCATTCAAGAACAGGGAATTTCGAGAGGGCATGGTGGACTTCGGAATCTCCGTGGACGGCGTTTTGCGGGATCTTCTTTTCGATCCCCAGACCTCGGGAGGCTTGCTTATTTGCGTTGCCTCCAGGGCCGCCGAAGACCTGCTGTCGGCCCTACTGAAGCGGGGGGTACGTCAAGCCTCAATCATCGGTGAGGTCTCCGAGGAACCAAAGGGCAGGATCGACGTATCCTAGGCCCACGGGGCGCGCGGCAACGTGGGCCTTTCGTGTAGAGGAGGAAAAAGCCAAGGAGGACCCGATCATGGGGGCAACTGAACTGGACTGCCGCGGGCTGGCCTGCCCGGCCCCGGTGCTTCAGACAAAGGAGCGGATCGAACAAGAACACCCGGACGAAATCCGGGTCACGGTAGACAACGAAGCGGGCAAGCAAAATGTATCCCGCTTTCTGGCATCCCAGGGTTTCGAAGTCTACGTGGAGGAGGCCGGAAGCCTCTTTCACGTCAGGGGAGTTTTGAGATCGGGCGGCCCGAAAAGTCCGGTGCCGGAAGAACCTGATAAGGAAGCGCACCACAAGAAGATCATGGTCCTCGTGGCAACGGATCGAATGGGGCAAGGGGACGATGAACTGGGTGCTAAGCTCATGGACAGTTTCATCAAAACTCTCAAGGAGATGGGAGAAGAACTCTGGCGCCTGGTCTTAATCAACAGCGGCGTGAAGCTGAGCATATCCGACTCGCGGGTCCTGGACGATCTCAAGGACCTGGAGGAGGCCGGCGTCACGATCCTGGTATGCGGCACATGTCTTACACACTACGACCTGCTGAACGAGAAGAAGGTGGGTGAGACCACCAACATGCTGGACATCGTGACGGCCATGCAGTTGTCAGACTCGGTGATCACTCTTTGATGGCGAACACCCTCACCGGAGATAGCCCCGATATTCATATCCGAGCCTTCCTGGGCCATGAGGTCGTCTACGGACTTGAAGGCATGGTGAATATCCGTTGCGAAAATCAGCCGCAGTGGTTTTCGAATCATTCAGCCCATTCTCCCCACCCGCTCCCCGAACCGGGCCTTGGCCTCTTTGAGATATCCCTGCCAGCGGGGATCCGCATCCACGTTGGGCACGACGGCATCTCCCCGGATTCCCCTTTCTTCGAGCTCGTCCAGGAGAGCCTTTTCTTGCAGGCGTCTCCGCTCTCGAGTCTCGGTCCGAAAGCGTTCGATCTCACGCTGAAGGGCCCCCACATCCACGCCCGGCAACGAGGCCAGGAGGGATAAAATGGGGCCGTGGTCCAGGGCCGGATCGATTCTCTCGAGGAGATTACGTTTCATCTCTTGGAGAAAGAATTCACGACGGACCTCAGGCACCGACCCGACCTCTTCGGTCACCTTGGCCGTGTCGATCCCTCCGTCCAGGTAGCGCTGCACCAGCCCGTTCACCTTTCGCCTGGTCTCCTCCTCGCCGATCTTTCGGCGTTCCTCTTCGGTCAGGGTTAGCCCCTTGGTCTTTTCCATGATGATGTCCATGGTACTCTTGATTTCCGCCATGGTGTCCCTCCTGAAGATGCATCATATAAAAGCGGAGATTTTTTTACGGCCTCCGCCCGTCTCCTGAGAACAAATCCAGCATTACCGAGTCGTGTATCCGGGGCCTGAAGGAGCGGATCGCCTCGTTTTGCCGGCTCGGATGAACCCTGTTGGTCAAGAACACCACGATGACCTCCCGCTGGAGGTCCATCCACAGGGAGGTCCCTGTGAACCCCAGGTGTCCCACGCTTTCCCGGGAAAAAAACCTGCCCGCGCTCGAATCTTCCCCCGAAGGGGTGTCCCAGCCCAGGGCCCACGCGGCCCCATCTTGATCATGCGGCGGGCTCAGGAATGTCCGGACCGTGTCAGGACGGAATTGGTCTTCCCTTACGCCCCGGTAGTGGTCCGCCAGCAAGTCCGCCAGGACGTACACCTCCCGGGCCGTCCCGAAGAGTCCAGCATGCCCGCTGTAGCCGCCGGCGGCATAGGCGTTTTCGTCGTGGACCACCCCGCATAGGACCTCTCCCCGCCACGGGCAACGTTCCGTGGCCGCGAACCGATCAGGGGGGCGCTGAGGTGATTTCGTCTCGCGCCGGTAAAGGAACATGTCCTTTAATCCCTGGGGGCCGTAGATGTTTTCATGGAGAAACGTGTCAAGGGGCTTGCCGGATCTTTTCTCCACCACCCACTCGAGCAGCATGAAACCCAGGTCGCTGTAAAGGGCCTGTGCCCCCGGCTCGCACACGAGGCGCTCGGAAAGGATTCGCTTCCGGAAGAAACGCTTTGGGTCACCGGGCCGGGCCTCCCTGATTTCCTGAAAATAAGGCCGCCAGTCGGGGAGCCCGGAGCGGTGGCAGAGCAGGAGCCTCGGGGTCAGGGGGGCCTTATCTCCCAGTCCTTCTCCCTCCAGGATATGTTCCAGAGGTTCGTCCAGGTCGAGCTCTTCCTTGTCCACGAGTTTCATGAGGGCGACTGAGGTGGCCAGGGGCTTTGTCAGGGAGGCCAAATCGAAGATCGTGTCCGGGGCCATGGGCTCCTGTTGGGGGAAGAGGGCACGATTTCCCACGGCTTTCAAAAACCGGACTTCTCCCTTGTAGGCCGCAATGAGCACCGCCCCGGGGAAGACACCCTTGCGAACCCCCTCTTCAAGCAGTCTTGCGGTTCTTTGCACCTGATCTCCCGTTGCCCGCCACCGGGGCCCATTTCACCCTTTTGAAACCCCTCACACCATCCGATGATTGTAACGGCCCCGGTGCCCTATTTCAAGGCCCCCTGCCGTGGGCCCTGACCGTCGAGTCGTTCTGCAGCATTGGAAAGGCCTTGGAATGGAATGACGGTTGTGGTATGGAACAACACTCCCAACACCCGTCGTGCCCCCCGGTGCGGGTCGCTCCCTGACGAGCTGCAAGCCGCGGGACCGCAAGGCGGGCAAGACTCTCGAGAGGCGCTCGGTGGACGAAAACATTCCGGTATACAACCTCAAGGCCGAGGGCAGGGAAATAGTCCTGCTGGGTACGGCCCACATATCCCGCAAGAGCGTTGAGCTCGTCGAGGAGGTAATCGCAACCGTAAAACCTGATACGGTATGCGTGGAACTCTGCCCCGCCCGCTACGAGACTCTAACCCGGAAGAAGACCTGGATGAATACCGATCTGATCAAGGTCATCCGCGAGAAAAAGGCCTTCCTGTTGCTCCTCAACCTCATGCTGGCCTCTTTTCAGAAGCGTATAGGTGAAAAACTGGGCATCAAGCCCGGGGAGGAAATTCTGAGTGCGGTCCGCGCCGCCGAGCAGATCGGCGCAACCGTCCACCTGGCTGACCGTGACATCCGTACCACACTGGCCAGGACCTGGGGCCTCATGGGGTTCTGGAGCAAGATCAAGCTCTTCTTCCAACTCATCCTGTCCCTGGGAAGCGGCGAGGAAATCACGGAGGCCGACATCGAGGAGATGAAAAAGATGGATGTCCTCGAGGCCCTCCTGTCTGAAATCGGCAAGAATCTTCCCGGGGTGCGGCGCGTGCTGATCGACGAACGGGACCAGTATCTCGCCGAAAAAATCCGCACCGCCCCGGGGGAGAAGATCGTAGCGGTGGTGGGCATGGGACACGTCCCGGGGATCAAGGCACACTGGGATCAGCCGGTGGACATGAATGCCCTGGAACAGAGACCTGCCGGAGGGCGCATCTTCCGGATCCTAAAATGGGGCATCCCCGCGGCCATCCTGCTCCTCATCGCCGCAGGCTTTTACAGGGCCGGGATCTCGGCCGGGACGGCCATGATCACCTGGTGGGTCCTGGCCAACGCCGTCCTGGCCGGCCTAGGGGCCGCGGTGGCCCTGGCCCACCCTTTCACCATACTGTCGGCCGTGTGCGCCGCACCGCTCACATCCCTCAATCCGATGATCGCCGCCGGCTGGGTCTCGGGCCTGGTTCAGGCCTTTATCAGCAAACCTAAAGTCAGGGATTTCGAATCCTTGCCCGAGGATATAGTCTCCGTGAAAGGCTTTTGGACCAACAAGATCACGCGCATCCTGCTGGTCGTGGTCTTCACCAATATCGGCAGTTCCCTCGGTACCTTCGTTGCCATCCCCCTCATGGTGCGCGCCTTTTCCTGAAAACCCGGTCCTGATAAGCGTCTCTACGGGAGCTTTGTGCCAGGATTTCCCCCGGGGAGACCGGGGGGGGGGGAGGGCCTCGAGTCTTGCCAAGCCGCCGCACGAGGGTCCTTACGCCCTTCGCGTACGCCCGGGATTCCCTCGCCAGGTCTCCCGGATCATTGAGCGGGTCCCGACCCCTGCCGACCTCCCATTATGTTGAAACGCTAAAGAAAACCGCGGAATCAGACGATGGACACTTTAGGAAACCCGCTGATTCAGGGTGAATTCGGTAAAGGGCCCCCGGACGCCCTGCGTCGGATGGGTGCAATGAAAATACGTCTCCCCGCACCTGGTTGATCCATGGAAGAAATCTACTTCCGACTCCTTTTCGAAGGCCTCGAAGAGAAGGCCAAGCTGGAAAAGCTGGTGGTCTTTTTCCACAAGGAGTTGGGGCTTGACAACAACCGGATCGGCAGCCTGCTCACGACGCCCCCGCGGGTTTTGTGGGAGGCAGCCCCGCACAAGGAGGCTCTGGCCAGTCTCACAGCCCTCAAGAAGTTGGGCTGCAGGACCAGCCTGGAGCCCGTTCTTTCCAACGGTGCATACCCCTTCGTCATGCCCGAAAGGCACCATAAACTCATCAAGCGGGAACTGAGCAAAATCATCCGATGCCGATCCAGCATGCTTGTTTTCATCGTTCACGTTGAACCCGGCGCGGAACGCAAATCCATACCCTCCCTGATCGGACCGGCGGAAACGGAGTTTGCAGAACATTTCAGAGAGAGCGATACCGTCGTAGGAGTGGACGACCACCGGGCGCTGGTATTGGGATTTGCCACCGGAAAAGAGGGCGTCGAACCCCTGGAAAGAAAAATAAGGCAGTCCCTGAGAAATGTACTGGACACGGATATCGTGGTGTCCATGGGATGGGCGCTCTTCCCGGAAGAGGGGAGAAGCATCTCCGAACTGGTTCATCTCGCAGAAAAAAAGAGGCAGGAGGCCGGACCCGAAGTTTCGCAACCCAAGCCAGACCGATGTCTGCCCGAATCTTCGGGCGCCCCGGCGATCCTCACACGTGAATCTCCTGAAAATCCGCTCCAGATCTGCTTTACCAAAGCGCGCGGCAAGATCTTCAAGCGGCTTCTGGAAATGGACCCCGAAACCCTATGGATGGGGCTGTCCCAACTCCCCCAGAGCAGGCAGGAAGATTTCCTGGCCAGAATACCGCTGGGCGCTCCGCTGGGGCCGGTCCTCGAACAGATGATCCGTACTCAGCCCACCATAGGTTCCGACCGGGAGGCGGAGCAATATTTCGAGGCCATGATCCACCAGATGGACATGCAAGCAGGCCTCGAGGACAGAAAGAGGACCCGAGAGGTCGTCCTGTCCAGGATGCGTCGTGCTGAATCCCTGCCCACTCTCCCCTCGGTAGCCAGCCAGGTCTTCAACATCGCCTCGGACCCCAATTCCTCGGCAGCCGATCTGACTACGGTCATCGCCAATGACCCTCCGCTCACCGGTAAGCTCCTCAAGGTGGTGAACTCGGCCTTTTACGGTTTTCCCCAGAAGATCGGGACCGTCCGGCAGGCCGTGGTGATTCTGGGAACCGAAGAAATCGTAAACCTCTCTTTCGGGCTGGTTGCCTCCAAGGTCTTTGACGAACTGGGGTGGAAGCATTCTTACGGCCCCAAGAATCTATGGCTCCATTCATTGTGTACGGCCCTTCTGGCTCAACACCTGTGCGCAGAGTTTCCCGAATTCCGTAAGCAGGGGATTTTTACCGCGGGGCTCCTGCACGACATGGGCAAGATCTTTCTCATGGAAAACTTCCCGGAACTGTACGGGAAAATTTACAAAGACATTACCGGTCAGGATCTGCCGTTCTATGAGCTGGAAGAAGAAAAATTCGGCTTGAGCCATGCGGCCATCGGAGAAGTCCTGGCCGCGAAGTGGAACCTTCCGGCCGGACTCGTGCAGGCAATCGCTTTTCACCACCGCCCCCACGACGCCCCCGGCCACCCGGAACTGGCCGCACTGGTCGGTTTGGCCGACTACCTCGCCCACTGCGTCCAGGCACCGGAAGTGTTTGTCGAACCATCCCCCAGCCGACCCCCGGAGCTGACCTTCGGGCACGGGCGCATCCTGACGGGGCTCCTGGGAGACCTGGATGAGGAAAGGCTCGTCCTGATGTGCAGGGAAGCCGCCACCGTCATCAACGAAAACCAAACACTCTTTAAAACTTTTGAAACGGAAAGCTGATGATGACCACTCAACAACCTCATGACACGGACAGCCGGACCCTCTGGATCGAGCGGGAACGGGACCTTTTCAAGGCCCATTTCCTGAAGATCCAGCAGAGTTACGAAAAAAAGATCACAGAGCTTTCCATCATCAAGGAACTGGGCAGCACCCTTCGCTCCACCACATTTCAGGACCGCAATGTCTTTTTCTGGAATCAGTTGAAAATCATCAACAAATACAAACCAATGGACGATATTAGCCTCCTGCTTCTGAACGAACAATACCAGGTCCTGGAACTCGTGGCCAGGAGCAGCGACCCCGGTCCCCTGACTCATACGGCCTTTTCCGACGCCAGGGAGGGCCCGGAGGGCCGCGCCTTTTCCGAAAAAACCCCCGTGGTAATCAACGACCTGAGATCGGAAATGGGAAGAATGAGCGCGGCGCCACGCAAGGGTTCTCTTCTCTGTATGCCCATCCTGCACAAGAGACGCGCCATCGGGGTCCTTGGGCTCCACCAGGCGAAGACGAACGGATTCGATCAGAACGATGTCAGATTCTACAGCCTTGTTGCGGACCAGATCACCACTTCGGCCATTCTGTTCAGACTCTACCACCAGATGCTCAAGGAGGAAAAACAGCGCTTCCTCCTCACACGCTTTTTCTCCAGATCCGTCACGGAAAAGATTTTTGGAAGCGGGGGAAATCTGCGGCTGGGGGGGGAAAGAAAAACCGTAAGCATCATGTTCGCGGACCTGAGGGGGTTCACCTCAATGTCGGAAGAGCTGGACCAGGAACAGGTGGTGGAGATCCTCAACGGCTACTTTTCCTGCATGACGCCCATCATTTTCAAGAACGACGGCACCCTGGACAAGCTCATGGGAGACGGAATCCTGGCCTTTTTCGGAGCTCCCATCACCCACGACGACGACCCCGTCCGGGCGGTTCGGACAGCGGTGCAGATGCTCTCCGCACTGCGCGATTTCAATGAAACGCAAGGCAGACGGAATCAGCAGCCCCTCGAGGTCTCCATCGGCATCAACGCGGGAGAAGTGGTGGCCGGCTATATCGGATCCGAGGATCATCTCAACTACACCGTGATAGGAGATGCGGTGAACGTGGCACAGCGCCTGCAGTCCATCGCCCGGGGCAACGAAATCCTCGTTACACGCACGGTCCGGGACGCCCTGGCTGGAAAAATGGAGGAGGTCGATGGTCTCAAGGCCTTGACCCCCCTGCCCGCCCAAAAAGTGAAAGGTCGGGAAAGGGCCATCGACGTCTTCCGGGTGGAGACGGATCTTTGCTGACCTTCAGGTTGCACGGAGGGGGCCCGGGACAGACGGTCCGGGGATCGACGCGAGGGGACTCTTCGGGCGTCTCAAAATTCAATGTTGGGCTGAAGAAGGAACTGCAGGTTGTCCACGCCCTCGTCCCTGAGTCGGCCATGATACCGTTTGTCCGATTCCCAGATCACACCCAGCGCCAGGGTCACGGCGAATCTCTTGTCTTTCACGGGCCACTTCTTATCCACCTTGAAATAATGCCGCACGAACTGCAGGGAGTGCGACGAAACGTCCACCGTGTACTCGAAACCACTGTTCTTCAGAAACGAGGTCTCGGAGGCAAGAAAATCCAGACGGCTTCGCCGCAATGAGACATACAGGACATCCGTGACGTCCGGGTTGGCGTGGAACTTGCCGCCGATCCGGAAACTCCAGTGGAGCTTCTGGGTGGGAGATTCTCGGTCGCCCTTGATCTTCCACTCCACCTCATACCAGTCATCCCGAATCAGCTCATTGTCCTTGATATGGTAATTTCCCACGCTCAGGAGATATCCCATGAACCCCTTGTTCCAGCATTCCTTTTTTTGGCCGGCCCTGGAGAAACTGACAACGTCACCCAGGAAAAAACTCGCGGCCCAGGGCTCCTGGAATCCGGCGGTGATGACCTTCACCCAGTTGAAATCCTCTCCCATATCCGCGTCTTCATAGGTGTCGCGGAAGTTCTTTTTAACCACCACACCGAGGCAGGGCATGGGGTTGATGCTGGCTTCCAGTAGGAAAAAGCGGGGTAGGTAGGAGCTGAACAACAGGTCGCGGTAGATCTCGAATTCCTTCTTCTCGCCCACATACGGGATGGGCTTGTCCGTAAGGCTTCCTATGAGGTCCACGCTGGTGTAATAGGCGTCCAGATCAAAGTCCAGTTCAAACCGGACGCCCTTGGATTGGGACGCGCCGTTCTTTGCCGCACCCGAGGGCATGGCCCGCTTGCCCGTGTCCGCGGCATTCAAGCGGGCGGCCGGGAAAGGGGCCGGCAAGATCAGCAGGGCGACGAATAGGAGCCAAACTTTTCTCACGATCCCGCCATCTGTCCTGTGTGGGGTGGGTGGGAAGGGATGCTTGAAGTGCTTTCTCCGGGACTATAGAGCAAACCCGACACCGTGTCAATGCAGGGGTCGGAAAATTGACGGAGGGGCCCTCATGTTACCTGCACGCATTTTTCTCCCGGCCGGTGTTTAGGATTAAATATTTTAGTATATTCAATAAATTATATCCACCGGAGCAACGGAAAGTAAAATGGTATGAAAATTGCTTGTGTAATCTTTGACAGAAAAGCCCGCGTGAAACCGACCGCTGACGCTCTTTTCCCGGTTCGACTCCTACGATTCGATTCCGGGCTCTCCCGATCATGAGCCGTGCCTGACAATGTTACCTGATCTGCACCCTCACAGCCCTTACAAAGGGCCCATTTTACAGGGGAAAAGGAGGAACCCGCAATGAAATGGTTGTCCGTCAGCAACTGGAAGATCCGAGGGAAGATCCTCCTAATCGTGACCACTGGAATCGTGACTTCCACCGCCGTCCTGGGAGGATTTTTCATTCGGGAGACAATCTCGAACAGCAGGCAGGAAATCCGGGCGTTCGAAAAGGACGAGATGCGACGTATACGGGGACACCTCCGGGATCTGGTCAACTCGGCCTACACGGTGGTGGAAAAAAACCACCGGTTGGCGGCAACCATGGACGCCATAAAGAAGACCTATGGGAAGTACCTCAAGTCCCAGGTAGACATCCCTTTTTCAGTAATGGTGCGTGAACACGGAAAATTGGACTTGAGCCTCGCGGCAACAGAAGACATCAAGCAATCCTTTATACGGGGGGCGCAACAAAACGCGGTGCAGGCCATTCGAGCCATGCGGTTCGGTGAGAGAGGCTATTTCTGGATCAACGACACCCACCCCCGCATGGTCATGCATCCCATCGTTCCCAAACTGGAGGGGAAGGACCTCACCAATTTTTCCAAGGACGGAAAGGTGGTCCTGGCCGAAGGCACCAACAGACCCTTTTTCCAGGAGATGGTCCGGGTTTGCAAAAATTCGCCCACTGGTGACGGCTTCGTGGGGTATCGCTGGCCCGACCCGAAGGACAAATCCCGCTGGCTCCTCAAGCTGTCCTACGTGAGGCTTTTCAAGCCGTGGAACTGGATTGTGGGCGCTGGCTTCTATATCGAAGGACTTATCCGGGACGCCCAAGAAAAGGCCAAGGTCATGGTGGGCAGCATGCGGTATGGAGAAAAGGGCCACTTCTGGATCAACGACACCCGCCCCCGCATGATCATGCATCCCATCATACCGGAGCTCGAGGGGAAGGACCTTTCCAATTTTTCCAAGGATGGCAAGGTGGTCGTAGCCGAAGGGACGAAAACGCCTTTCTTTCAGGAAATGGTCCGTGTCTGCACCTCTTCGCCCGAGGCGGGCGGATTCGTAACGTACCGCTGGCCCGACCCGAAGAACAAGTCCCGCTGGATACCCAAGCTTTCCTATGTGCGCATGTACAAACCCTGGAATTGGATCATCGGCACGGGTGTCGACCTCACGGATGTTCAAGGGGCCATCGTGCAGAAAGAGAAGAACCTCAGCCGGTTGGTGCGCAAGGAGATCATCGTCATGCTGGGAATCATGATCGGGGTGGTGGCCCTGGCGGTCCTCGTCTCCCTCTTCATGAGCCAGCGATTCATGGTCAAACCGATCCGGCAGTCCGTGGACATGCTCAAGGACATCGCCGAAGGAGAGGGTGATCTCACGAACCGCCTGCAAACCGATTCACGGGATGAAATCGGGGAAATGGCCAGGTGGTTCAATACCTTCATTGAAAAAATCCAGGGAGTGGTGCGCGAAATCGTCTCCAAGGCCGAGACCCTCAACGCATCTTCCACGAACCTCACGAGCGTATCGGAACACCTTTCCTCTTCCGCCGAGCAGATGTCCGCCAAGAGCGACACGGTGGCGGCGGCGGCCGAGGAGATGAACGCAAATATGACCTCCGTTGCGGCGGCCATGGAAGAGTCTTCCACCAATGTGACCATAGTGGCCACATCCGCCGAGGAGATGACCTCCACCATCAACGAGATCGCCCAGAGTTCGGAGCGCGCCCGCGGTATTACGAGCAATGCGGTGGCACAGGCGGAGCGGGCCACGGCAGGCATGGAGGCCCTGGGCAAAGCGGCTCAGGAGATCGACAAGGTCACGGAAACCATCACGGAGATCTCCGAGCAGACCAACCTCCTGGCCCTCAATGCCACCATCGAGGCCGCCAGGGCGGGCGAATCGGGGAAAGGGTTCGCAGTGGTGGCCAACGAAATCAAGGAACTGGCAAGGCAAACGGCTGATGCCACCGACGAAATCCGCGAGAAGATCGACGGCATCCAATCTTCCACCCAGGCCACGGTGGATGAGATCCGTCAGATCTCC
The DNA here is from genome assembly GCA_019307945.1 of Deltaproteobacteria bacterium. Taxonomy (GTDB): domain Bacteria; phylum Desulfobacterota; class DSM-4660; order Desulfatiglandales; family Desulfatiglandaceae; genus B17-G16. The sequence continues at coordinate 20,487 of JAFDIS010000027.1, read as the reverse complement.
ACGGTGATCGCGGACATCGACCAGATCGTCGCCACCATTGCCACGGCCGTTGAGGAACAATCGGCCACCACCCGTGAAATAGCACAAAATGTGGGCCAGGCCTCCAAGGTAATCGGCGAGGTCAGTGAAAACGTGGTACAGAGTTCCAGGGTTTCGGGGGAAATCACTCAGGATATTGCGGACCTCAATCAGGCCTCCACGGAGATCTCCAACAGCGGCGCCGTATTGAGTTCGAGCGCAGAGGAACTCTCGGCCCTTGCCCAGGAACTACGAGATCTGGTCGTCCGGTTCAAGGTCTGAGTCTCAAGAAAACATCCATTCAATTTCCATAGGCCCCCGGGCGCGCAAAAGCACATTGCGCGACCGGGGGCCGTCCTTTTGCCTTGACAGAAAGACGCCCCCGTCCCTAGTCTTTATTAATCCTCTTAAAGATGAAGAGCCTCTCTTCCGATGTATTCACATGAGGCGAGGAAAGGCGCGGATAATGAACCCCTCGCCGTTACCTTCGCGCCCCCGGCAACCGCATGGGGGACCTGAGCGGTAAGACATCCGGATCCAATCGCACTCGTGCGCGGTTGAAGTCCGGGGTTTTCTGCGGGCGGGATGAAAACAAAAACGCGGTGAGGCGGCCCGGCGGGCCGCCTCGCGGGATGCCTAAATGGCCAGAACCATCACCGTCGTCAGCGGCCCGGAATCAGTGGGAAAGACCACACTGTGCCTGAACCTTGCACGCCACTTGGCGGGCAAAGGGGCCAAGGTCTGTGTGGTGGATGCCGATACCGGCCCCTCCGCCCTGCCTGCCCTGCTTGGCATCACTCCCGGTTTCGACCTGAGGGACACGGTCCTTGACGGCCGGAATCTTCAGGACATAATCGTCGAGGACCCCGCCGGAGTCCTCATCCTGCCCGGGGGTTGCGGCGTGGAAGAAATGCCCGTGCTGGAAGCCTCTCGCATGAACCGCATGATCGAGTCCTTTTTCGACATCGTGCGTTACGACTATGTACTGATCGATACGCGCGGGGGCAGCCTCAAGCATGTGTTCTCCTTTTGTCAGGCCTCGCCCGAAATCATCGTGGTCATGGCGCCGAAGCCCGCGTCTCTCACCGCGGCGGTGGGATTTCTCAAAGATCTCGTGGAAGGGGGATTCGAAGGGGAGGTCCGGATCGTAGTCAACCGGAGCCGATCCCTAGGACTGGCCAAGGTAGCCTTCAAGAAATTCAAGACCAGCGTGGAAAAATACCTCCGTATTTCCGTGACGCCGTTGGGCCTGATATTCGAAGACGACCATGTGCCGGAGGCCGCACGCAGGCGAGAGGCATTCGTGTCCCTGTTCCCCGAATCCAGGGCGGCACGATGCATCCGGGGCATCGGGGAAAGATTGATTCGAAACCGCCCGGACCACATGGAGAGTTTCGACGTGTTTGCCTTTTGGAAGGGCTGTCTCGAACTGGTGAACAGCCCTGCCTCAGGGGAACTCAAGGAAGGGGAACGGCCGGAGACCCTTGAACCGGAAGCCCCGGCCCCCGAAGTGGACCGTGAGCCTTCGGAGCCGAGTGCCCCGCTCGGCCATGAAGAACCTCCCACCGTGATCATGGACACCGAAACAGAGGAACCGGACATCGAGTCTCCCCGCTCAGGGGGATGGTTCAAGAAGGAAGAGGAGGGGCGCGTCTGGAAACGGGCGCCGCTCGCCGATGCCCAGGTCCCGGAAGCGCACACGCCCTTGGACCCGGCCCTGGTCCCCTTGATGGAAAAGCTGGTGGAGAGCATCTCGGCCCTTTCCAAAGAGCTGAACCTCCTGAGGAAGGCCTTCAACGGGAATGGAAGACTGACTCTCCGCTTCGAGCTTTCGGCCGCACCCCGCGTCGAGGCCACCTTCGAGCCCATGGACTCATCCCGAGAAGACCCTCAGGGCAACCCGGGGGAGCCGGAGTGATGGGATCTTTCCCGAGCTTCCTCCGCCCGCGCCTCCAGGTACGCCATGAGGCCTTCATCCTCTTCAAAAATATCGAAACAGTATCCATCCTCCCCGAGGAGGCCTCCAGGGATCAAATTTCCCCGCTCTTCGGGATCGGTCACTGACTCCGCATAAAAGCACACGGAAAGCCATCGGGCGGAGGGGTCATCGTCGATGATATCCACCAGCGCGAAAAGGGACCCGATATCTGAAGTATCTGAAGCGCTTCGATAGGCCGCTCGCAGGGAATAGCTCACCCCGGGTCTGGCCTTGAAAGAGAAAACCGTTTCACCGTCCTTGCCCAGGATTTCGTGGAGCCTCACGAAAACCGGCACCAGATTCCCCCGCTGTTCCCGCCAGTCCCGGAGGAGGACCTCCATCTGTTCCTGCTCCTCTTTGCGAACGAACATATCTCTACCTCCGCTTGGGGTTTTCGCCGCCCATGCCTCCGCTCCCGCTCCGGATCCTCACCCCGGCGCGTCGCCGACCACGCATCGGGGTCGAGGTCCGCATCGCCTGCCCCGATCGGCAGATGCGACTCAATCATCTTGCAGGCAACTCCCCATATGTTATCCTTATGGCAAAAAAGGGTCTCGTGAACGGCAACGGGGAACGATTGGGAGGCATCCCGCTGCCTCCCCCGGAGTCCCGGGGAAGACCCCTCCGGCTCCCCTACCCTGTCGTACCGGGCGGAAGGATGCTCACCGGGTAATGACGCGACGCATATTCATACACAAGATGCTCACCTGGATCAAGGGGGCATCGGTTTTGGGCTTTCTGGCCGGGAAAAAGGATGCCATGGGATTCGATGCCCGTTCCGTAAACCAGGACCATTCGACCGGGACGACTCTGTCGCTCCGGGAACTCGCCGATCGTAAGATCCACCACGGAGACGGACGATTTCTGAATCCTTTCGGACGAACCGTACACGGCAACCTCTGGCGGCTCATGCGCTGGAAGTTTTTCTCCGAAAACCGCTTCAAGGCGCATTACCCGGAAGAACCCGTAAACCACGTCACGGTGGATTGGGAGGCCGTAAAGCGTCACAGGGGGCTCTCCGTCACCTTTCTCAAACACGCCTCGGTCCTGATCCGGGACCGTAAGCGCACCATCCTGGTGGATCCGGTCTTCTTCGATCTTTTCTGGTTCATCGAGGATCACACACCCCTGTCTTTCCCAATAAAGGCCATGCCTCACCCCCACCATGTCCTGATCACCCATGGCCATTACGATCACCTCGACGTGCGGTCCTTGAAGGCCCTGGAACCGGAAACTCACATAATCAGCCCTCTGGGCTACGACGACGTTTTCACTGATGCAGGCCTTTTCCGCCGGACCTCCCTGGACTGGTTCGACGCCTTCGACGAAGACGGGCTGTGCGTCACCCTGCTCCCGGCCAACCACTGGACCATGAGAAACCCTTTCGTGGGACCCAACCGTGCCCTGTGGGGGTCCTACCTCGTGAAAACGGTCTGTGGTCCTACCATCTTCATCTCCGGAGACACGGCCTATTTCGAGGGATTCCGGGAAATCGGGAAGACCTTTGATATCGACCTGGCGATCCTCTGCCTTGGGGCCTATGAACCCCGGTGGTTCATGAAGGGCAGCCATATGAACCAGAAAGAAGCGGTCAGGGCCTTTCGGGAGCTGGGTGCAAAAAAGCTGATGATCGTTCACTGGGGGACCTTCAGGCTAGGAGATGAGCCGGTCCACTTCCCGCCCCTGGATCTGGCCCGGGAACTGGAAATCCAGGGGATCCCGGATCGCCGGATTTCACTGGCCCACGGTGGAACCATCTATTACAACGAGCACGGGGAGCCGGTGTAGGGTCGGGCTCCCCGCGACTTCGGTGATGACGAAAACCCCCGTCCTCATTCCCTCGAACATCCCCGGGAGTTTTAGACGAACTTCAGCCTTCCCTTGCAATACCCGATCCCGTGTAGTAAACGAGAGACCGAAGGAGGTTGCCCACCAAGTATGGCGGTCGTGGGAGGCGGATCATTTGAAAAAACAGCCTCCTTCGCGACCTGAAACGACGGCTTTTCAGGAGGAGAGGAGATGGAAATCAGGCTCGACGGGAAGGTCACTGTGGTCACGGGGGGAACAGCGGGAATCGGTCTCAAGATCGCTGAGGTGTTCGGCGCGGCGGGAAGCCGTGTCGCCGTATGCAGCAGGAAGGAGTCCAGGGTTCGAGATAGCGTTCGGGCCCTGGAAAAGCAAGGTGTTGCCGCCTTTGGACAGGCCGTCGACGTCTCCCGCGGGCCGGAGCTTTTCGCCTTCGCGGACCGGGTGGAGGAACGCTTCGGCGGGATCGACATCTGGGTGAGCAACGCCGGAATCTGCCCCCTTTACAAACTCGTCGATACGCCCGAAGAGGTCTTCGAGCAGGTCATGGACGTCAACCTGAAATCGGTCTATTACGGGGGGCTCATAGCACGGGACAAGTTTCCGAAAAGGGGCGGGGGCGTCCTGATCAACGCCGCATCCTTCACCACGCTCATGCCCTCGGTGGGCATGGGGGCCTACTCCGTGTCAAAGGCGGCCATCCACAGTATGACACGAGTGCTGGCAGCGGAACTTGCCCCCCTCAACATCCGGGTCTTCAGCTACATCCCCGGAATCATCGAAACGGAAATGACGGCCGGAATCATCCAGGCCAAGAAAGAGACTTTGGAGAGTCAGATCGCGCTCAAGCGAATCGGCCGCTGCGAGGACGTGGCCTACGCCGTGCTCTTCATGGCCTCGGACAAGGCCTCCTATTTCACGGGTACCTGCGTGGAAATTTCGGGCGGCAAGTTCTGCGTGCAAAACCCGGAGGCTGCCTGGAGTTCGTGACGGCTCCGAGGCGGGGGCCCAAACAAGGTTCAGGGTCCTCGCGATCCGGATGTCCACCTCCATGCCCTCCAGGGGGTCTTTCAAGGGCAGGACACCCAGGGCTACGGCCTCGCGCCACAGGGCTTCGAAGATCCGAAGGTTGGTCTCACCCAAATTGAGCGTTTCAAATTTTGATAAGGAACTGTTCCTCATTGTTTTTAGGGAGATCGCTTGCAATGAGGCTGTCTGAATCACCACCCAAGGGGGTTGGCCTCAGCGGAGCGTGGGTCTTCGTTCGATCATCAAAATTTGAAATCCTCCGGGATTTCCGATTTTGAAGCATCTGCTGTGTTTTGGCTCATGCCTTTTCTTTCAGAATCTCCTCCATCGCCCTCGGGATATGCGCTATCAACTCCATCACATGGGAAGCAGGGCTGGGTTTGGCATAATGCCCGGCGAGCCTGTTGATCCGCAGTGCCAGGACCGCCGCCTCCAGGGTCTCCATCCCTGAAGCCATGAGGACAGAGACAATCCCTGTGAGGGTGTCGCCCGTGCCGCCCACCGCCTCAAGTGCTTCATCCACTGGGCTGTGGATCACCGCATGGATGCCCCCCCGGGAGGCCACGTGATCTTTGCTCCCCTTCACCAGGAGATACCGCGAGGCATTCTTGTGCTCATAGGCCCGCGCAATCAGGTCAGACACACGGTGTTCTTCGTGAAGGATGAACCCACGGGTGTAAAACGGGTGAGGGGCCTCCTCGTCCGCCAAAAAGGCCAGTTCCCCCGCGTCCGGCGTGAAAAGCTCATAGGCCTCCGCCTGTCCGCTCATCTTGGCTGCATACATGAACCCGGCATCGGCAATCAGAACGGGGCGCGGGTTCATCGCTTCCACGGAAAAGAGCACCTTGCTGTGCCAGTCCACATCAGGCTGGAGATAATGGAAGGCAATGAACGAGCAGTGGGAGCGGGGCAAGTCCTGCACAAGGTGCTCGTACAGGCGTCTGCTCCCATCCCCGAGACCGATGTCGCCCACCAGATAGGCAAAAGGTGGGGAAAGGCCTAAGACCTCTCCTGCCTTGACGGCCGCTGCCAGCAGGGCCGGCGTGCCGCGGTTTACCGGCACCACCTGTTCCCTGACCTCGATGCGCTCTCCTTTGAGGAGCACTTCCCCGGCCACGAGGGGAAAATTTCTTTCCGGAACGGTCCCTACCACTGCGAGCATCGGCGCTTCATTTCCTCGTAGGCCAGTTGAAGGGCATACCCGCAGAGGGTATGGCCGATCTGTGCCGGGCTTGGGGTTTCATCCAGGGATCTTCCCACCATCTCCCGGGCGAGATAGGGAACATCAGGGCACCCTCCCCCCGAAATATTGACGATTCGTTGTGTCTCCTTGTCAACGGTCAGTTTCATGTTGGCGGCCCTGACCATGAGATAGCGGCCGAAGTCCTTGGCCTGGAAAAGATCCACAGGCTGGAGCAAGGGACTGGTCACCGGCACCACTTGAAGAGGACATACATCGACCTCCCGAAGGGTCCTCAGGATATTCAATTCCTCAATAAGGGGAAACTCGATGACCAGGTCGCAGCCGCTCCTGATTTCCGGGGGCGGACCCATGACCCGCACCTTCCATCCCCTTGACTTCAGACTGTTTTCCGCCCTGATTACCTCGCTCGTATTTTCGAAGACCAGTATCCCCCGATCCTGGTTCTCCAACCGAGCTGGGCCACGGCGTCTCTTATTCCCGAAAAACGCAACCACCTTCAGCCTCAATCCTTCTTGATCTTGATCCGGTACCCTTCCCCTTCTTTCCAAATTTCCTGGACAAGCCATTTCTGGCTTTGGGCGGCACGACTCACGTTTTCCTTGGACGTGTCCGTGTCCACGAGGACTTCAATCTCTCCCTTACCCAGCTTCTTGATTTCCTCCAGGGTCATGAGGACGGGCTGCGGACAGCTCAGGCCCCTGGCATCGACAACGGCACTCATGATCACACCTCCTCATGCGCTCTTCTTTCTCATGGTGAAACCGATGAACAGGCAAACCAGCAGCCCGATGATCACGGCGGCGACCCCATGGGGACCGACACCCTTGGGTGAACTCGCCAGGCCGAAATTATGGGCAAAGCCCGCTCCGACGATCATCCCCAAGACGAAAACCGCCGCATCCCCATCCCCTTCACCTGCCAGGAAAAGCTGCCGTCCTGGGCATCCCCCTGCCAGGGCAAAGGCCAGACCTGCCAGAACCATACCTCCGAAGTTCCATACATGCATTGTGTGGGCTACCGGTTGATTGGCAAAGCCCGGATGAAACTGCTTCAGGATCAGGTTCGTGAGAAAAGCCAACACGACAAGGGTGATGAATCCCATGAACAGATGGGTCTGGCGAAAAAGGATCAGATCCCTCAGGGCGCCCATGGTGCAAAACCGACTGCGCTGGGCCAGGAAACCGATGGCCAACCCGATGATGAGGGAAATGGCCAGGGGAGCATGCATGGCGCCGGGACCCTTGAGGCTGTAAAACAAGACCCCGCTTTGCGCCTGTCCCTCTGCCGGCGGGAACATGATCCTCAGGACCAGGAAACCCAGCATGATGAGGGGGAGCAACCACCCCACGGACGTGTAGGTTTTTTCTGTGCGCCCCAGGTTGTAACCCCCTTTAAGAAACAAGGTCCCGATCCAGATGCCGAATATAAGACCAGCCAGTCCCAATATAGCGTTTCCGTCACCGCCCGCAAGACGCAAGAGCGCCCGCCAGGGGCATCCAAGAAAGACCAGCGCCCCGATCATGGCAAAGGCACCGAGGACAAATCGAACAATGGGCGCTGATCCCACCCTTGGACGAAACTCCCTGAAAATATAAGCGGCGATGAGCGATCCGAGCACAAATCCGATGATTTCGGGCCTGATGTACTGGACCACGGCCGCTCTGTGCAGGCCGAGGGCGCCCGAGATATCCCTCTCAAAGCAGGCCACGCAAATGCCCATATTCCCTGGATTGCCCCACTTCTGGAGTAGGGCCGCAAATACCCCGATAAACGCTCCTACCCCGACAATCCCCCATTTTGTTGCGAAGATATTCTTGAACTGCCCCATTTCCCCCTCCTTTTCCCTTGCAGACCTTCACGTTTCATGATGTACCCACATCATCATGCCCGCCTCTCATTCGGAAACCAAACCTGATCCGGGAAGCCCCGGCAGGCCCGGAAAAGGGCATCACCTCCCTAAAGCCCTCGGGAACCTTGGTGTTCCCTGATTGCTTCGGGATCGGCCGTACCCCGTGGGCTCGACATCCCGCCCACCCTGGACCCCATTCATCCCCCTCCAAGGTCCTGGCCTTCTGCGGGCGAGCCCCCTTGCATGGGCCGATGTGCCTTCACCGTGCCCCCCCCGGTTGCCTACCTCGGCCGTCCATCTCGGTGATGCGTTCACTTCGGTGGTCCGCACAGCCCATGGAAGACCTTTCTGAGGAGACGTTCGTCGATCTTTTCCATGAGAAGTTCGTCATAGTCAGGCTCCGGTTCCTGTTCCTCGGTCCTGCGCCCCCCCTTCCCTTTCTCCCTGAAAACGACCTGGCAGGACCTCACATCGATTTCCGTCTCGACCCCGCGGTGATTCTTGATCCACAGGTCACAGTCATCATGGGTCCCCACATGCAGGAAGAAGATATGTCCACCCTTCTTGAGGTAAACAAGCCTGTATCCCCCACCGAGATCGAACTTGCGGCATCCACCGATTCTCCCCTCACCATACTTGATGAGCTTGTGCTCATGGTTAGGGAGAAATCTATTCCTTGCAGCGACCCTATCCATGATCTCCTCGGCCTGTTTGGCGGCTTGGGCGCTCCTTCGGCCGGTCTTGCGGAGGCTGTCCAGGAGTTTCTGGAACTGTGGTTCGCGATAAACAAAGACCGCCATTTCACGGAACCCCGCCCTCCCCTTTCTCCCATTCCGATCCTAGGAGTGCGGCCCCCAGGGCCCCTGCCATTTGAGGCTCTGCGGGCACCAGGATCTCTGTGCCCGTTGCCTGTTTCAGAATTTCCACGATGCAGGGATTCCGGGCCACGCCTCCTGCAAAAAAGACAGGCGGCCTGATACTCACCCTTTTGAGCATGCCGGCGGCGCGGCGCACAACCGAGCGATGGAGCCCAAGGGCGATATCCCTGCGGTCTTCGCCTTTGGCCAAGAGGGACGTGACCTCCGATTCGGCAAAGACCGTGCACATGCTGCTGACCTGGATGTCCTTTCGAGCCCTGAGGGCCTCCTCTCCAAATTGATCGAGGCTGTAGCCGAGCCTCTGGGCCATGATCTCCAGAAATTTCCCCGTCCCGGCCGCGCACCGATCATTCATTTCAAACTTGATGATCTTTCCCTGGTCACTCAGGGCGATGGCCTTGGAATCCTGCCCCCCGATGTCCAGGACGGTCCCCGCTTCAGGGCACAGGAACCGGGCGCTCGCGGCATGGGCCTTGATCTCGGTTACCGTGGGCGCTTCGAAGGAAATCTCGAAAAGATGCCGGCCGTAGCCCGTGGCCATGATCCGGTCAAAGGACAAACCACGAAGCAAGCTCCCGGCCTGGGCCATGGGATCAAAGCCCGAGTCCACCTGCCTTTTCGTCCAGCAGTTCCTTGATGCGCAGCCCGTGAACCTCGCTCATGACAAAGTTGAAATATTCCATTCCCTCGGGTCGCTTCTCTTGGGAGAGGAAAATGTCCTGGTACCCCTTGCTCAATGCCTCCAAGAGTGCGTCGTGAGCTGCCAAATCCAGGCCCAACCCCTTCCACATTTCGGTCCATTGTGTGCTCATAGTATGGTCCCTCCTTGTTCCTTCTACCCAAATTGAGCGATTTTCGAGTTTGCGGCAGACCTGCCTGCGGCAGGCAGGTGCAAGGCGCGCGAGGATTCAGGAGTGAGACGTACTTCAAGTACGTCGCAGCGACTGGATCCGAAGCGCCTGTCTGCGTGCGGGACACGCACAGGCAGGCAACACCAAAGATGCTGCAAAATCGGAAATCCCGGAGGGTTTCAAATTTTGATNNGGGCGAACCCCGTTGGGTGGTGATTCAGACAGCCTCATTGCAAGCGATCTCCCTAAAAACAATGAGGAACAGTTCCTCATCAAAATTTGAAACCCTCAATTTGGGTAATTCCTTCTCCTTTCGGTGGAATGAAAGTACACACCCGTCGCCTATCCGTTCAAAAGGAGAGATCGATACATGGCCCCCTCCTGAATGCTCCCGATCCTCCGCTCGATTACGGCGGTGGACGAATCGCTCTTTACAGTCAGTTTCGGTGAGCCTCAATACCCGACTGCCGCCGACACGCTTCATGCAAACCCTGCAGGGCGCGAATCGCTTTTTCAGGCGAGGAGAAAATCGTCACATGCCTCTTTTCGGCCCAGCGGAAGATCTCGTACCTGCCCGCTTCCTGCCCCGCCAGCCATAAGGCCACAGGTTTGCCGGCTCCCACTATCCTATCAAACCAGGAGAAGAATTCTTTCGGAAAAAGAAAAGACATGGGAGGCAGTTGCATGGCCACGCCGTCCACCGTGGGGTCCCCGGCCAGGGCGGCGGTGAGAAACTCGAAGACCGCATCCGGGCCGTTGAATTGCGTGCTCACCCCAAGGTCCCAGGGGTTATGAGAAATCTCCCAAGGGATGTGCAACCTCCGAGCCGCCTCCAGGGTGTCCGCCGCAAGCGGGGCCATTTCGAAGCCTGCCTGCCCGCAAAGATCGGTGATCAGCACGCCCTCGCCTCCTGAAACCGTGGCCACAAACAGCCGGTTGCCACGGAGGGACACGGGTCCGAAACGTTCAAGGGCCCGGCAGAGATGGAAAAAATCCTCGATGCCCCTTGCAGGGATGGCGCCGTGCTGCCTCAAAGCCGCGTCGAAAAGACGGGGATTTCCCCTGACCATGGCGCCTGTGTGGGACGCTGCGGCCCGGGCTCCTGCGCGTGTTCTACCCGACCGCAGTACCACCATCCGCTTTCCTGCCCTCGAGGCCTCCCGGATCAGGTCCAAGAACTCGCGTCCGTCCCCCTCCACGCTTTCCAGATGGATGCCGATGACCGCAGTGCCGGGGTCCTCGATCAGGTAGGAGAGGGCATCCACCTCGTTGATATCCATTTTGTTACCAAGGTCGATGAGTTTGTTGAAGGGCAGGTTGAAATCGCCGGTGAGCCAATCGAAACGTGGATCATAGAGACCGGACTGGAAAATCAGGGAAAGCCTCCCTTTGCTGAGCCGCTCCATGGGGAAAAAACTGATGCAGAGGTTATTGTGGGCGTTTAAGGGGCTCAGGGCGTTGGGGCCCACGGCCCTGATCCCGTTTTCCCGGAGCAGCCTTCCTATTCGGGATTGAAGAGCCCGGCCCTTCTCGCCGGTCTCTGAAAACCCCCCAGCCACAATGGTGACTCTGGAGATCCCCTTGGCGATGCAATCTTGGAGAACCGCTTCCGTAGCGGCGTGGGAGACGGAAATTACCGCTAGGTCCACCACATCTTCGATATGTTTCACCGTGGGGTATGCCCTAAGGCCCAGGATTTGCCCCTCTGAAGGATGAACGGGGTATATTTTCCCCGCATATCCCAGCTTGAGCAGGTTGGCCACCAGGTTGTGGTTGAGCCGGTTGGGGTTACTCGTTGCACCCACCACGGCGATGCTTTCAGGATGGAAAAATTTATGAAGAAAATGCTTTTTATAATCTCCCATTGAAGTTCGCCCCTTTCATTCTCAGCAGTTAGGACCGTAGAAAAGGCCGACAAGCCCCCCTGTGTGGTTCAGCGGATGCTTAAGGCATATCAAAAGTGAAAGGCAAGTACAACAGGGAAAGGACCCATTGGAGCATTAAAACAGACCGCCGGCAGGCGGGATGAGTATACCGGGCCTTGCATTACGCCGAACATTCTCTCAATATGTGACAGGGAATGGAGTATCGATCGAAGAGATCGCTTTGTGTCTTTCCGACTTAGGAGGGCATGGTCGTGAAACGCCTTTTCTTGCCTGCGGTAGCGTTCATTGCTTTCGCCCTTGCCTGTCCTTTCCTAGGGTGGGGCGGATCCTTCACCGTTCCGCCCCATCCACGGTGTGGTACACTGTTCGAAACCACCGAGGGTTGGGTCGGGGGGGACGGCGCCTACACGGTTGACCTGGGCGAAACTCGCACACTCTGGCTTTTCGGGGATTCCTTGATGGGGCGGGTAACGGGGGGGCAGGCCCATTCCGCCCTTTCCCCTCCCGCTGCGAAATGCCAAGAGGATTATTGACATAGGCCCTTCAGGTTTTCTACATTCTGGAGAGACTCGCGATGCCTCAGGCAATCATATGCACCAGAACCCATCCAAGATCGGAGCTACCCCATGAAAATCCAGGCCAACGGAATCACGATCCACTATGAGATTTCAGGCAGGAAGGAGGCACCCGTGGTAGTGCTGAGCCATTCCCTTTCCTCCAGCCTCATCATGTGGGAACCCCAGATGGAGGCCCTGGAGGCCCACTTCCGGGTGCTGCGCTACGACACGCGGGGACACGGCCTGTCCGATGCCCCTTCCGGCAAATACACCCTCCAGATGCTGGGAGAGGACGCGGTGGGCCTGATGGATGCCTTGGGCCTTGACCAGGTCCACTGGGTCGGGCTTTCCATGGGCGGTATGATCGGACAGTACCTCGCCCTGCATCACGCACCCAGGCTTAGGAGCCTTGCGCTTTGTGACACGGCGGCCTTGATCCCGCAGGAAGCCCAGCCCCTCTGGGACGAACGGATCGAGGCGGCCCGCAAGTGGGGAATGGCCGCGCTGGTGGAAGGTACGCTGGAGCGGTGGTTCACGGCCCCTTACAGGGAGACCGCACCGAAAGCTGTGCGACGGATACGTGATCAGGTCCTGGCCACGCCCGTGGAGGGTTTCATCGGGTGTAGCGAGGCCATCCGGCGTTTGAACTACCTGGGAAGGCTTTCGGAGATCGAAATCCCCACTCTCATCATCGTGGGGGAAGAGGATCCCGGAACCCCGGTTTCCGCCTCCGAGGCCATGCACGAACGGATTCCGGACTCCAGGCTGGTGGTCCTGCCCTCGGCCGCTCACCTTTCCAACATAGAGCAGACGGTGGCCTTCAATGAAGCCCTGATCCCCTTCTTGCTGGAACATTGAGGGCCTGTTGCTTCAGTCCAAATCGTCAAAGGCTGCCAACGTAAACCCGTTTTCCACGAAGTGCATGTCAAAGGAGAAGGCACAGGTCAGATCAAGGGCGTCCATAATCTCAAAGCTCAAGCAATCCACCAGGCTGACATCGCGGCGGTTACATGCGACCAAGCGCTGGAAGGCCCTTGCGTACCAGTGCCGGTCGACCCATACGATATCAAGCAGGGGGAGGAGCCTTGCATGAAAATCGTGTACGGCGGCGAATCCCACCCTGCGCTGCAGGAGTGCCACCGTCTCCACAAGCACAAAGGAACTCGTGATCAGATGCGCTCGCCGGGCCGCGAAGTGGACGAAGTTGCGATTTGCTCGTGCGTGCATTTCATCATTTCCCACCAGCAATGCATAGAGGGCGGAGGTGTCTGCAAAAACCCTCATGACGAGAAGTCCTCATCCAGGTAGCGATCATGTGCAAGGGAGACGTCCGTCCTGTCAGCCCTGTACTTCCCCACGACGGCCTCAGACTGTCTGTAAAGGGCGGACCGATCGGGATTCCCTGAAAGCAAAAATTGATCCACTGCCCTTCGTATGAGAGAGGCGACGGACTCTCTGGTCTCCGCAGAAAGGGCTCGGAGCCTCCGGGCTTGTTCCTCCGTAAGTTGTATTTGCGTACGAATCATACATGGACCTCTTCAATCATGATAACATTTTTGCCATTATGATTACACAATAACATCTCAGTGTCAAGGCGTCGAAGAAAGACCGGTCGAACCTCCTGCAGAACATCCAGCCACCCCTGAAGTAGGTTTTCAAAGGTGAACGGTCCAAGTAAACCGGACAGCCAGAGACCCGATTTGCGGCCTTCCAGCCAAGAAGACCCAGGGGTACCGGGGCCAGTGAAAGACCGGCGAGGGCGTCATTTGCCCGGCTCTCCTCCAACTTTTCAGCGGTTTCGTTCAAAATTCCATTTCATTTTTGATGCCCAAATGCCGAACAAGATCCATGAATCCCTGATCCAAATGTACGCATTGGCCTGGATCCGAAAATTGAGCATACCTCTTGACACAGCAGAATTAAATTTGTTATGAGTAGATGTTATACTCATAATGGTGGCAACCTTGGGCAATCTTTTTGACGGCATTATCTCTTCCAAGACGCGCATCAAACTCCTGATGCGATTCTTCTTCAACCCTGAGACGCGATCCTATCTCAGGGAACTGGCCTCGGAATTCGGCGTCTCCACCAATTCCGTGCGAGAGGAGCTCAATCAGTTATCCAAGACCAACCTATTGAAATCTGAAAAGAATGGACGCCAGATCTATTACATGGCCAATACGGAGCATCCCCTGTTCCCGGAACTCAAGTCCATGGTGGGCAAGGTGATGGGAATCGACCGGGTGGTGGAAGGCATCGTAAATCGCCTTGGCGACCTGGAGCGTGCCTACCTCATGGACGACTATGCAGAGGGCAAGGACTCGGGGATCATCGATCTCTTGTTGGTGGGAGACGTGGACCAGTACCACCTGAATGATTTGAGCAGAAAAACTGAACGATATATTAAGAGAAAGATTCGTACCCTGGTCTTGAGCCGGGAAGAATTCGAGAGTTTCGAGCCAAGCCTGCGGGATCGGCCCAGGCTCTTGGTCTGGGAGGCCAAGGAGGCCGGGGGCAGGCACTCGTAGGCCAACGGCGGAGGGGGCTTTTCGCCCTTTTCGCCTTTTCTCTTTCAACATCAATAGGTTATCCCCGTACATTCCACAGATGGAAGGGGCGGAGCTGTGTCGTCTTGAAGGCTTCGCCGCAGCACAAGAAGATCCCGAATGACCTCCTCCAGGACCATCATCAAACCGGAAACCGGCTGGCTGCGGATCAACCTCCGGGAGCTTTTCGAATACCGTGAGTTGATCGCACTCCTTGCCTGGCGGGACATAATGGCCCAGTACAAGCAGGCGGTCTTCGGGGTAGCCTGGGCCGTGGCCCGGCCCCTCTTCTCCGTGCTGGTGTATACTTTGATTTTCGGGAAGGTGGCCAAGCTCTCTTCGAGCGGAGTTCCCTATCCTCTTTTTACCCTCTGTGGCTTGGCGGCCTGGAGCTTTTTTTCCACCACACTGGCCCAGTCCACGGTGAGCCTGCTGGGCAATACCAATCTCATCACAAAGGTCTACTTTCCCCGCCTGGCCGTCCCCCTGGCTAGTCTGGGACGCGGCACCGTGGACCTGGTGATTTCACTCCTCCTGCTGGGCATCATCATGGCGTGCTACCGATTTTTGCCATCGCCAAACGCGCTTTTTTTCCCCCTTTTCCTGCTGACGGGACTTGCCATAACCCTCGGAATCGGCCTTTTCTTCTCCGCTCTCTCCGTGCGGTATCACGACCTCAGACACGCAATTCCTTTTCTGAACCAGTTGTGGTTCTGGATGACCCCAGTGGCCTACGGCCTTGAAAACGTCCCGGAAAACCTGAGGTTTCTCTTCCTTCTCAACCCCATGACATGGGTGGTCCAAGGTTTCCGCTGGTGCCTCTTGGGGGTGGGTGGAATGGATTGGACCGGGTTGGGGATAACCGCTGTTTTCGCTGTTCTGGTCCTGCTGGGGGGTCTTTTTTATTTTCGAAGGATGGAAAGCGGGTTCGCCGACATCATCTGATTCCGCCTCCGTCCACCAAATCCGCCTGAAATTCGGGAGCCGCCGATTGTTCGAGACAGTCATCAAGGTCGAGAATCTCAGCAAGCGTTACCGGCTGGGCGAAACCCACCGGGGAGCCCACTCGTTCCGTGACAGGGTCAGCAGCCTTTTCAAGGGAGGTGGAAGACAAGAAGACCCTGGCTCCATCTGGGCCCTGAAAGACGTCTCTTTCGAGGTTCGGCGGGGAGAGGTCCTAGGCGTCATCGGAAAAAACGGCGCAGGTAAGAGCACGCTCCTCAAGATTCTGAGCCGGATCACTACTCCCACGGCGGGCAGCGCCTGGATCGAGGGGCGGGTGGGCAGCCTGCTTGAGGTGGGCACAGGATTTCACCCGGAACTCACAGGCAGGGAAAACATCTACCTTAACGGAGCCATCCTGGGTATGAAGAGACATGAAATCCGACGCAAGTTCGATGAGATCGTAGCTTTCGCCGAGATCGAAAAATTCCTGGACACTCCGGTCAAACGCTACTCCAGCGGCATGTACGTTAGACTCGCCTTTGCCGTGGCCGCGCACCTGGAGCCCGAGATTCTCCTGGTGGACGAGGTCCTAGCCGTGGGCGACGCGGCCTTTCAGCAGAAGTGCTTGGGAAGAATCGGAACTTCCTCGAATTCCGGTAAAACAACTCTGCTTGTGAGCCACAACATGAGTGCCATTAACCGCCTTTGCCAGAGATGCCTTTGGATCGAGAACGGATCGATTCTAAAACACGGCAACCCTGCTGAAATCGTACGAGACTATTTGAGTCGTCAGGTAATCAGGAAGCCTGTTGTGGAATTTCCATTGGACGAGTCCAAAAAAGCACAGATCACACGACTGGAAATCCTTGATCACAAGGGAACCCCCACCGACAAGATTTTCATCCAGCACCCATTCACCATCAGGATCCATTATCGGCTTTATTCAAGAGTCATCAGGTACCGGGTTGGGGTCAAGATTCAATTGAACGATGGCTTGGACGTTCTGGTTTCCACTACAAGCGACGTCAAAGGAGATTTGCTGAGTAACGGAGAGGGGACCTATTCAGCGGAGTTGTCTGTACCCGGGAACCTGATCGCCCAAGGAAGTTACCAAGTGACATGCTTTCTGGGCCAGCCCGGCCTCAGAGTACTGGACAGGCACGAAAACGTCTCTCACTTCGTTATTCAAGGGCATAACAGGAGTTTCCATGAGCCATCTAGAGGAATTATCGCCGCGCAGTTGGATTGGGACTTAACTCAATGACCCCCTCACGCAAGGCGCAAATTTCGCCCTTTTATGGATGGGCGCTAGTTAACAGATTCAGAGTACAACTCCAATTCCGTTACAAGCAAAACAAGAATACCCTGGCCGCATTTATGATCAGCCTTGCTTTGACCTTTTCGTTGTCCTTCCTCGGTGCGTGGAAATCTGGTACAGCGATCTTGTCGCCGCAAGATCTTTTCCTTCATAAATCATACAAGCCCAATGAAACTGTCTAACATCTTAGCAAGGCTGAAACCTTCCTCAAAAGGAAAAGATAGCTTCCAGTACAGGAAGACAGATGTCTTTCTGGTCTCTTATCCAAGATCAGGCAATACATGGCTAAGGTTTATTATTGCAAATTTACAAAACGACAATTCGGCGGAACCCATTGACTTTCATACGGTTCACCATTTCGTTCCGGACATTGAAATGGAGTCCGGCCGGGCCCTTGCCAGAAACATGAAAGGACCGAGGATACTGAAGACTCATGGAAGACACGATCCTCGAATACGGAAGGCGGTCTACCTCCTCCGGGACGGCAGAGACGTCATGGTATCTTATTACCATTACCTTTTAGGACAAGGTCGAATATATAGCACATTCCTTGAGTTTCTGAAAACGGGTCCAGCCTATCCCTGCCAATGGCAGGAACACGTCACGTCTTGGCTTGGGAATCGAAAAAAGCGAACAGAGATTCTTCTTGTTCGTTATGAGGATTTGTTGCACGACGCTTTTGGGCAAACGAAGAAGGTGGCCGAATTTCTCGGGCTTTCCCAAGATGATCACTGCATCCAGGAAGCCATATCCAAATCCACCTTTGCCCGTATGAGCCAGATGGAAAGAGAAAAAGGCCGGGCTCACCACGACTCAACGAAAGGCTTCCGTTTTATTAGGAAGGGCATCTCGGGAGACTGGCGGAACTATTTTGAAGAAAGACACAAAAAAGTATTCAAAAACCAAGCGAATGACGTATTGATTCGATTTGGTTACGCTGTGGATCGGGATTGGTGAATGAAACACGTCCCCGCATTTATGACACGATCGGACAGGGCATTTCGTCTACTCAACCATATTTATTCCAATTTGTCTTCGTTTTTTCCCTACAACAGCTTTCAAAAACCAATTTTCATCATTTCCCCGCCACGCGCAGGATCAACGCTTCTATTCGAAAGTCTCACGACCTTCCCAGGGTTGTATCACCTCCCCAATGAGGGCGACAATATCTGGTGGCGTTTTTTCCCATACGGCCGCGCGGGATCCGAACCATCTGATTACGTACCATGGACTTCTGATACATCAAGCAGTGCTCGTCCCCTGAGAAGGGAAATCTACGAGAGAGCAGTCAAGCATACTCTAATAAAGAACAAGCGAGGCAGAAGAAAATTCCAATACATCTTCGGCCTAAAAAAAATCCGCTACCTTGACAAGACTATCGCGAACTGCTTTCATCTTGATTTTCTTAAGAATGCATTCCCTGATACGCAATACATCTTTCTTATCAGAGATCCTCGATCCAGTATCGCAAGTATGATCGAAGGGTGGCCGCATAAGCGCATGTTCGGAAAACCCCAATTAACGGCCTTTTTCCCTCGGTCCGGTACTTTGACCATTACCCATTGGAGTTACCCTGCTCCTCCAGGCTGGCAATCTGTACTGCATAAACCATTGCCTGAGATATGTGCCTGGTCCTGGAGAGAACACGTTCTCGCTGCGCTGAACTTCTTCGATAGGACAGGCGCGCCTGTGATCAGAGTCTATTATGAGGATCTTATCAAGGACACCATCGCTGTCATGAAACGGCTCTCCGACGCTTTAAATCTCCCCTTTTCAGACAAGACTAGAGCCTACTTAAAGAATCCTCCTCTCAGCCGTACAACCGTTTCGCCGCCAAACCCTAGGAAATGGGAAATTCAAAATAAAGAAGAAATCACAAGCATTATCCCCTCGATCGCAGACTTAGCAAACGTATTAGGTTACGACGTTTGAACCCGGGCTTCCTTCTCGATCTAATACGCTGAGATGGGCTTTCTTGTCACGACCATAGGATACCAGTCCCTTCGTCTGCCGGATCATCGAACGAAATGAAAATCGTCCACCTGAGTACGACGAGCAATGAAGGAGGTGCAGGGCGGGCCGCATATCGTCTCCATAAAGGACTTCGAAAGCTTGGGCTGGATTCCAAAATGGTCGTGTGTCAAGCGAGAGATTCTGATGAAAAGGTTCTTACGTTTGCTCCCACACTACAATCTACCAATCTCGCATTCAGGTTCAGGCGTTACCTTGAGAGACATGTCAAGGTGATTCGGGACGCTCTGCGTCTGCCTCGATTGCGTTCACAAACGGCACCGTTACCACATGATGATAGCCTTCAGCCATCCGCCTACGAACTCTTCTGGGGGGGGCGTTGCTGCGGGACCGACGAACTTATTCGGTTCCTTCCAGACGCTGACATCGTGAATCTGCACTGGGTTTCACAATTTCTTGACCTACCGAAGTTCTTCTATACTATCGGTGGAAAGCTGCCTATTGTGTGGACGTTGCACGATATGAATGCTTTTACTGGAGGGTGTCACTATGACATTGGCTGTAGGAAGTATTTGGACGGATGCGGAAAATGCCCCCAACTCGGCTCCAATTTGCGTGACGACCCCTCTAGGGTTGCCTGGCTACTAAAACAAAAGATCTACAGCTCCGTTCCTAGTCATGCTTTGCATATTGTGACACCCAGTACATGGTTGGGGCGCCTAGCAGCTCAGAGCCCGCTCTTGTCAAGGTTTGCCGTCTCTGTGATCCACAATGGAGTGGATACCGAAGCTTTTGCACCCAGGGATAAAGCCTTTTCCAGGTCAATCCTCGGTATTCCCGCCGAAGATCCAGTCATCCTTTTCCTCGCCGATACGCTTAGAAACAAGAGAAAAGGATACACCCTGTTATCGCAAGCGATCCGTGATCTTAAAGAAGAGAGGCCTCTCTTGTGGATACTAAATGTTGGCAAGGCATCGGAAAGGATTCAATTCACTAGGAGGTTTATAAGCTTGGGAGAAGTCTTCAATGAACGACTCCTTTCGTTGGCTTATAGCGCATCTGACGTCTTTGTCATTCCTTCTCTTCAGGATAATTTACCTAACGTAATGCTTGAATCCCTCGCCTGTGGAACACCTGTGGTAGGATTCAAGGTAGGAGGGATTCCAGACGCTATAAAACCGGGCCGTACCGGATTATTGGTTCCTGTTGGAGACACAGGCGCACTGAAGGAGGCGGTCGCAAGTCTCTTGGACGACGCCTCGCCGCGTAGAAAAATGGCAGATACATGTCGCCAGGTAGCTATCCAAGAATTCAACCTGACAGTACAGGGAGCTAAGTACGCAAAACTCTATGAGACCCTTTGTGAAGCCTTCCGTTGTACTCGTTAAGCAGTGTCCCTCCCCACTTTTCAACTTCTTGGGAACCTGGACAGCCCCTTAGGATAAGAGATTATTCACACAACCAGGCTGTGCAAACGATGGGGTCCACTTTATCTTGTTATTACGGGAAACACTGGTCGCCTTGAAAAAGAACCTCCTTGATTACAAGGGAATGTCAGGCGGCTTGACTGGCATTGTGTTAAGCTTTTTTTATGCTTGGTACGTGGGTATGAGCCTGCTTTCATTGAAATTCTTTGAAGTGAAACATAGGC
>JAFDIS010000125.1 GCA_019307945.1 Deltaproteobacteria bacterium | reverse complement strand
TGCGATGAGCCGGTCTCCGCCCT
Source organism: Deltaproteobacteria bacterium (assembly GCA_019307945.1). GTDB lineage: Bacteria > Desulfobacterota > DSM-4660 > Desulfatiglandales > Desulfatiglandaceae > B17-G16. The sequence continues at coordinate 11,620 of JAFDIS010000125.1, read as the reverse complement.
GGATGTGGCCATCCAGGCCCAGATCCTCAATCTTCTGTCCAGGCTCCAGGAGGCCTTCGGGCTTACCTATCTTTTCATCTCCCATGACATGGCGGTGGTCGAGCACATCTGCGACGAGGTGGCCGTCATGTATCTCGGAAAAATCGTGGAACAGGCGGACCGCAGGGCCCTCTTCCGGGAGCCGCTTCATCCCTATACTCAGGCCTTGCTGGAGGCCGTGCCCCGTATTGTGTCGGGTCCTCGCGGCACAAGAGTCAGACGTGCACGACTGCAGGGAGATCCTCCCAGCCCCATCGACCCTCCATCAGGATGCCGCTTCCATCCACGCTGTGATAGGGCGGAGCAGATCTGCAAGACGCAGGTGCCGGTTCTTCAGGAGGGGAACAAGGGGCACCGGGTGGCCTGTCACTTGGTGTGACCGGGGTACCCGGGGCGTGTCGAAATCGCGCAGGTCCGCCGCACCCCAAAGGGAGATTTCCCGGTCTTTCATCCACGCCGAAAGCCAGGCGAAGGCGTTGCTTGAATGGCTGCTCAAGAACCTTCCCTCGCTCCCACCATTGAATTGCCGTCCCTCCCCTCACGCCCCAAGTGGACCCAACGAAAAGGCAATCATGAACTGTCCCGCGTAATAGAGGGGAAGGCCGATGAGACGGTTTTCAAAACCTGGACTTACGAAGCGGTCCCTGGCCACGAAAAGGTCCGAGACATAGAACAAGACAGCGCCCACCAAAACGAGCCTGCGCCCGGGCAAGGCCAACGTGTCCATTCGAAACAGGGCGAGGGCCGTGCAGACCATTAGGGAAATCACCACCACGTAAGCCAACACCGCAAACTTCATGTCACCCAGGTGGGGCCACAGCCACCTATAGACCGCACCGCTTACCACCAGGGTGACGGTTGCCCCGATCCAAGGGATCAAATCGGCTTCCGTCAACTGAAAAAAGGCTGCAACATAGGCCACGTGGCCCAGGAGGAAGGCGCCGATCCCTGCCAGGAAGGCCCGCTGCTGGGGAAGAGCCAAGAGCACGTCCCCCGCAAGGCAAAGGATGAGCCCCGTGACCAGCCACCGGAAGTAGGCGCCCTCGGTGGATCCCTGGAGCAGGGCCGCCGCGATGAAGAGGCACGAAAGGCCCGTCTTTACGGGCACCATCCCCCGGCGGTCTTGGCGTCTTTCGAAGTGGAGCAGGGCCGCCAGGGCCAGGGCCCCGGGCAGCAGGATGAGCGTGGCAGGCATCAGGGTCCTCCTCTCTTTCCGGGAAATTCGGGGTGAGCCCGAAGACAGGCGGGCGCACGTGATCGCATCCTTCCTTAACCGCATAGCATGGAACGGTGCCAAGGGCAAGTTGGGTGCTCGGGGTGGGTGTTCAGGTTCGTGGCGGAAACCATTCAACTCTGCTATGGTGCAATGAAGAGGAGTCGGGACCCCCCCGGCCCTGCCGGATTATCCAGCCGCGGGAAAACTTCATGGGGATGAGGCTTGGAAGCATTGAAAATCGCAGAAAGGCTGCGCGACTCCCTTCCCCTGATGCGGGAGTGGGTGGAGGCGACGCTGGGAGCCTACGCGGACCGGGCGGTGCCTGTCCTGGACGAGGGGTTTGAGAGGCTTGCCTCGGTCTTCCCCAGGGCGCTTCTTCGCAGGGCAAAGGCCGTGGTGCTGGAGGGCAAAGTCCCTTTTCCGCCCCTGGGCAGCATGGGCCTTCCGGAACTGGCGCCCATGGAGCGGATGCCCATCGCTGGGATCACCTACGACAACACCTTTTTCGTGAGCAGGTTTCATCGGACGGAGAGCCTCTATTTCCATGAAATGGTCCACGTGGTCCAGTGGCCATGGACTGTCCCCTGGAAAAGACTGCCTATGAGCTCCAGGGGGACTTTGACCGGGGCCTGTGCCCCGGAAACATCATGGAACGGATCACGGCCGAAGCGGACGCGGTTTGGAAAGATGTCTCCACGCTTTTTCCGTCGGCGCGGCCTGTTTGAAGTGACCGTCCAATTGAGACGCCGGGGGCCCGTGCTTCCGCCTCAACGTATTCATCTCCGTCCAGCGTGATGTGGGAGTTTTTCGGTTGTCATAGCCTGGCATTTCGGCTTAAATGAGACAAATCCACCGCATGGACCCACCGGGGGCCTGAAAGGGGAACCATGAAAGGCAAAGGCATCGTGGTCGGTGTGACCGGAGGTATTGCAGCCTACAAGGCCGCCGAGCTGGTGCGGCTGCTTGTTCGGGAAGAGGCCGTAGTGCGGGTGGCCATGACGGCTAATGCGGCGCGCTTTGTGGCGCCCCTGACTTTTGAGGCCCTTTCAGGGAATCGGGTCCTTTGCGATATGTGGGGGCCCGAGGCGGGCGCCATGGACCATATCTCCTTGGGTCAGGAGGCGGATCTTGTCATCGTCGCCCCAGCAACGGCCAATTTCATCGGTAAGATGGCGAACGGGATCGGTGACGACTTTCTTTCCACCATGCTTCTCGCCGCCACGGCGCCCGTACTGGTCTGCCCGGCCATGAACGTCAAGATGTATGGAAACCCGGTTGTTCAGAAAAATCTCGAAGTCCTGAAGGACCGGGGGGTCACGGTCATGGAACCGGGGGAGGGTCAACTGGCCTGCCGCTCCGAGGGTAAGGGTAGGTTGCCCGATCCCCCCGAAATCGTCGAGGAGGCCCAAAGACTCCTTTCGCCCCGGGACCTGCAGGGCATGAGGATCCTGGTGACCGCCGGGCCCACCGTAGAGCCCCTGGATCCCGTCCGCTATATCACCAACCGTTCTTCCGGAAAGATGGGTTACGCCGTGGCCAGGGCCGCGTGGAGACGGGGTGCGTCCGTGGTCCTGGTGAGCGGGCCCACGTGCATCGCCCCCCCCCGCGGAGTGGATTTCAAGCCCGTCCGCACGGCCTTCGAAATGCGGGACACGGTGTTTGCTCTTGCCCCCCGGACACACGTGATCGTTAAGGCCGCGGCCGTTGCCGATTACAGGCCCAAGAGCACGGCGGATCAGAAGATCAAGAAAGGTCCACGGGCCCTGACCCTGGACCTCGAGAAGAACCCCGACATCCTGGCCGAACTGGGAAAAACTGATACCTTTTCGGGCATCCTCGTGGGGTTTGCCGCCGAGACCGAAGAGCTCCTGGGCAATGCCGAGGCCAAGCTCAAAGCAAAGAACCTGGACATGATCGTGGCCAATGACGTATCCCGAAAAGATGCGGGCTTCGAGACCGATACCAACGCCGTGAAGATCCTTTTCCGGGAAGGCCGGATGGAAGAGACGCCCCTGCTGGGCAAGGACCAGGTGGCGGACCTGCTCCTGGACCGTATCAAGGTGCTTTGGGAGGATCGCGGTGAGCGTCGCCGAGGAGATTAGGGCCCTTTTCTCCGACTTGAGAGAGGTCCTGGAACTGGAGTCTGAGACGGGCATACGGGAGTTTCGGGTGAGCGAGCGGCATCCGGCGTGGGCCGGGGAAAAAACAAAGGCCGTCCCTGGTCCGGAGCAAGGACCTTCATCACTGGAGGAACTCCGCGCCTTGATCGGGGATTGCAAGCGGTGCAGGCTCCATCGGGGCAGGCGGCACATCGTTTTCGGGGAAGGAGACCCCCACGCGCGCCTGGTCTTCATTGGCGAGGGCCCGGGCCGCCAAGAGGATCGTACAGGAAAACCCTTCGTGGGCCACGCAGGAGAACTCCTGACCCGAATTATCGCCGCCATGGGCCTGAGGCGGGATCAGGTCTACATCTGCAATGTGGTGAAGTGCAGGCCCCCCGGAAACCGTGACCCCGAACCGGATGAGGCGGCAGCCTGTCTGCCTTTCCTGGAGGCCCAGGTACGGCTCATCCAGCCGGAGGTCATCTGCGTACTGGGCAGCGTGGCGGGAAGGAACCTCCTGTCCAAGGATTTCAGGATCAGGCGCGATCGAGGAAAATGGCAGACTTACTGCGGCATCCCTGTGATGCCCACCTATCATCCGGCCTATCTTCAGCGAAACCCCGCCGCCAAGCGGGAAACATGGCAGGACGTGCAGGCGGTGATGGGACGCCTGGGACTGGAGGTCAATAGAAATGGGCGGAAGATGCGCGGTTGAACGTTTGGCCCTTTTTTTCCTGGGATTGATTTTGCTGGGGACCTGGGCGTCGACCCTGGATGCCCAGGAAGGCCCCGTTCGGCATGCCTTGATCATCGAACTGGAGGGCCCCATCAGTCCGGCATCGGCCATGTTTGTGAACCGCGGCCTGGAAGAGGCTGCCCAAAAGGATGCGGCCCTGGTCGTGCTCCGGATGGATACGCCAGGGGGGCTGGCCTCCTCCATGCGGACCATTGTCAAGGCGATCCTCAATTCGCCCGTCCCGGTGGCCGTGTACGTGGGGCCCGAGGGGGCGGGGGCGGCCTCCGCGGGCGTTATGGTGACTGTGGCGGGCCACGTGGCCGCCATGGCCCCGGGCACGAACATCGGCGCCGCGCACCCGGTGACAGCAGGGGGTAAGGACATCGAAAAGACCATGTCGGAAAAGGTGGTTAACGACATGGCCTCCTACGGCCGCGGCATTGCCGAGAACAAAGGGCGAAACGGCGAATGGGTGGAAAAGGCAATCCGGGAGAGCGTCTCTATCACGGCGGACGAGGCGGTGGATCTCCACGTCGTGGATCTCATTGCCACGGATCTGGACGATCTGTTTCAGAAATTGGACGGCAAAGAGGTGGAAGTGGCTGGCGGGACCGTGACCCTGGCCACCAAGGGCCTCGTTAAGGTGTACTACGTGCCCGGATTCCGGGATCGGATTCTGAAGACCATCAGCGATCCCAACGTCGCCTATATCCTGATGATGATCGGCCTGGCGGGTCTCTACTTCGAACTCTCCCATCCGGGGGCCCTGTTCCCGGGGGTGATCGGTGGAATTTCCCTCATCCTGGCCTTCTACTCCTTCCAGACCCTTCCGGTGAACTACGCAGGCTTGCTGCTCATCGCCCTGGCCATCATCTTTTTCATCATGGAACTGAAGGTACCAAGCTACGGCATCCTTTCCGTGGGGGGGGTGGTCTCCCTGACCCTCGGCTCCATCATGCTCTTCGAGGATGTGGGGGTTTCCATAAAGGTCATGGCGCCCACGATTCTGCTTGTGGGCGGGTTTTTCGTGGTCCTGGCCGCGCTGGCCTTCCGGGCTTACCGCGGTAAACCGAAAGGAGGTATGGAAGGACTCATCGGAGAGGTGGGCTCTGTGGAGGAGGCGATCGACCCGGAAGGGCTCGTGTTCGTCCACGGGGAATATTGGCGGGCCCGTTCCAGGGAGAAACTCGAAAAGGGGGCGCGGGTGGTGGTGGAGGACATGGACGGCTTGGTCCTGCGGGTCAGGAAGTTCATTGGTGATGACATTTAAAAGGGGAGGGTCCTATGTTTTATATCTTGGCGCTGGTCCTGGTGGTCCTATTTCTGGCCTCGGCCATCAGGATTCTGAGGGAATACGAGCGGGGGGTCATTTTCCGCCTGGGGCGGGTCATCAAAACCAAGGGACCGGGGTTGATCATCCTGATCCCGGTGATAGATAAGATAGTCAAGGTCAGTCTTCGCCTAGTGACCATGGACGTGCCGTCCCAGGACGTGATAACTCGCGACAACGTCTCCGTGAAAGTGAACGCGGTGGTCTACTTCCGTGTGATGGACTCCCAGAAAGCGACGATCGAAGTGGAAAACTACCTCTTCGCCACCTCGCAGCTTGCCCAGACCACCCTGCGGAGCGTTTGTGGTCAGGTGGAACTGGACGAGCTGCTCTCCGAGCGTGAGAAAATCAATGCCCAATTGCAGAACATTCTCGACAAGCACACAGATCCCTGGGGGATCAAGGTCTCCACTGTGGAGGTCAAGCACATAGATCTTCCGCAGGAGATGCAGCGTGCCATGGCGAAGCAGGCCGAGGCGGAGCGAGAGCGGCGCGCCAAGGTGATCAACGCCGAAGCTGAATACCAGGCCGCCGACCGCCTGGCCCAGGCCGCCGGGATCATCCAAAAATACCCCGAGGCCTTGCAGCTGCGGTACCTGCAGACACTGAAGGAGATTTCTTCGGAGAGCAATTCCACGACCTTTTTCCCGATTCCCATTGACCTGCTCACCCCCTTCATCAAGAAGGACAAGGCCTGAGGCGAAAGGCCCCGGGGGCCGGAAACAAGAATACGCTTGATTCTTTAGGAAAAATGGCATAAAGAGCACCAACCGGGCCAAGACAAAGAGATAGGAGAAGAGTATGGCAGAAGAAGTGAAAAACGAGGAAGCCCAGGAAGCGACCGCGGCTGAGGAGGCAGCCCGGACGGAGGAAAAGGTGCCTGAAAAGCCCCTGGACAAGATGACCGCCAAGGAGCTTCGGGAGGTCGCCATGGAGATCCCGGGTGTCCAGGGCGTCCACGCGATGAAAAAGGATGAACTCCTTGCGATCATCAAGGAATACCGGGGGATCAAGGACGAGGAACCCGCCAGGCGAAAGACGAGGAAGACCCGGAGACCCACCCGGAGCGTCAAGGAACTGAAAGAGATGATCGCCCGCCTCAAGGCGGAAAAGGCCGAGGCGCGCCAGGCTCGGGACGGCAAAAAGGTGGAAATCCTGAGGCGCCGCATCAACCGCATGAAAAAGCAGACCCGGAAGGTGGCGCAGGGCTGAGGCCATCGACACGGGAAAGGCAGGTCCATCGGGGCCCCGGGTTCGTGAAGTAGTTCCCGGGGCCTGCTCTTGTCTGAAGACCCGGGTGGGCCGTTGCGCCCCCTGGTTTTCGCCGGTACACGCCGACGCGGGAGGGGCTGTGGCAGAAAGGGTCACGGAAGAAGGGACCCGGCGCGGGCACCGGGTGGTGGCCGTGGTCCCTGCGGCCGGAGCAGGGCTCCGAATGGGCGCGGATCGTCCCAAGCAGTACCTGGAACTGGGGGGGCGCCCCATCCTGGTGCGGACCTTGGAGGCCCTGGAGCGATGTCCGGAGGTGGACGCCCTGGTGTTGGTGGTCCCCCCCGGGGACGTGGACCGCTGCCTCAAGGACGTAATTGAACCGCACAGGTTTGCCAAAGACTTGACCGTTGCCGCCGGTGGCCCGCGACGCCAGGATTCCGTTCGCCTGGGGCTGGAGGCCTCAGGGGGCGCCTTTGACTACGCCCTGATCCACGACGGGGTCAGACCCCTGGTGGACCGAGAAACCGTCAGCCGCGTGCTTCGGGCCGCAAGGGAGCATGGGGCAGCCGTAGCAGGTCTTCCGGCGATGGACACGGTTAAGGAGGTGGACGGGCATGGGCGGGTGGTCCGCACTCCGGACAGGGGCCGCCTCTGGCTCGTACAGACCCCCCAGGCCTTTCGGTTCCGCGAGATCGTGGATGCCCACCGCCGCGCATACCGGGAACAGTGGCCCGAGGCCACGGACGATGCCGCGGTGGCCGAAAGGGCCGGGCTGCGCGTGCGGATGGTCATGGGTTCGGAGAGAAACATCAAGGTCACCACCCCCACCGACCTGGCGCTGGCGGCGTTTTACCTTACGCGCCGGGATGAGCCGGATTAAGGGCCCCCCGGGTCCGGCCACCGGCGAAGACCCTTGATCGGAGCGGAAATGGAACTTCACATCGGGACGCGCGGCAGCAAACTTGCCCTCGCTCAAAGTCGCTGGGTCAAACAAATGGTGGAGCATCGGCATCCGGACGTCCGCGTGAACCTCGTGCGGATCAAGACAAAGGGCGACAGGGTCCTGGACGCGCCCCTTAGTCGAATCGGCGGAAAAGGGCTTTTTGTCAAGGAGATCGAGGAGGCCCTTCTGGAGGGCCGGGTGGACGTGGCCGTCCACAGCATGAAGGACGTACCCGCCGAACTGCCGGAGGGACTTTTCCTGTGCGCTTTTCCTGAGAGGGAGGATCCAAGGGACGCCGTGGTTTCCACGGGCGGGCTCTTCTTCGGTGACCTGCCCCGCGGGGCCCGGGTGGGAACCAGCAGCCTCCGAAGGACGGCCCAGTTGCTTGCCCTTCGGCCGGACCTTCGCATTGTACCGCTGCGGGGCAATGTGGACACGCGCCTGGGAAAGCTGGAGAAGGGGGAAACCCATGCCGTGGTTCTGGCTCTGGCGGGGCTTCGCAGGCTGGGCCTCGAGGCGCGTATCACCCAGATCCTGGAACCGGAGCAGGTTCTCCCGGCCGTGGGGCAGGGGGCCCTGGGCCTGGAGGTGCGCAGGGAGGACGGGGCCACCATCGAACTACTCTCGTTCCTGAACCATGAACCCACGGAAGTGGCGGTACGCGCTGAACGTGCTTTTCTCAAGACCCTGGAAGGGGGATGTCAGGTGCCGCTGGCGGCACTGGCCCGCTGCGAGGGAGACAGGGTCTTCTTGCGAGGCATGGTGGCGGAACCGGATGGCTCCCGGGTCATCCTGGACGAGGCGGAGGGCCGCGCAAAGGACGCGGAAAAGGTGGGTGAGGCGCTGGCCCGAACTCTCCTCGAGGCCGGAGCGCGGGAAGTGCTGGGCCGGATCTATGGGCGGGCCGCCCAAGAGAAGCCGTCGTAAGTTTCAAGGGCCGGAGGGAGTGAAGCGATGAAAGACCCGCAGGGAAAGGTATACCTGGTGGGAGCGGGGCCCGGGGATCCGGGCCTTTTGACCCTGAAGGCCAGGGCCTGTCTGGAAGAGGCGGACGTGGTGATCTACGACAACCTGGCCAACCGGTCGTTCCTGGACTATGCTCGTCCGGATGCCGAGCGCCTCTATGTGGGTAAAAAGGGCGGATGCCACGCCAAGACGCAGGGAGAGATCAACGCCATTATCGTGGACCGGGCACGGCGGGGGCGGGTGGTGGTTCGCCTCAAGGGGGGGGACCCCTTCATCTTCGGACGTGGGGGTGAGGAGGCCGAGGAACTGGTGGGGGCGGGCGTTCGTTTCGAGGTGGTCCCCGGCGTCACGTCCGCCATAGCGGTGCCCGCCTATGCCGGGATTCCCCTCACGCACAGGAAATACACCTCTACGGTTGCCTTCATCACGGGCCACGAGGATCCGCTCAAGGAAGGGTCCTCCATCTCCTGGGACCGGATCGCCACCGGGGTGGGAACCCTCGTTTTTTTGATGGGGGTGGGAAATCTCCCTAAGATCGTTCGAAAGCTGACGGAGCACGGCCGAAGCCCCGAAACGCCTGTGGCGGTCATCCATCAGGGCACGCTCAACGGCCAGCAGACCGTGACCGGGACCCTCGGGGACATCGCATCAAGGGTTGAAGCGCGGGGTATCCGCCCGCCCTCCATCATCGTGGTGGGAGAGGTGGTGGGTCTCAGGGCGCAACTCGCCTGGTTCGAGAAGAGGCCCCTTTTCGGCCGAAAAATCGTGGTGACCCGGGCCAGGGAGCAGGCCAGCGGATTTCTCAAGGTGCTCACGTCATTAGGGGCGGATTGCGTTGAATTCCCCACGATCCAGGTGGTTCCTCCCCGGAGCTGGAAGGAACTGGACGCAAGGATCGAGGCGCTTGAGACTTACGACTGGCTGGTGTTTACGTCCGTCAACGGAGTGCGGTTTTTCTTGGAGCGCCTGGAAGCTTTGGGCAGGGACGTGCGGGACCTCCATGGGCTGAAGATCGCCGCCATCGGGCCCAAGACGGCGGAGACCTTTGTCCGCATGGGGATTAGGCCGGACTTGGTCCCGGCCGAGTACCGGGCCGAGGCGGTGGCGGAAGGCTTCAGGAAATGGCCCGTGGAGGGCGTCCGCATCCTCCTACCCCGGGCGGCCGAGGCCAGGTCGGTGCTTCCGGACGCCCTGTCCGACATGGGGGCGCGGGTGGACGTGGTTGCGGTCTATGAGACCGTGAGGCCCAGGGAGGAGACGGGTGCGGTGCGGGACCTTTTGAAGAAGGGGGCCGTGGACATGGTCACCTTCACCAGTTCCTCCACGGTGAAGAATTTCCTGGATATGTTCAAGGAGGACCTGGATGCCCTCATGGTCTGGATGAAGCGGGTGGCCGTGGCGTGCATCGGACCGGTGAGTGCGGAAACCGCTGAACGCAACGGGCTGGACGTGGCGGTGATGCCCGCCGAGTATACGATCGAGGGCCTTACGAGGGAGATCGTGCGCTACTTCGCTTCTGCGGACGGAGTGGGTGTGTCACAAGAATGAGGAGACGATAATGGCTGACCTGATCGATTACCGGATCCTGGGCGACGACATGCAGTTGGTGGAGATCGAACTCGACCCCGGCGAAGGGGTCCGGGCAGAGGCAGGCGCTATGATGTACATGGGCGTCGGGGTCGAGATGCAGACCTCCACCGGCGGAGGACTCTTCAAGGGATTCAAGCGGATGATCACCGGCGAGAGCTTTTTTATCACCACTTTCCTTTACAACGGGGATGGGAAGGGACATGTCGCCTTCGGCGCTCCCTATCCGGGGAAGATCATCCCGCTGGACCTTGGGGAGGCGGGTGGCGAGTTTCTCTGCCAGAAAGACGCCTTCCTGTGTTCGGCCCGGGGAGTGGAGATCGAGGTGGCCTTCACCCGAAAGATCGGGGCAGGGCTTTTCGGGGGAGAAGGTTTTATCCTACAGCGCCTCCAGGGCGACGGCATGGCCTTTGTGCATGCAGGGGGCACCATAATCCAAAAGGATTTGGCCGCCGGGCAGACCCTGCGGGTGGACACGGGATGTCTCGTGGCGTTTTCTCCTTCCGTGTCTTATGATATCCGGTTCATCGGGGGCTTCAAGAACGCCCTTTTCGGAGGGGAGGGCATCTTCCTTGCGGAGATGACAGGCCCCGGGAGGGTTTATCTACAGAGCCTTCCTTTCTCGAGGCTTGCGGATCGCATTTTCGCTGCTTCCCGTTATCAGCAAAAAGGTGAAAAGACGGGTGTGGCAGGCATGGGAGGGGGGCTCCTCGGGGGACTCCTGGGGGGTGACAGGGACTAGCGTCCCTTGGCGGGAACCCTCCCTTCAGGTGGGCGAAAAAAGGGCCTTGCCCCCCGGGGGGCCCTGCGTGGAATAATGCGGCCGCCCAAAGGGGGCGCTGGGCCCCTCTGTTCACAACATTTTACCCGGAGGTCTTCAGATGAGAAAGTGGTTGATGAGCCTGATCTTGGTTTGCATGTTTTCTCCCGCAGCATGGGCCGATATCCAGGTGGGACAGGTCCCTCCCGTAGTAGATCTGAAGGACAAGCTCGGGGGGCGAGTGGACGGCACTCCCTGGAGCAGCAGAGAACTCACGGGCAAGGTGCACGTGATCTTCTACGTGGACCCGGATGAAAAGGATCTCAACAACGAGGCCAGTGATGCTCTAAAGAAGGAATCATTTCCGAGGGACAAGTTCCAGTCCGTAGGCATCATCAACATGGGGGCCACATGGCTTCCCAACTTCGCCATTTCCTCCGCCCTCAAGAAGAAACAGAAGAAATACCCCACCACCATCTATGTCCGTGACTACAAGAAGACCCTGGTCAAGGAGTGGGGGATCGCGGACGACAACAGCGACATCCTGGCCTTTGACAAGAAAGGACGCCTCATCTTTCACAAGGACGGAAAGCTCAACGAGGAGGAGATCCGTCAACTAATCGAGGTGATCCGCAAACACCTGGACGACTGAGGGGCAAGGGACGGGTCATAGCTCGAAAGGCCTGAAAGGCTGTTGAAAAGCTACCGCGCTTGTCGATACTCCAGGTT
>JAFDIS010000026.1 GCA_019307945.1 Deltaproteobacteria bacterium | reverse complement strand
AACCATTGATTCACAGGCCTTTTTGCCCTGATAACTTGATTGAAACGCTAATATCGGGTAGTTTTTCCTTCATATATTTGGCCATACAAAAGAGCTTAATATATGTCAAACAAAAAAGAAAAAAAGCTCCTAGATGAAGTTCGTGATATTATGCGCCTTCATCATTACTCCATCGTAATAGATCAATAAATAGCGGCAAACTCAATCTGTGGTGAGGCACTGTGTGTGGAGCGCATTCCAGATCGAGGCCATAAAGAGATTACCAGGAGATGAAGGTGTTTAAAAGGTATTTTAAGGGGGATTCCAAGGGGGATTCCATGAGGTGCCCAGATTGAGTTGTTGGGCTCTTTGAGTGATAAGCTCAGCCATACTGGGCATTTCAAAGGCGCCGGAGATACGATCGAAGACATAATGATAGAATGGGGCCAAGGTCATCAATGGTGCACCTAAATCCTGCAAGCGTCGAGTTTGCCGAAGACCTGCCTGCCGCAGGCAGGTGCAAGGCGGCAAGGGCGCAGACGTACTACGATACTTCATACGATACTTCAAGTCCTTGCCAACGCCGCAGATTGTCCTCGCTTCACTCGGACTCCTCACCCTAAGGGTGGGTCCCCGGTTTCGGTAAAATCGGCGCTGCCGAAGGGTAAACTATTTTCAAAAACCCAAGACTTTATGGCCGCATTCGAATTGATGCGTGTCATGCAAGCACAACGTTCCCATAACTCCCTAATATTAAAAGCATAACTTCCTCTTTGAAAATAGTTTATGCAGGTTTTAGGGTGCATTCTATCGGGGTTTGATCAACCTCTATTTTCGCGGGTTTTTTCCGATTGGCAAGAGGAGTGGGAAGTTTACACTTGGGAGGCGGTAATGTTATAAGACCTTTTGATTGCAGCAGGAAGAGCAGCCTGCGGCAGACCATGTCTTTGAGTGTGCCGTTTGTTTGCCGCCAGCCCCATGCCTTGCAAACCTCTTTTGAGATGAACCTCCTGCCGCCATCGGGATAGGCGGCAATGATTCGTCTGACAACAGCAATGTCCGATTCAGTGATATTACGTCCCCGATATCTTGCAACGATCTCCATGCGTCACACTATAGAGAATCAGGGACCGGAACGTAAAAAAAGATGTGGATTTTTCAAAAAATATGACCGGATTCGTAATGGGAATGACCGCCCCTATTTATTGAGCTATTACAAATCCGCCCCATCCTCCGCGGCATCGCGGAGGATGGGGCGACACCCCGTCTGACGACGGCGGGAGCCGGATCATCCATGGAAAAAGGAGATCGAAAACGCCCCATAGGGGTCTTCGATTCGGGGGTGGGGGGCCTCACGGTGCTCCGGGCGCTTCGTTCGCAGCTCCCAGCGGAGGACTTCGTCTATCTGGGAGACACGGCCCGGGTCCCCTACGGCACCAAGAGCGCCAAGTCGGTCACGCGATACGCGCTTCAAGCCGCCCGGGTCCTCGTCGACCGGGGCATCAAGCAGCTCGTGGTAGCCTGCAACACCGCCTCGGCCGTGGCCCTGGAAGCCCTGGAGGCCGCCTATCGCCCATTGCCCGTGGTGGGTGTGGTGGAGCCGGGGGCGGAGGCCTGTTGCAGGCTATCGGTCACGGGGCATGTAGCCGTCATCGGTACGGAGGGCACCATCCGCGGGGGAGCCTACCAGAGGGCCATACGCAGGTTCCGACCCGACGCACGAATCGTGGCCCGTCCATGTTCCCTTTTCGTGGCCCTGGCCGAGGAGGGGTGGGTTAGGGGCGAACTGGTGGAGGCCATCGTGGCCCGGTATCTCGAACCAATCCTGGGCGGCGGGTCCCCCACAAGACCCGATTGCCTCGTTCTGGGTTGCACACACTTTCCTCCCCTTTCGGACGCGATCCGTTCCGTGGCAGGGGCCGGAGTCACCCTGGTGGACTCGGCAGAGACCACTGCCGTGGCGGTGAAAAACGGGCTTGAAATCGCAGGGCTCCTGAATGCCGGGGGGGAAGGGAAGACGCACTTTCTGGCCACGGACGGCATAGCTCGGTTTTGCCGGGTGGGGGAAATTTTTCTGGGCGAGCCCATTTCACCTGAAACAGTGGAACTTGTTGATCTCTGACCGAATCGACAGACCGCCTGCCGGGCGCAAAGTATGCATTTTCGGGAAAACCCGTCACAGAAAAAAATATTCAGGCTTCCCCACCGCCCCGTGAACCGCCGGAGCCCTGCCGGTCGCCGCTCTGCTCTCCCGAGACCCTGAGATAGATTTCCCGCTTGGGGTAAGGTATTTCCACTCCCTCTTCCCGGAAAGCCTCCTTGACCCGGTCCGTTACATGGGAAATGGTGTCGATCCTCCGGCGGGGATCCCTAATCCACACCCGCGCCTCCAGATTCACGGCCGAATCCCCGAAGCTCTTCACCACCACCTTGGGCCCCGGATCCTTCATGACCCAGGGTAGTTCCAGGCTGATGCGCCGCATGATTTCCTTCGCCTTTTCAACATCCGACTCATAGGAGATACCCACGGGGATGCGAACGCGGATCTCCTCGCGGATCGTCGTGTAATTGATGATATCCCGCTTCATGATCTCGTTGTTCGGTATCACGATGACGATGTTGTCCGTGGTCCGGATCTTCGTTGCCCGCAGACCCACGTCGATCACGTCACCCCACGTGGCTGAATTCTTTGGAGCCGACCAAACCTCGATCCGGTCCCCCACCTCGAAAGGTCGGTCGATGATGAGCAGGATGCCGGCTATCAGGTTGGACAGGGTGTCCTTGGCCGCGAATCCGATGGCGATACCCGCCACCCCGGCCCCCGCAACGAAGGGCATGATGTTGAGCCCCATTATGTCAAGGACCAGGATAAGGCCCGTGGCGTAGATGAGGACACCCGAAAATTTCTTGAGGAGATCCACGATCACGTCGTCCACGTGGGTCCGGGTCTTCTCCACCCAGCCCTTTTCAAGGAAGGGTAGAATCCGGTTGAACAGACCGCTCGCCAGAGACGCCAGGACCAGGATCAGCAGGGCGTAAAAAAGGTTCTCAACCACCGGGACCTGAAAGCGCCTGAGCAGGGCCGCACCCGCCAGGATGACAACCGCATAGTGCCCGCCGCGCCGCACCAGCGGAAAAAGGGAATCGTCCCCCTGTAGAAAGGGACGGCCCTCATACTTCCTGCGAAACGCGCGGACCAGGATATTCCACACCCACCACCCCGCAGCAGCACCCAGCAGCACGCCCACGATGTAAATCCCGTGGCTCACCGCCGCATCCAGATCACCCAGGTACGCGCTGATCCTTTCGAAAAAGCGCTCCATGCTCACCTCGCAGGGAGACGCGAGGACTCCCCCCGCCTCCTCTCCATGTCATGCTTCGCACCGTCCCGGACCCGCCCGGGAACGGTTCCCTTTCAGCATGCGGAATCAAACCATGGATCACACGATGAATCAACGAGTTTTATCCGCTCAGGGAAGAAGAGCGCCGAGATCAGCGGCGGAAGCCCCGCGTCTTCAGCCGATCGGGAAGGCTTTTGATTTGACACGCGGCCGAAACGCACCCTATGATGGCCCTCGGTCCTGCTCGGGCGGACACCTTTCAGTTGGACGGGGGGATCGATCCCCCGAAGCACGGAGGCCCGACCCGGGAGAACGGAGAACCCAGAGAATCAAGGAGGCAGTGCCATGGCGACCGTTGGCGTTCTATTGTCCGGATGCGGCGTTTTCGACGGAACCGAGATCCACGAGGCGGTGATCACATTGCTGGCCCTGGACCGCGCAGGCGCCGAGATCCGATGTATGGCCCCTAACACGGAGCAGTACCATGTGATCAATCACCTCACCCAGGAGGTGACGGACGAGAAGCGAAACGTGCTTGTTGAATCGGCCCGCATCGCACGGGGGGAAATCCAGGACATCCGTGACGTATCGGCCGGGGATATCGATGCGCTGATCATCCCCGGCGGATTCGGGGCGGCCAAGAATCTCAGCGACTTCGCGGTGAAGGGTCCCGATGCCACGGTACACCCTGAGGTGAAACGGCTTATCCGGGACATGGTTGAGGCGAGGAAACCGATCGGCGCCATCTGCATCGCACCAGCCACCCTCACCAGGGCCCTTTCCGACCGAAACCCGGAAGTGACCATCGGAAGCGACGAGGCCACCGCTTCGGCCATCGAGACCATGGGCGGGAAACACAAGACCTGCGCCGTGGACATGATCCACGTGGACGAGGGAAACAACCTGGTTACGACACCCGCCTACATGCTGGGCCCGGGCATCAAAGACGTGGCCGTGGGAATAGAAAGACTCGTGTCGAAGGTCCTGGAAAAGATAGGATAGGCGTCCGCAGGGGGGCTTCCGGTTCACAGAGACAGGCGCGTCTCGGCCCCGGGACGGCTCCGGATCAGCGCATCGTCTCAGTGTCGGGCTCGGCGGGGGGCTTTCGGCTTAGTTGGGAGTTGCCCCGCCGTCCTCGCTCAGGATGGCGAGGCCCACCAGGTAATGCCCTTTGAACCGCCCTTCTTCGTCTTTTGTAATGTGCCGGATCTCAGTGGCCCGCTGTTCCACCGGACAGGAAGCTTCGCCGGTATAGTATTTCATGTTGAGGATGTCACCCACTCGGATGCGTTCAAGGATATCGGAGTCCTCCCGGACCATGACGCAGAGAGAGCGTGAGGCGATGTTCCAGAGCTTGAATTGATAGGGCAGGCTGAGCCCGTTGACACACAACTCCACGCTGTGGTAGCGGTCTGCGGGCCTGCGGGGTTCCGATCTTCTGTCGGCGTGTTCGATTGCGGTGACAAGGTTTCCCATTAAATCCTCCCCTGTTGTCACGTTCAGGACCCGTAGCGGCCCCGGACCTGGAGCGCCGTCTTGTTTCCTTGCAATCGAAGATTTTGCAACAACTGTGCCGTAGACATTACAGCGGGGCTTCGACCAGGGCTAACCATTTGTTTTTAATCTCGAAACACTGCAACCCCCCGCAGGGAGGATCTTTGGACCTAAGAGAAAAATACGTGGATTCCCCCGCATTGTGTCCATTTATTGACATGAACCGTACATTTTTTCATACAATCGGACCATTGAGATCGGGAGTAAACCTAGATGCTTGACGGACTGCCCAGCAGAGAACTCCTGGAGCGTACCAAGGGTTTCCTGGACGAGGAGGAGGGGGCGGCACTTTATCGCCTGGCCCTGCGGGCGGCCCCCTTGGGCCCTTGCCTCGAGATCGGCAGCTATTGCGGCAAGTCCGCCCTATACTTGGGCGAGGCGTGCAGGAAAACGGACAATATTCTCTTTTCCATCGACCACCACAGGGGATCCGAAGAACAGCAGCCCGGCGAGGAATACTTTGACCCGGACCTGTTTGATTACGAAAGGGGGTGCGTGGACACCTTCAGGTTCTTCCGGAGGACCCTCGCACTTGCAGGCCTGGAAGAAAACGTGATCCCGATCGTGAGCGCCTCTGCGGCGGCCGCCCGGAAGTGGTCCACTCCTCTGGGTCTAGTGTTCATCGACGGCGGCCATTCCTTCGAAGCCGCCAAGACCGACTTCTTGTCCTGGGAGGGACACCTAGTGCCGGAAGGCTACCTGCTGATCCATGATATCTTCAAGGACCCCGACGAGGGAGGACAGGCTCCCTATGAGGTCTACAAGCTCGCGCTGGGCTCAGGCCGGTATCGAGATTTGCCCATGGTCAAGACCCTCGGTATCCTTCGAAAGAGGATCTGAGGGCCGTTGCCGCCGCACGTGCAGGACGAATGGGCGGTCCCCCCCGCCAGGCTCTTGAAAAACCACCATGCTTGCCGATGATGAGGTTAGAAGTGCTCGCTACGGCTTCCAACACCCTGCCGGGGCTTTTCTCTCCGGGACGAGAGGGGAAAGGGTTTCCAGAAGGCGTGGCTGAAAAACCGGCTTGCCGAGGTCAGATCGTAGAGGATATCCGCCGCCAGGAGAACCGCCGCACCGGTCCAGGCGGTCTTTTCTTCCGTGTAGATAATTTCATCGGGAACCGTAACCCCGGTCCAGAAGGCACCGTCTTCGTACCTGCGTTCCGGAAGCCAGGAAAAAACGGTCTCCGCCGTCTTCATCTCCCCCGTGGCCGCCAAGGCCACGACGAGCTCCGCCGTCTCCGCCATGGTCACCCAGGGACTGTCCGTGACGCAGAGGGCTCCCCAGCCGTCCACCACATAGGTGCTCCAACCCGCCCTGAAGCGCCGCTGGGCCTCGTTTCCCTTCAATGCGCCGCAGAGCACCGGGTAATACCAGTCCATTGAAAAGCGCGATTTGCTCTGATCGAACAGGGTCGGACGATACCTTATGGCGTCGCCCAATTTGGCGCGAGCGATCTCCCACGGCGGCTTTTCCACTCCCAACAGGGAGGCGGTCCTCAGGCCGCACCCGAGACTTAAATAGATGGAACAGCTTCCGGTGAGCAATGCCTTCCGATCCACGCTGCCGTCGGCTCGCTTGGCCCAGTATACCTGTCCCTCGTCCGCCTGAAGCCCGATCACGTAATCCAGGGCCTTTTCCACCATGGGCCACATGCGCCGGAGAAAGACGTAATCGCCGGTGGCCAGATAATAGTGAAATACGCCCACAGCGATATAGGACGTCATATTGGTATCCTTATAGGCCTCGGGGATGGGATTGCCGTCGCGGTAATAGGACCACCAGCTTCCGTCTTCCTGCTGGGTCCGCGCAGACCAGGTGTAGGCCCTGGCCGCCTCTTCCGTGTAACCACCCACCGTCAATCCCATGGCGCTTTCCACGTGGTCCCACGGGTCGGTTTTTCCTCCCGCGGACCAGGGGATCTCGCCGTCTTCCTTCTGGACACTAGCGATGTACTCCGCCGTGGCAGGGACATCGATCAGAGGGTATCGCGCTTTTCTTTGCGGTATGGCTTCATGCATGTTTTTCTTTCCTCAGGTAGAGTACAACGCTTTTGCCGAGAACCGGGTTCAACATCTGATCGAGAAAACGGGTCAACCAAGGGCCTTTCATAATATCCCACACAAGAAAACGGTGATAGAGATTGACCAGGCTCGAGTCTTCCCGGGTGGGGCCCACCAGGCACTTGAGCCACCAGTAGGGCGTGTGAAGGGCGTGGGCGAAATGATCCGCCCATTTCCTGACGCCTGCCTCCTCGAGAAGGGAAACCAGTTCTTCCTTTTCATAGATCCGCACATGACCGTCATTCGCTTTATGATAATTGGGCGAGAGGACCCAGCAAATCCTCTCCGGCAGGTAACGGGGTACACTCACCACCAGGTCTCTGCCGGGCTTCAGCACCCTGACCAGCTCGGCCACCGCCTGCCTGTGGTCCGGGATGTGCTCCAGGACTTCGGAGCAGATCACCAGGTCGAATGCCTCGTCCCTGAATGGAAGACGGAGGATATCGGAAACCAGCGTGGCCCAGACCGCCCCGTCCTGAGTCCCCACCTCCTCCTCGAAACGAAGCCTCTCCCTGGCCTCGGCCACCTCCTTGAAGCGGATATCGGACCCCACGGCCACCACCTGTTTGAAACGAGACACCGCACAGGTATGCCTTCCGGATCCGCAACCCATGTCCAGGACCCTGAATCCGGGCTCTATGGCAAGCCGTGAAAAATCAACGGTGATCATTGATCGCTTCCCTGTATACCTCCACGGTCTTCTCCGCCGCGCGTCGCCAGGAGAAATACTCGCGCACCCTTCGGTATCCCGCCTGCCCCAGTTCCTGTGCTCGTTCCGGGTCGCCCAGCAGGTCCTCGACGGCCCGGGCCAGGGCGGACGAATCTCCGGGGGGGACCAGGATGCCCGCATCCCCCACCACCTCGGGCAGGGCCCCGCCGGTGGTGCTGATGACCGGTACCGCACAGGCCATGGCCTCCCCCACGGGCAGACCGAAGCCCTCGTAAAGAGAAGGCACCACCGCGGCGGCGGCCCGCGCGTACTGTCGCACCAGTTCCTCGTCGGACACCCGCCCCGTAAAGGTGATCAGCGGCCGAAGCCCCAATTCCCGCACCAATTTGACCACCACGCCGTTTTTCTTGGGCGTACCGATCACCGTGAGCCTCACCGGTCGCTTGCGAGCCACTTCGGCCAGGGCCCGCAGCAGGTAATGAAGCCCTTTGAGGGGCATATCCGCGCTGTTGGTAACGATGAGCCTGTCCTTTTCCCGCTCCACCCCGGGAAGAGGACGGAAAAGATCAAGGTTGATCCCGTTCGGGACCACCCTGAACCGCGCCGGCGGGATGTCGAAATCGCGGCTGATATCCCGCTTGGCGCATTCGGAGACCGTGATGATTCGCCGGAACTTGAGCGACGCCCGCTTCTGCATCCCCACGAAGGAATACCACCGCATATGCTTTAGTTTCTTCCAGGGCGCCCTGACCGACTGCACGGCCAGTTTTCTATCCACGGTGATTGGGTGATGGATGGTGACCACCGTGGGCACATGTCTCATGATGGCCCAGAGGCCGTAGGAGAGGCTCTGGTTGTCGTGCACCACGTCGTAGCGGCCGAACCTCGGTCTCAGAAAACGGTAGGCTCGAAGGCCGAAAGTGAAGGGCTCCGGGAAACCCATGGTGCAAACGCTCAACCATTCCCAGACGTTCACCGGATCCGTCAGCTCCCGCAACGTGGGTATCCGAAACAGGGCCTCCGGGTTGTAAAGGTCCAGGCAGGGCAGGCGATGGACCGGAATGTCCTCGTCCAGGCAGGGGTCCGGCGGGCCCGCCACCACTTCCACGTGATGTCCCAACTCCCTGAGGGCCCGGCTGAGATTTTTCACGTAGACCCCCTGTCCTCCGCAGTGCGGATTACTGCGGTAGCTCAAGATGCAGATCCTGAGCGAATCGGGGTCTCCGGATCGCATTTTGCTCCGCTCAGGTCGAAAGAGGTCTTCTCCCATTGCCTTTTCCGCCACCCCTAATAACATCCTCCGGGAGCCGATGTGACGTTGCCGGAGCCTCCGGTATCGAGTGCCGCAAGCCGCTCCCGCCCCCCTCGCCGGCGCCCCTTCGGCATAGGCCCGGTCATAGACGGTTCACCCACTCCCAGCAGGTGCGCCCCCCCTGCCTGACGCAGCGCAGATCCCCGCGTGCCTCGGCGTCCTGAAGGATCTGCTGCGCCTTGCGGCGCCCCAACTTTCCGAAATCCCCGATTCTGTCCAAGAGGGTCTCAAGGGCCTGGTGCTCTTGCCTCCCGTCAGGACCGCCGTTCCACGAGCCCTTTTCTTCCAGTGTCCTGGACATCATCAAATCATAGAGAAAAACGGCCCGCTCCAGGTTCTCGAGCGTTGCTGTTTCTTCCCGCGTCGCTTCATTGGAGGCCATGCGCCGCTTGATATCCCCGAGGTAGAGGTTGAAATCCTCTTCCCATCGGCCCACGAACCGGTCCAAAGTTTCCCTGTCCACCGCTTCCGTCTCCACGATGGCGCGGTTCGCGTGATACTGGGACCAGTCGTCGGTGAGGATCCTGATCCCGTACTCTGCGGCCCGCTCTCGGACTTCCGTACCGGGAAAGGGAGCGAGCAGGTGAAATCCGTAGCTGACTCCCAACTCCTTGAGCCTTAGCCCGAACGCGGCGGTCTCCTGGATGGTCTCGGGCGTCTCTCCCGGAAGACCCAGGATGAAGGAGGCATGCGGGACAATCCCGGCTTCACCGCACATCTTCACCGCCGTGATCACCTGGTCCGTGGTAATGCCCTTTTTGATGGTCTTGAGGATCCGGGCGTTGGCCGATTCCACCCCGAAACTTACGGTGTGGCAGCCTGCGGCCTTCATCTTTTTCAACACCTCCAGGCGCACCGTGTCCACCCGCGCAAAGGAGGTCCAGCCCACCTTGAGGCCTCGGCGCAGGATTTCGTCGCACACGGCCATACAGTGGCCCGGGTTGGCGGTGAAGAGGTCGTCGGCGATGTTGATCTGGTGGAAGTTGAGCGTGGCCAGGTAAGCCAGTTCGTCCACCACCTTTTCGGGACTCCGGTATCGCACCTTGGCCCCCACCATCTTGCGGCCCACGCAGAAGATGCACTGAAACGGGCACCCCCGGCTCGTGGTCATACTCACCGGCATTCCCAGGGCCCGGTAACGCCCCAGGGGGATCAGGTGCCGTGCCGGCGTGGGCAGGGAATCCAGGGAGGCGATGGGGGGGCGCACCCCGGTGTCCACCAAGTCTCCTCCCCGACGAAAGACCAGCCCTTGCACCTTCTCCCAGTCCCGGTCCTTCTGTGCCCTGCGCGCCAGATCCACGAGGGCTTTCTCACCCTCTCCACGCACGATGATATCGGCCTCAGGCAGCTCCTCAAGGGTCTTTTCCGCCCGGAAAGTCACATGGGGCCCGCCCATCACGGTGACGATCTCTGGGTCGATTTCTTTTGCCTCCTTGACGATACGCGCCGCATGGTCATAGCTCATGGTCACGGAGGTCACACCCATCATCTGCGGGTCGAAATCGGCCAGTTCCCGCGCAAGTCGCGCCCTGCCGTAGGGAAAGACCACGAAATCGAGGATCTTCACCTCGACGCCCGCCCGTTCCAGGGCGGCGGCCAAGAACGCCAATCCCAAAGGCGGCGAGGGCGTCTCGGAGATCGGATAGTAGGGGTTGACGAGCAAAAACCTCATGTTTTCATCCTTGATTTCGTGCTTCCAGCCGGAAAGTTTCGGAAAATGCGTATCATAGGCCAATCAGACGCTTTTGTGAACCCTCAAAATGCGATGCCTCGCACGGCGTAAACCTGGATCGGCCGGGAATAACCTTTCACCTGCACAGGGGGTTTTGCCTCGGTGACGAAGCGGCCTTGCACTTCGGCCACCGTCTCTGCGCTGGCCAGGACGTCGCACCCGAAGCGCTTGGTGAGATCCTGGATCCGGGAGGCGAGATTCACCGTGTCGCCGATCAGGGCGTAGGACAGTCTCGCCTCGCTGCCCATGTTGCCCGCCAGGACCTCTCCGGTATGGATCCCCACACCGTGGGAGAAGGGCGCGAGCCCGGCCGATTCCCGTTGCCGGTTGAGGCGCTTGAGGGCCTGCCGCATCAGAAGGGACGCAGCCACTGCACGTTGGGCGTGGTCTTCCAGGGGCAGGGGTACCCCGAAGACCGCCTCCACTTCGTCCCCCACGTACTGCAGGACCAGCCCCCCGTGGGCACGCACCGCCTGATCCATGGCTGAAAAATAGGAGCGCATGCCGTGGATCACCTCCTCCGGGGGATGGGCCTCTACGTATGCGGTGAACCCGCGCAGGTCCGCGAAGAGCACCGTGGCGCGCCTGCGCTCCCCGTCCAGCGGGATCCTGCCCGACAGGATCTCGTCCCGCACTTCCGGGGCCACGTATTTCCCGAAAAGGTCCTTGATGAATTCCCGTTCCTCAAGGCCCGCCATCATTTCGTTGGCCGCATCGCCCAGGGCTCCGATCTCGTCGTTGGAAACCACCTGGATCCTTAGGTGAAACCGGCCCTGTCGCGCCGCCTTGACGCTCCGCATGATGTTTTTGACCGGGTCCGAGATGGAGCGCCCCACCAGGTGGGTCAGGCGGAAAGCGATCATCAGGAACACCAGGCTCAAGAACCCGGTGAAGTAAAACATTTCCCTTGCGAAAATCCTCGCCTCCAGAGTAGCACCTTCCATCCCCTTGAGCACAAGGAGGTAGGTGGCCAACAGGATAATCATGGGCACCAATGTACCGGTCACATAAAGGATCCGGATGCGGCCCAGGACCGGGAGTTTCACGGTGCCCGGCATGAGCGTCAGCTTGCCCTCGGGATACAGGAGGGGGACGAGCCGGTTGCGGGCGTGTTCCTCCAGGAGGAAAAATGAAAGGGTGGATGAGACAAGCCCCACGATTGTGGCCCGCAGGGCCGCAAAGAGTGCGATCTTGACGGGCACATCCTGGAACAGGACCAGGAGGGAGGCGACGGCCGCGGGCAGCAGGAACCACATGAACAGGCCGCCCGCACTCACCAGGAAGGGCAGGTTCACGAGCCTCCGGGCCGCCTTCAAGCGGGCACGTGACGAGGCGTCCTTACCGGTGAGATAGACGTGTATCGGGTACTGGAGCCGGCATTGTACCGCCACGGCCGCCAAGATCACCACCAGAGTGACCCAGAGGAGAAAAACCTGATGGCCTTCCTGCAGAAGGTAATGCCGCTGCGCCCTGAATACGTCGTGAGGTGTCAGGGCGTTGAGGCTGGCCACCGTGGCGAAGCCCACCAGATTGGCCCCCACGGTCCGCAGGTGGAACTCGATGAGATGTCTTTTCATGGTTTTCATTAAGGGCCCCATGCAGGAGATACCGCCTCCGATTCATACCGGTCCGCTCTGTTCATGTCTTGGATCCTCAAGAGCCCCAATGCACCTCATACCCGATCCGTGTCGGCTTGGCAACTCCCGTGGGATCCACGGACCCCGGGCGCCGCCGGCCTGCTCAAGGCCCCAGCGCGAACGGCCGGGCCATGCCGGAGCGCTGGACGTGACGCGTGGGGGCCCTGTCACGACGGAACGATTTTCGTGTCCATTACCTCTGCATTGTGATAGAATTGTTTGTATTGAAAACCAGGCTTGAAGCGACCACAAACGGTGGGGCGTGCCTTCCCGCGGTGCGCGCTCCGTCGGCCCCGACCGATCGGGGCACTCCGGGAGGATCCTCCTTCCCCCTGTCCGCGGGGTGGGGGATGGTATGTTTTCTGTGTTCGGAGGAGGTGGCTCATGGCCGTCAAGATCATCATTCGGAGGAAAGTGGGCAAGGACAAGGAGGGGCGCCTGTTGCCTCTTCTCATCCAGTTGAGAGCGCTTGCCGCTGCGCAGCCCGGTTACATCTCGGGGGAAACCCTCCGGAACGTGGACCGGCCGGATGACTACCTTGTAATCAGCACCTGGCAGTCGGTGGACTTCTGGAAGACGTGGATCTCCACAAGACAGCGGCAAGAGATTCAAAAGAAGATAGACGATCTGCTTGGTGTGGAGACCCAGTACGACGCCTATTATTACGGCTGAAAGAGGACGAATCCGGGGGGCTGACGCCGTCCGATCCTCACCAGCCCGGGGCGCGCGCCCCGGGAATGAAGTGGAATGCCCCCTCCACCCCCCTGCGCCCACCTCGGCCTGCCCGGGGATATGCGAGAGGACACTTATCCTGAATCCGGAAAAGGAGGATGTCTTCTCATTTTCAGGAACCAGGCCGTCACACAGGCCCGGGAATCGGGGTCCCGGCCCACGAACCGTTCTTAATGAAGCGACCGAACAATCAGGTCTTCGACCGAATACGCCGCTGGATCGACGAGGGAGTGGACGGCATCGGAGTTTTCGGTGCATCCGGTGCGGCCGTCTCCTATCTCCTCTCGCGGGTCCTTTCCCCCCTTAAGCGGCCCTGCGTCATCCTGGCCCCTTCGGATTCAGACGCGGAGAGACTGGTCAGGGAACTACGGTTCTTCATGGCGGGGGGGCGGAACGAGGGCCGCTCTCACCTGGAAAGACTCTTCTCTTTTCCCGGCTACGATATTTCGCCCCTGTCCGGTCTGAGCCCGCATCAAGAAATCGTCACCCGGCGCATTGAGTCCCTTTTCGCGCTGACGGCCGGCGATCACGCGGTGGTGGTCTCATCGCTGGAAGCCTCATGCCATAGGATCCTGCCCAAGGAGGCCCTGGTCAGGTCCCTTGAATACCTGGAGACCGATGAAGACGTAGACCGGGAGGCATTGATCCGCACCCTGGAGACCCTGGGATACCATCGGACCTCCATCGTGGAGGAACGCGGGGACTACGCGGTGCGAGGCGGCATCATCGATCTGTTCCCCCCACTTTCGCCGGAACCTGTTCGGCTGGAATTCTGGGGGGACCACCTGGAATCCATCCGTAGCTTCGATCCCCTGAGCCAGCGTTCCAGGAATGTCCTGGAAGAAACGGTGATCCTGCCCGCTTGCGAGATCATCATGACCAAAAGAAACGTGGCCCGGGCCCGTTCCATGGGCCGCCTGCCGGCCGGGCCCGATCAGGGTATGGATTTCCCCGGAAAAGAGGCCTGGCTCAATCATTTCTACGGCCGCACGGACACCCTGTTCGGCTATCTTCCGGAAAACGGCCTCCTGGTGGTGATCGACCCCCATCGTGTGGACGCCGTGGCGGAGCGCGTGGAAGCCAAGTTCCTGCGGGAGACCGACAAATTCCGCGAAGAGGCCGCGGAAAGGGGTGTGCCCTTCCCGGAGACCCAAGGCCTACTCCTGGACGTTCGGGAACTCCGGGAACACCTTACGTCAAGAAGGCGACTCGACGTGGGCCCGCTGAACCTCGCCCCCGAGGGGGTCTACGAAAAGCAGGTGGTCCTGAAGGAGACTCTTGTCCCGGGCAGGGATCTGGAACTGGACGTGAGGACGGAACGAAAGGGCCGCGTGTCACTGGCGCCCCTGGCCGAGCGGATATCCGGGTGGATCGCGGGCGGCGGCCGCGTGGTGGTGGTGAGCAGGACCGAGCAGCAGGCGGGCCGGCTGAGCGAGATCCTGGAAAACTACCATGTCCCTGTGGGCTCCGCCGTGACCGGATGGCGTGATGTGCCCAAGGCCCCGGGCCTGACCATCTGCATCGGAAGGCTCTCAAGGGGATTCGCCTGGCCTGAGTTGAAGCTTTACGTGATCAGCGAGGACGAGATTTTCGGGCCCAAACGGGGACGAAGGACCGTCAAGAAGCCCGGACGCCCCGGGATCGCCTGGTCCGCCTTCAGCCAGCTTCAGGAAGGCGACCTCGTGGTCCACGAAGAGCACGGCATCGGCCGCTACAGGGGCCTCGTCAAGATGGAGATCGCCCGCATGGTCAACGATTTCGTGATCGTCGAATATGCAAACAACGACCGTTTGTACATCCCGGCTGATCGCGTGAGCGTGCTGCAGAAGTACATCGGTGCCGACGCCCACAACCCCAAGCTGGACCAGCTCGGCGGTCGCTCCTGGAATCTGGCCAAGAAAAACGCCAAGAAGTCGGTCAAGGCCATCGCCAGGCAACTCATAGAGCTGTACGCCCTGCGGGCGTCCCGGAAAGGCTTTGCCTATTCACCCCCGGACAACTATTTCAGGGAGTTCGAGACGACTTTTGAACATGAAGAAACGCCCGATCAAATCAAGGCCATCGAAGACACCCTGGAGGACATGTCCTCGGAAAAGCCCATGGACCGTCTGGTGTGCGGAGATGTGGGCTTCGGCAAGACCGAAGTGGCCCTTCGCGCGACCTTCAAGGCCGTCTCGGACGGCAAACAGGTCGCCATGCTCGTGCCCACCACCGTGCTTGCGGAACAACACTTCGAAACCTTTAGCGCACGGATGAAGCCCTACCCTTACCGGGTGGGAATCGTGAGTCGTTTCAAGTCCCGGGCCGAGCAGACGGAAACCCTGGCCCGAGTCCGGGCGGGGAAAATACACATCCTGATAGGCACTCACCGATTGCTGCAAAAGGACGTGCGCTTCAAGAACCTGGGGCTTCTAATCATAGACGAAGAGCAACGCTTCGGAGTGAAACAAAAGGAGAAACTCAAAAAATACAGGGCGTTGGTGGATGTGCTCGCCCTCACCGCGACCCCCATTCCCAGGACTCTTCAGATGGCCATGATGGGAGTGCGGGACCTCAGCATCATCGAGACGCCCCCCGAGGACCGCCTGGCCATCCAGACCTACCTATCCCCGTTCGATGAATCCACGGTGAGGCGTGCCATTCTGGCGGAACTGGAAAGGGGGGGGCAGGTCTTCTTCGTCCACAACCGGGTACGAACCATCGAGCAGATGGCAAGCCGGCTCCGTGACCTGGTCCCCGAGGCACGCCTCGCCGTCGCTCACGGACAGTTGAAGGAACGCGAGTTGGAAGAGGCCATGATCCGCTTTCTGAGAAAAGAGGTGGACGTACTGGTCTGCTCCACCATCATCGAGTCCGGACTGGACATCCCGTCGGCCAATACCATCGTCATCAATGAGGTGGACCGACTTGGGCTTTCCCAGATCTACCAGTTGCGGGGCCGGGTGGGCAGGTCCAAGGAAAAGGCTTATGCTTATCTGCTCCTCTCACGCCACTCGAGGCTCACAAGGGACGCAGAAAAGAGGCTCAAGGCCCTCATGGACTTCACCACCCTGGGGGCAGGGCTCCACCTGGCTCTGCACGACCTGCGTATCCGTGGGGGGGGGAACGTTCTGGGATACGCCCAATCGGGGCAAATCGCGGCCGTGGGCTACGAACTGTACGTGAAGCTGATCGAGCAGGCGGTGGCGGAATTGAAAGGAGAAGAATGGCACGAAGAAGTCAACCCCGAGATTCATGTGGATGTGCCGGCCTTTCTCCCCGAGGGTTATGTTATGGACGCCGACGTCCGCCTCAACCTCTATCGCCGTCTCTCCACCCTGTCGGACGAAGCGGAGCTCCCGGGCATGAGGGAAGAGATAAAGGACCGCTTCGGGCCCTTTCCCCGGGAGGTGGAAAACCTATTGGAGGTCATGGCACTTCGGCTGCTTCTCAAGAAGCTGGGCATCCGTCGGATGGACGTGGGACCAAGCCGCATCACACTCACCTATCCGCAAGACGGCCGCATGGACCCGGGAGGGCTCCTGGATCACATTGCCGGGCATCCGCATCGATACAGCTTCGCCGCCCACAACAAGCTTGCCGTAAAGGTTGGAAAAATCGTCCTGCCCGAACATTTCGGGAAGATCCGGGAGGCCTTACTGGAACTGGGCGCAGCCCGGACGCCCGTGTTCGACGCCTCTTTGGGGAAGGCGGAAGGGTCCGCAAGCCGAAAATGACTTGCATTTTACTACATAGCTGATAGTTTAGATTGTTTAAGATCTCAGGGTTTGAGACGCCCGGGCCGGGTGGCTCCCCGGGAGCGTTCCGATGCGTGGCTTGCTGATAATACCTTTCCGGAGGTGCTGGAAGCGGGGCTCCGCCCCTTTTTTGTTGCTGTTCGCCATTTTACTTTTCCCGGCAGGATGTGATCTTCCCGAAGGCCGTGAACACGATCCGGCACTCATCGTGGGGGAGCGGCGCGTCTGTCTCGAAGAACTCAAGAAGGAGATGAACTACCTGAGTCCCGGCCCCGGGAGTCTCTCGGATCCGTCCATAAGAAAACGGTTACTGGAGCGCGTGATAGACCGTTACCTGATGATGGAGTTTGCAAGGGTCAACGGCCTGAGCATATCCCCGGAGGAAATCTCCCGGGCCATGGCGGATATCCGGCGGGGATATTCGACCCGGGCCTTTCAAGATGTCCTCATGCGGGAATGCGTGGATCCGGAGGAACTGGAGCATTGGACCGCCAAGCGACTTTTGCTCGAGCGCGTGCTGCGCGCCGTCAAGGAACAGGTAAGGCCCCCCAGTTCGGAAGAAATCAAGCGGTTCTACGAGGCGAATCTCGCCCGTTTTCGTGTACCCGCAAGCGTCCGGTTTCGGCAGATCTTCACCCGGGACGCCGGAAAGGCGCGACAACTGGCCGAGCGCCTGAAGAACGGCGAAGACTTCGGTACACTCGCCAGGACTTATTCCGAGGGTCCCGAGGCCGACCGTAACGGCGAGGTGGGATGGATCTCCAAGGGCCAACTGGAACAATCCATGGAAAAGGCCCTGTTTTCTCAGGAGCCGGGACGGCCGGGATCCGTGGTTCAAACACCTTACGGTTTTCACATTTTCCAAGTCCTGGAGCGGCGCCCGGCGCGTGTCCGTACTCTGCCCGAGGTGCTCGATCAGATCGAAATGGAAATTTTTGAACGCCGGTGCGAAGTCCGGTATAGAAAGTGGCTCAAGGGGCTCAGGGAGCGTTTTCCCGTCAAGTTGAGCCGGGAAGCCCTTGCAGCGTTGGAGTTGTCCTAAATGATCGACAAGAAATCCCTGTGGGTTCTTTTTATCCTGGCGTTGGTTTTGGTGTGGTCCCCGTCTTCGTCCCCGGCCGAGCTTCGCAACCGGGTGGTGGCAGTGGTGAACGACGACCTGATCACCCTTCACGAACTAAATGAAAAGATCAGGCAGGTGACCGGAATGGCTCCCGAAGCGCTCCGGCGGCGGGACGAAAAGGGCTTTCTCCAGACCCGGGCCCGGATCATCGATCTGCTCATAAACGAAAAGATAGCGGAAGAGAAGATCCGTGAACTGGCCATCAAAGTCAAAGACGAGGAAGTGGATGCAGCTATCGAGAGGATCAAGGAAAACTACCGGTTGACGCACGAGGATCTGCTGGCCAAGCTCAAGGAGAGCGGTCTGACTTTCGAAGCGTACCGCGACAAGATCCGGAAAGAGCTGGAACGGGTTCGCCTGATCAACCGGGAAGTCAAATCCAAGATCGTCCTGCGTGAGGAGGAGATCCGGGCCTATTACAAGGAACACAAATCGTCCTTTGAAGAACCTCGGAAGGTACGGCTGGCGTCGATCTTTTTCAAATGCAGGGACCCTCAGGACGACCGGGCCTTGAACGCGCTCCGGGAAAAGGCCATGGCGGTTCACGACCGTATCGAGCAAGGGGCCGACTTCGCAGAGATGGCCCGCAGATTCTCCCAGGGTCCGGGCGCCGCGGAAGGGGGAGACCTGGGCTCGTTCAAGGTGGCCCAGTTGGATCCCGTCTTGAGGGAAATCGCCCAAAGACTTTCGCCGGGGCAGATCAGCGAGCCCGTCAGGAGGCCTTTCGGATTTCAGATCCTGAAAGTCCTCGAAAAAACAGGGGGCGCCCTAAGGCCGTTTCCTGAAGTCCGAAACGCCATCTACGATATCCTCTACCGGCGGGAGGTGGACAAGAGATACTCGGATTGGATCAAGGAGCTTCGCGAAAAGGCCTACACCAAGATCGTCTTCTGAGGCCGGGGGCCCGAGATGAAAAAGGATAAAGAGCATACCGGAGGCATCGGCCCGGAAAAGACGGCCCCCGCGGAAAAAGAGGGGCTGGGGGACCTCTTCAGACGCGAAAGGGAGGCCAGGGGACTGGGCTACACCGAGATCTCCGAGCTCACCCGGCTCAGGCCGTCCTTCGTGGAAGCCATAGAAGAAGAGGCCTGGGACAGGCTGCCTCCCCCGGTTTTCGTCAAAGGCTTCCTACGTTCCTACGCACGGGTGCTGGACCTTGACGAAGAAGTGGTCCTCGGGCGGTTTCACGCCGTAAAGCCGATCGAGGAAGTCCCCCTGCCGCTCCCGCTGGTGGGACCCGAGGCGGGGCGCAAGAAATGGGGCCGATATGCATTGGCGGTACTGGTGGTCCTGGCACTCGGGATCTACCTATGGATGAGTTTACCGCCGGAAAACGGAAGGCGGGTGCCGCAGAAGGAGCATCCTCTCACCCGGGCGCCGACGGCCACGACAGGGCAGGAGACGAGTGCCAAGGATCTGATGCTCAGCCCTCCCAGGGAACCCGAGGCCGGGGCCTCCTCCGAGGTGGGGACGACCGAAACAGCCCCTGCGCCCGTCGAAAGGCAAGTGCCGCCCCCGGGGCGGCCCGAAGCCCCCACGTCCGGGCCCCCGCCCATGCCTGTTGCGGCGGAGAGCGTGGCGCCCGCCCCCGCCCCCCCCGCCGGTGCCGCTGAACAGACCGCCGGGACCGGGACCTCACCGGCTGTTGAAACGGAGAAACGGGAGGAGGTTGAGGTGGCCGGGCCTTCCTCCGAGCAGGTCATGACCCTACGAATGAACGTCCTGGAACGGACTTGGGTCAGGGTCACGGTGGACGGAGGACAGGCCAAGGAGTACATCTTCCGCCCCGGAAGCCAACCCGCGTGGGAGGGATTACGCTCCTTCGATCTGAGCATAGGCAACGCCGGGGGAGTGGAATTGAGTCTGAACGATGAGAAAATTGGGAAGCTAGGCGAAACTGGAAAGGTGGTCCATCTGCGGCTCCCGCAAGATCTCAAGACAGTGAGGAACAATAGGTAACGTGGAAAACGTATTCGACATCCTTGAGGAAAGGGGTTTTATCGAGCAGGTTACGGACAGGGACTCGGTCCGCGAACAGATGGAAAGGCCCATTACCTGTTACATAGGTTTCGACCCGACGGCTCCCAGTTTTCACGTGGGCAGCCTGCTGCCCATAATGTCCCTGGTGCATATGCAGAGGGCGGGACACAGGCCCATCGCACTGGTGGGCGGCGGCACAGGCCTGGTGGGGGATCCCAGCGGAAAGACCGAGACCCGCCCTATCATGAGCCGTGAGGAAATCGACGGCAACGCGGAGTCCCTCAAATCCCAGCTGGCGCGGTTCATCGATTTCAGTGAGGGCAAGGCCTTGATGCTGAATAATGCGGACTGGCTCGTCCGGCTGGGATACATTGATTTCCTCCGTGACATCGGGCGGCATTTCAGCGTGAACCGGATGCTGGCCGCAGAAAGCTACCGGGCCCGCCTGGAAACCGGCCTCAACTTTATCGAGTTCAATTATATGCTCCTCCAGGCGTATGATTTCTGGTATCTTTACAAGCATCACAACTGTCTTCTTCAAATGGGAGGCAACGACCAGTGGGGGAACATCCTTGCGGGAGCGGACCTAATCCGGAGGCTCGAGGGGGCGGTGGTCCACGGTCTCACTCTGCCGCTGCTCACCACATCGGCCGGGATAAAGATGGGTAAGACCCACAAGGGAGCACTCTGGCTGGACCCGGCTCTTACGCCCCCGTATGACTACTATCAGTACTGGATCAACCAGGACGACCGGGACGTGGAGCGGTTCCTCGCTCTCTTCACCTTTCTCCCCATGGAAGAGGTGCGCAGGCTGGGTCGCCTCGAGGGGGCCGAAATCAGACAAGCCAAAGAGGTGCTGGCTTTCGAGGCCACCAGGATCTGTCACGGGGAAGAAGAGGCGCGAAAGGCCCGCGCCGCGGCCAGAGGGCTTTTCGGTCGGGGCGGAAGTGCGATTCCGGAGTCCGCCCCGGGGTACGAAATCCCGAAACACGAACTCGAGGCGGGAATCCCGGCCTACATCCTTTTTGAAAGGACCGGGCTTTGCAAAACGAGGAGCGAGGCGCGAAGGCTTATCGACCAGGGTGGAGGCTACCTCAACGACCGCAAGATCGATACCTTCGACCGGATCATCAACACGGACGACCTCCAACAGGAGGCCATCCTGCTTCGGGCGGGGAAAAAGCGCTACATGGTGGTGACCCCGGCCGATGCCTGAGCGGGCGGTCGCTGCAAACCGGGAGCGCATCGGAGGCGGGCAGGGGGAGATCGGCCACCCCCTTTCCCCGGGCATTTGGATCATGGACGTAAAAAAGAACACATCCAGGAGTAAAAACGGGGGCAGGCAGACGGGCCCGGCCCCCGAGGCCGCCCCGCGTGCACTGCCCCCTGTACCTGCCTCACAGAAGGCACTGGTCCCCTATGACCCGCTGCAGATGTACCTCCTGGAGATCAAGCGGTACAATCTGCTGACCCGGGAAGAGGAGATGGAACTTGCCGTTCGGGTCCGGGAGAATAACGACCAGGAAGCAGCCTATAAATTGGTCACCTCCAACCTGAGACTCGTGGTAAAAATCGCCATGGACTTTCACCGATACTGGACCAAAAACCTTCTGGATTTGATCCAGGAGGGGAATCTGGGCCTGCTTCAGGCAGTGCGCAAGTTTGATCCATATCGGGGCATCAAATTTTCCTACTACGCCTCGTTCTGGATCAAGGCCTACATGCTAAAGTTCATCATGGACAACTGGAAGCTGGTCAAGATAGGGACAACCCAGACGCAACGAAAGCTCTTCTTCAACCTGGCCAAGGAAAGGGACAAGCTCATAGCGGAAGGCTTTTCCCCGGAGCCCCGCCTGCTGGCCGAGCGCCTGGACGTAAAGGAAGAAGAAGTGATCGAAATGAGCCAGCGTCTGGGGGGCTGGGAGGTCTCCCTCAGCGCGCCCGTGGGGGACGATTCACGTGAGGCGTACGGAGCCTTCCTGCCCGATCCCAAGAGCGATTTCGAACAACAACTCACGGACCATGAATCACGGCAACTGCTGTTGAAGAAACTGGCCGAGTTTCGTAAGACCCTTTCCGGCAAAGAGGCGGACATCTTCGACAACCGCATCATGGCCGAAAAACCTATGACCCTGCAGGAGTTGGGAGACCGCTACAAGATCTCCAGGGAACGGGTCCGGCAGATTCAGGAAAAAATCGTAAAGAATATCAAGGCGTGGCTCCAGGAAGAAATTCCAAACTTCGAGGAAGTTTACGCAGACCTCGTCAAATGATCCCAATGCGTCTAGAACTCGCCCGGCCCCAGAAACCACACATAATGAAAAACGCCCGCCCCGGAGGCGGCCTCGGATCGCTCGGGTTTTCATGCACCTTGGGTGCCATGCTTCTCTTCCTGTTCACCTGGGGCTGTGGACCGCTCCTGTCGCGCCCCGTATCGGAGCCCCAACCCAGCGCCCGCCACCAGGATCCCAAGGTTTCCGGATACACCCATTTCGCCCTTGCTTCCCTGGCCATTTCCAAGGGACGGTATGCCGAGGCCAAGGAACACATGAAGGCGGCCCTGGAACTCGATCAGGACTCCGCCTATCTGAACTGGAAAATGGCGATTCTCCTGAAGCGGACCAAAGAATACAAGGAGGCGCTGAAATACGCGGAAAAATGCACCGCTCTCCACCCTGATCGGGCCAACTTCCGGATCCTGGTGGCGGATCTCCATGCCCTTCTGGGGCAGGACGACCTGGCCGCCGGGGAATACGAGAAGATCCTGGAGGCAAATCCCGCAAACCAGCGTGTAAGGCTCATACTGGCCACCATCCTCATCCGCAAGGGGCGCTTCGAAAGGGCGCTGAGTCTGCTCGACACCCTGACGGAAGAGAATCCCCGGATGGTGATCCCCCACTATTACCGGGGTAGAATCTACCTGGAGCTGGGCCGCCGCGAGGAGGCGGAAAAAGCCTATCGCAAGGCTTTGGAACTCAACGAGAGCCTGGAACCGGCATGGTTCGACCTGGGCACCCTTTACCAGTTGAAGGGCGATAACAAGGCCGCAGTGGCCGCCTACGAATCACTCTTGAAATACTACCCCGGCAACATGGGAGTCCGGGAGAGGCTCGTGGGGCTCTACCTCAAATTGGGCTGGAAGGAAAAAGCGGAAAAGGAGATGGAAATCATCAAGAGCCGCTCCAAGCCCGGCGAGCCCGGGCGCCAGACGCTGGGCCTCATCTACCTGCAGCAGGGCCGAATCGACGAATCCATAGAGGAACTCAGGCTGATCGTAGCCGCATGGCCCGAGGATCACAAGTCCCGCTACTTTCTGGCCACGGCCTACGAGCAGAAAGGTGAAAAAGCCGAGGCCCTGGAGCACTTCGGGAAGATCAAGCCGGAATCGCCCTATTTCGTCAACGCCCGGATCCATATGGCCTACATTCATCAGACCGAAGAACGTTACGAGGCCGCCGTAAAGGTTCTCCGGGAGGCCATCGCCGAAAAGAGTGAAAAACCGGAATTGTATCTTGCACTGGGCTCCATCTACGAGGCGACCAAGGAATATGACAAGGCCGTGGAGGTGATCCGGGAGGGACTCGTCAAGGCGCCCAAAAACGTGGATCTCCATTACAGGCTCGGCGTGATCTATGACAAGGGCGGAGACAAGGCGTCCTGTATCGCCCAGATGGAGCAGATCCTCAAGATAGACCCGGACCACGCAGACGCCCTCAATTATATCGGCTACACCTGGGCTGAACAGGGGACCCGCCTGGACGAGGCCATGGAGATGATTCGCAAGGCCCTTCGCCTGAAACCGGACAGCGGCTATATCGTGGACAGCCTCGGATGGATCTACTATCAGAAAGGCATGTACGACGAAGCGGAAAGGGAGCTCAAAAAGGCCGTCTCACTCACCCCGGACGATCCCACCATCAATGAACACCTGGGAGACGTGTATCTGAAGAAAAAACGTTATAAGGAGAGTCTTCAACAGTACAAGAAGGCCCTCTCCCTGGAACACCCCCAGGAGAAAAAGGTGCGCGAAAAAATCTCCGAGGTGGAAAAACTCTTGAAGTCCGACCATTGAGAAGCATAAACGCCCATCCTTTCGGCGGCCGTGCGATCTTTTGCCTGGCTCTCCTGTTCCTTTCGGGCTGCGCCGCGCCCCGGCCCGCCGTGCCGCCCGTCGAAAGATTCGACCAGGCGCAGATTGAACGAGCCCTGAGCTCGATCCGGGATGCCCAGCAAAGGGTCCGGGCCTTCTTCTGCACCGGCACGCTCCTGGTGCGCGAAAACGACGGGGAATCAACCCTTCGCATTCTCACTCTGGGCACCCGCAAGCCCTTCCGCCTCCGGGTGGAAGTCTCCCACCCGTGGGGCGGCCCCCTGTTTCATTTGCTGTTGAGGGAATCCACCCAGGGGCTCATCTCTTTTTCAGAAAAGAAATATTACACTTGGAAAGGGGGGCTGGAAAAGGTCCCACGATTCTTCCCGGGCCCCATTCCGGTCCGTCACCTGTGGGGGCTGCTTCAGGGTCGACCTGTCCTCTACCAGGGCTTGCGGGCCGATTCCCCGACACCGGGAAAAATCGCGTTGCGGGATGAGCACGGCAGGGTCCTCCAGGTCCTTTATCTCCCCGGACCCGACGCCCCGCCCGTCGCGCTGGAATATCCCCTTATGGGTCTCCGGGTGGCCTTTTCGCGTTTGGAGACCGAGGCAGGAATCCCTCACGCCCGGCAGATCACCGTGCGCCACCATCCCTCCGGACGCCGGATACGGATCCGCGTCACGAAGATGGTGTTCAACGGCAGCATCCCGGATCCGGTCTTCGCACTCCGCCTGCCTCCGGGATTTCAGACGATTTCGCTGGACGCGGACGAAAGCACCCGCCACTGAAAGAGCTCCGCAAGAGCGCCTTTGCTTCGCCCTCAAGTGGCCTTCATTCCCAAGATATCCGGGATCGCCGCCAGTGCCGGCATAAGACGATACCTCAAGAGGTCCAGGGTCTTAACCGTATCGGGACACTGTAACGCGTCCCGTTTCAACCCCTCGGCCGTCCGCACCAGGGTGCGGCGGCACCTCTCCAGGCTTTTCCCGGGCCGCTGGAGAGAAAAACAGTGCAGAAAAAGCAGGAAATTCCGGAGCCGACCTTCCAGGTGAGCCGCCTCTTCGGAGAGGTCGGGCAAGAAACGCTCGGGGAGCGCTGCCGAGAAATCCCGGGCCGCACGGATGAGGTTTGCGGACTCGCTCACTATCAAGTCCCTGTATTCTCGTTCCCGCACCGTTTCCACCAAGAGGCTTCTCTGCTCTCCCTTCAGCCGAGCCTCCAGATTCTCCTGCGTGAAAAAGACGGGGCCCGCATCCCCGGGACCTGCGATGTTCACCACGATCCGATCGCCCATGTCCCGGATCCTGTTCAGAACCTCTCGGCCCCCTTCCCCATCCCCCACCGGCAGCGTTTCGCGGGTCATCTCCATGTCATGTATCTCCTTGCCGCGGGCCCCCTGTCCCGGTTCCCGGGTCTGAGACGGCCGAGGCCTCCAGACGGCGAGCCGTTCGCCCAAGAGACCCTGATACCTCTCTTGCGTGGGCAAGGAGTCGTCGGGCCCGCGGCGCCGTGCCCCGCATCCCGCCCTCTCCCCGGGCCTGAATTTCCCACAGGTAGAAACAATCCTCGTAGCTCCTCTCCATGGCGCGGTAGAGGGAAAGACCCCGGAAGGCCCGGATCACGGCATCGACCCGCTCCTCGTCCTGGAAAGACCGCGCGAAACGATCCGCATCACGCGCCCATCGGTCCACCGCCTCGATTCGCCTCAAGGCGGTTTTCGGGGATGATACCTTCCGAGGGGCTTGGGGCGGTTTCCATGCCATGCCGCCTCCGGGACCGCAGAACCGCTCCAGGAACTCGGAAAGCCCCATCTCTTGGGTGGCGCCGATCCTCGCCCCGTGCCTCGCGGTGTTGACGTGCAGCACCCGGGGCTCACGCCGGATGAAATCCTCCAGGTATCGCAGAAAAGCATAATAGGTCTCGTTGGTCGCCACCTGTCCCCCGAAGGTCGCCGGCACGCGGAAATACCCCTGGGGGAGGTCGCTTCCGCCAAGGGTTTGGCAATAAGCCGCCCCTTCCGCATGTGTCCTGCCCCCGTGAAAGGCGAGATCCACACCCACCAGGGCCACGACCCGGGCCTTCATGTAGTGGGCCAGTTGGAGGGCCGTGAAGGTCACGCTCCCCCCGCGCCGGAAGGGTGCCCTTCCAACGTGCCCCGCATGGGGCGGTAATGGTTCGTCCTCCATGGTGAACCAGAATTTCCCGCCCTTGTACACGGACAAGACACCCCGCCAGATTCGATGGTAATAGACCAGGGGGGAAGCTGCGGTGTCCCATCCTTCGAAATGGGCCATGTTCGCCTCGTTGGGGTCTATGGATACCACGAGGTCCGGGACCACCCCATGTTTCATCAGGACCGGGGCGGCCGTGGCCACGCAGAGAATCAAGGCCCGCCCCTTGGCTGCTTTCACTGCGTCCAGGTCTTCCGTCAGGGAAGGTCCCGCCCCCACCACCAGCGCGGGCATTCCCTTCAAACTCCCTGAAAGGAAGGACACGTGAGGACACTCCCAGGAGACGGGCAGGTTCGCCCAAAAATTGGTGAGATCGTTTTCCAGGAGCCCTTCGTACTGGGCCAGGTGGGCCTGCAAGGCCCCGGGGAAACGCTCCGGCACCAACCCCAGGAGGCGCCTGTAAAAGGTCTCATCCGTGCACGCGGTGGGGATATGCGTGTAAAGGTTCAATCCCAGGAGACGATGGCGGGCGAACGTATCGGCCAGGAAAAGGGGTGCGGTAGCGGGGTCGTGATGATTCTGGAGGATCAGTCTACGGTCACGAAACCAACGCCGCCTCTCCTTTTCAAGGACTCCCAGGGCCGCCCTGCTGATTACGGTTCTTGCAGGCTCCACCACCACGACCCGGGAGGTGTCCGGGATCCGTCTCAAGATCTCCCTTACATGGTACCCCATGCCGAATCCCAGCACCACGTAAAGGGTTCTTTCGGCGGGGCGCACGTTCTTGACCAGGAACCGGGCTTCGTCTTCAGGATCCACGGCGCTATGGAGCAGGATCTCGCGGCCGTCCGGGAGGCGGTATCCCCCTGTGAGACTCCCGTTCGCCGCGCGGCGCACCACGAGCCCCACGCCGCTCCGGCCCTCGTCCCGTGCCCGGCGCCCCCGGCCTTTCATGGCCTTATCTCCACTTTCCCCGCCAAGAATTCCTTCACCGCCCGGATGGGCACCTCTTCTCTGTGGAAAATCCCGGCCGCAAGGGCCGCTTCCGCGTCAGTGGCGGCGAACACTTCCAGGAAATGCTCCACGGATCCGGCTCCGCTCGAGGCGATCACAGGAATGGAGACGGCCTTTTTGACGGCGCTGATCAATTCCAGGTCGAACCCCAGGTTTGTCCCGTCCCGGTCTATACAGTTGAGCAGGATCTCCCCGGCCCCCAGGTCTTCCACGGCCCGGGCCAGGGTGACCGCATCAACAGGTCGCCCCTCGCGACCCCCTTTCACGGTGCACTGATACCAGCAATAGCGCTCGCCCCGAGGGCCCGGCAGCTCCGTCTCCAGGACATGGTGGGGAACCTCATCGGGCCCGGCCACGTAGACGCGCCTCGGATCGATGGAAATCACCACGGCCTGGTTTCCATAGACCCTGGAAATCTCCTCAATGGCGCTCTTGCCGGTCTTTTTTCCCGTGCGGAGATAATCCTCCACGATGCGTACCGCGTCGCTTCCGATGGACACCTTGTCCGCCCCTGACCTGAAATATTCGGCCGCCACCTCCAGGGCCGAATACCGCCGGCCGTTTCGGTCCGTGTAATCGCGGATCCCGCCCCCGATGGTCAGCGGCACGAAGACGTTCTCCGAGGTTCGTTTCAAGACATCCAGCATGGGCATGTCCAGCAGGGGAAAATCCCGGAAGGCAGTGATGTTGAGGAAGGTGATCTCATCGGCCCCCTCCTCGTAATACCGCCGGGCAAGATCCACCGGCTTTCCCAGATTGCGCACCGCCCCCCTTTCCCTCACATCGTACTGATCCCCCTTGGTCACCACGAGGTCCCCGGCGTCGTCAGAGCGCACGTCCAGGCAAGCTATGATGCGGCGGGCCAAACGGGTGCCCGCGCCGGACGGCAGGGCGGTGGTGCCCGGCCGCCCCGCCAGGAAATTTCTCAGGATCGTCAAACCGGCCTCACCGCTCTTTTCCGGGTGAAACTGGGTGGCGAAGAGGTTTTCATTCTGCACCCCGCTCACGAAGTCGTAACCATACCTGGTCGTGGTGAGCACGATCTTGGGGTCCTCCGGGACCACGTGGTAGGAATGAACGAAATAGAATTTCTCATCTCCCCGGAGCCCCCGGAAAAGGCCTGAGGGTTTTTTGGCGCTGATCCCGTTCCAGCCGATATGGGGCACGGAGCGGTCCACCCGAAACCTCTCCACGGTGCCCGGGAAAAACCCCAGGCCCGGCACGCCCGGGGCTTCCTCACTGACTTCGAACAGGGCCTGGAGGCCCAGGCAGATACCGAGGAAGGGACGCCCCGAACCGAGGTAGGCCCTCAGCGGTTCCACGAAACGGCGTTTCTCGAGGATCTGCATCATGCTCCCAAAGGCGCCCACGCCGGGAAAGACCAGTTTCTCCGCCCGCAGGATATCGTCGGGGTCTCGAACCACCGTGACCTGCTCCCCCAGGGCCTGGATGGCGTTGATGACGCTTCTCACGTTTCCGGCCCCGTAGTCCAGCAAGGTGATCATGCCCTCCTCCTTTCGATGCGTCCCCGGGAACGCAAAAAAACATTTTTTTACTCCATTTGGTTCTATGTTGCAAGACTAGCAGGAAACCTCCGTATCTTCCACTCATCCCCGGGAGACGGGGGGAGGCCCCCCACATGCATCACACCGAAAAGTCTCTTTTCCAGCCGAGGATCCCTTGAAAGCGGGGCCCGCTTTGTGTATGTAGGAAAAGGCACATTGAAATGCACCCATCACTTGGAGGTCCCATGGAAACACTGGATGATTCGCTGGAGCGTTGGTTCCAGATCCCACCGATTGAAGGAGAGGACAAGGTCTGCTCGGCCTCGGAGGCCATTGAGCGGCACATCAGACCAGGAATGTCCATCCACATCGCGGCCACCCACAGCAGGGCTTACGGGCTCCTTTATGAACTGATCCGAAAATTCTGGGGAAAAGACCCGGGGTTCGAATTCATCACCATGGGGGTCACAGGCCCTTGTGTGGCCCTGGTGCACGGAGGTCTGGGACGCAGCTACCAGACCACCTTCATCGGGGATCCCTATCCCACTCCGGGTCCCAACCCCATATACCAGGAGGCTTTTCGCACACAAAAACTCTTCCTCCGGCACTGGTCCATCCTCACCTTCACCCTGAGGCTCAAAGCAGGGGCCATGGACATGGCGGGCTACCCCACCCGTTCCCTGCTGGGGAGCACCATGGAAAAGGAAAACGCCGAAGATTTCAGGGTGGTGGAAGACTTTTTCGGGGACGAGCGACCCACCGGGGTGCTCCGGCCCCTGAATCCGGACATCAGCCTGATTCACGGTTGGGTTTCCGACCGCAACGGCAACGTCCTTTTCACCCCTCCCTACGGCGAGGGTTTTTACGGCGCCATGGCCAGTCGTGAAGGAACGGTGGTCTCTGTGGAACGGATCGTGTCCACGGACTTCATCCGTCGTCACAACAACTTGATCAAGATCCCCGGATCCCTGGTGCGTTGTGTGGTCCCCATCGCCATGGGATCCCACCCCAGCGGTTTGAGCAGCCAGGGGATTCCGGAGATGGAGTCCTATGCGGACGATTACGACTTCCTGGAAGATATGCGTAAGGCATCTCGTGATCCAGAGCGCCTGGACGCCTGGATCCGACATTGGATACTGGAGCCCGAAACCCGCTCGGCGTACCTCGGGCGCCTTGGAAAAGACCGCATAGGCTTCCTCAAGGGCAAGGCGAGAGGGGATTCCTGGTACGCCGACATCCTGGAGCTGGCCGCCCAAGTGGACTGGAAGGCGCCGCCCAACGCCCAGGAGAAGATGATCATGGCGGCGGCCAAGATGATGGCCCGCCGATGCCTGGAAAACGGTTACCGGCATCTACTGGCGGGCGTGGGGGCCGCAAACCTCGCTTCCTGGCTCGCCCTCCGTCGCCTGAAGGAAAGCGGCCACGACGCGGAGGTCATGGCGGAGATCGGGTTTTACGGATATGCTCCAAGGCCCGCGGATCCCTTCATCTTCAACTACCGCAACATGCCCACGTGCAAGATGCTCTCGGATGTGGAGACCATCATGGGGCAGTTCGTTTCGGGCAGCGACAGCCGAACCCTGGGCGCCATCGGAGCTGGCCAGGTGGACCGCTGGGGCCGGGTCAATTCAACACTCATGGAGGGCGACATCCTGCTGGTGGGCTCCGGGGGCGCAAACGACGTGGCCTCAGGTGCGGAGGAGACACTGGTGGTCTGCCCGCAGGAGAAATACCGCTTCCCGCAGGATGTCCACTATGTCACGAGCCCGGGTGAAAACGTCAGGACCGTCGTGTCCGACATGGGCGTCTTCCAAAAGGAACGCGGCCGCCAAACGCTTCGCCTGACCGCCGTGCTGGGAACCTTTTCGGGCAACGAATTGGACGAGAGAGTGCGCGAGATCAAGCAGCGCTGCGGGTGGGATCTTGAGGTCGGGGAGCCTCTGGAAACCCTGGCGGTCGATGATGCGGAGTTTCTAGAGATGCTTCGTCTCTACGACCCGAAACGGCAGTTTCTGGGAAAGATACGAACTCATTAGCCAGCCCGGGGACCGAGGACCAGGGCCCGGGGGGAACACGTTTGGGGCGCGGGTTGGCTGTTGCGGCCACGGCAAGGTGGAAGGTGCCGTCACCTGAACCTGTATTTGGCTTTGATGCAGGTGTGGGTCTTGTCTGCCACGCGGTCAAAGTACTTCTCCCGCAACGGTATTTCATCATGTTCCAGAGGGGATCTTCATCGCAGGGATAGATCAAGGTCTTCATCACCATGCGCTTCATCCCGGGCGCAAAGGTAAGCTCAAGGGTGCCGGCATCAAGCTTTTCCCAGAGGGGATGGGTCACACGCCACCCCTGCCTGTAACATTTTACCTTGAAAGAATCAAAAGCAGTCTTGACCCCATTCTCACACTTTCCCACCCTTTCCTTTTATTCACGAATCAAAGTATCTCGCCACTTCGCGAATCCTGGCTGAAGCCTCAGACATAATCCGGTTGAAGAGCTCAGCTACGGATGGTATATCCGAGATCATTCCCGAGACCTGGCCCATCATCACGGAGCCCGTACTCGTATCCCCCTCAACCGCGGCCTTTCGAAGACCGCCGATCGAGATGGCGTCGATTTCCTCGCGGCCTGCCCCGCTTTTTTCCATGCCCAGGATTTTTCGGGAAAGATCGTTTTTCAGGACTCTGAATTCGAGACCGGTACGTCTTCCCGTGACGGTGGTATCCACGTCCTTGGCCCTCAACAGGGCCTCCTGATATGCGGGATGCACGGTACACTCCCGCGTTGCAAGTATCCGGGTCCCCATTTGAATGCCTTCGGCCCCGAGCGCCAGCGCGGCGATCAATCCCCTTCCATCACCAATGCCGCCCGCTGCCACCACCGGGAGATCGATTCTCCGGGCCACCTGGGGCACAAGCACCATGGTGGCAAGTTCGTCGGGTCCCAGATTCCCTCCGGCCTCGGCACCCATGGCGATCACGGCATCGACGCCGGCCTCCTTGCTTCGATCGGCCATTTCCAGTGAAAAAATCACCTGGAGTACCAGAATACCCGCCCGATGCAGCCGCTCCGTCACCTTCATCGGATCACCCGCTGCCAGGACCACGATGGGGACCTTTTCAGAGATGACTACGTCAATGGCCTGTTGTGATGTCGGAAGACGGATCGGGATGTTAACGGCGAAAGGCGCCTGCGTGGAGTCCCTGGTCCTGCGAATTTCATGGATGAGGCGCTCAGGTTCCATGGTTGCCGCCGCTATCGTGCCCAGACCGCCCGCATTGGAGACCGCCGAGGCTATCTCCCAGCCGGTGATCCAGGCCATGGCGCCCTGGAGAAACGGGTACTGGATTCCGAGGAGTCGAGTGATGCGGGTTTCCATCATAAAAGCCCCTTTCATTTCACAGACGCCATGAATTACGGCAAGGATTTCGATATCATCATCTCAACCGATGACTGGATGTACGACGAGTCTGCAGTTCCCTTAGATCACCTGTCTAAATCAGGGATTTTCAGGCTCCGGCTCAATACGTCCACATCGAGGCATATCCTAAAGCTTTCTTGTTGAACGGATGAGCGCCTTTACATATCTCGCAGCATATAATCTGCAATGTTTCGATATATAATCAAACATAGCCCCGTACATTCACGCTCGTCTTTTCGGTCCACCTTAGCCGGGAGGAAGGGGGACGCTGTCAGGTCTTTGAGTTGATTGGGGAGTCCTGAAAGTTGTAAAGGCGGATCATGCCGGGGCAATCTCGAATCGACACTCCCGCTGCCCTGCATCACATAATGGTCAGAGGCATTGAAATAGGGACGATATTCCGAAACGATACGGACGGAAATCATTTTCCGGAGCGACCGGGAAAAACCGTCAAGGATACAAAGATCCTTTGCCGTGCATGGGCGTTGATTGACAAATATTTCCATCTTCTCCGAGGAAAAACAGGTCCTCTTGCCGGAAACTTAAAACTTGACGGCGTCCACTTTGTTTATCCGATGCCGGAG
The DNA here is from genome assembly GCA_019307945.1 of Deltaproteobacteria bacterium. Lineage (GTDB taxonomy): Bacteria > Desulfobacterota > DSM-4660 > Desulfatiglandales > Desulfatiglandaceae > B17-G16. The sequence continues at coordinate 5,579 of JAFDIS010000026.1, read as the reverse complement.
TTGACCAGCAAGCGCTGCTTCATTTCGAAAAGGCGTTTGCTGAGGCTCACATGATAGGTATGCGGATTGTGAAAGCGTTTATAGGCCCGGTCCAGCCGGGAGAGGTTTCTGAAGGTGTTTTTCCTCACCTCTTCCAGGGGCGGGAACTCGTACACCGGCTCTCCTCCCACCAGGACCGGCACCAGGAGTTCCTCCCTCTTGAAATGGGCGGGGTATTCCTTTCGCACGTGGCTGTACAGGGGATGAAACGCCACCAACGGCGCCTCCTCGAAAGGATCTTCATCTACCAGGAAAAGCACGTCTCCACGGATCTGGTCGTGCTCGTCCACGATACGAATGGGAACCTTCTTGCCCGGATTGGTGATTTTCATGGGATTATCCGAACGCTTGAGTTTGGGCACCATCTTCCTTCCGTTCTCGTCCAGGGCCGTTAGTTTATACACTCCCCCCAGAGCAGGCGAGGAATAGGATGTGACAAGCCGCGTACCCACTCCCCAGATATCGATCATGGCACCCTGTTTTTTCAGGCTTTCGATGAGCCATTCGTCAAGGTCGCTGGAGGCCACGATACCAGCGTCCTGAAGCCCGTTTCGGTCCAATTCCTCCCGGGCCCGTTGGCTCAGATAGGCGAGATCACCGCTGTCCAGCCGGACACCTCTCAGGCTCTTTCCCCGCTCCTTGAGCTCCTTTCCCACCTGGACAGCGTGGGGAAGCCCGGATCGTAAACTGTCGTACGTGTCCACGAGCAGAACCACATTGTCCGGGTAGAGGTCTGCGTATGTGCGAAAGGCGTCCAGTTCCGACGGAAAGCTTTCCACCCAGCTATGGGCATGTGTACCACGAAGCGGAATACCGTAAGCCTTACCGGCCAGGACATTGGACGTGCCTTCCACCCCCCCCACGTAGGCCGCCCTGGAAGCCATGAGCCCGCCGTTGGGCCCGTGCGCCCGCCTCAGGCCGAAATCAATGACGACTCCCCCTTCCGCCGCTATACATACCCGGGCCGCCTTGGTGGCGATGAGGGTCTGGAAATTAACGATATTCAAAAGTGCGGTCTCGATGAGCTGCGCCTCGGGCAGCGAGGCGGTCACCCGGATGAGGGGCTCCTGGGGAAAGGCCACGGTCCCTTCAGGCATGGCATAAAGGTCCCCATGAAAAGAAAACTCTTTGAAATAGCTAAGTACGGGCTCGGGGAAGAGCCCAAGGCTTTCGAGGTAGGCCAGGTCGTCTTCTGTGAACCGCAGGTTGCGAACATAGGCGGCTACCTGCTCCAGGCCCGCCAGGACACAGAATCCGCCGTTGTCGGGCACCTGTCTGAAAAAATAATCGAAGTTTGCCCGCTGTCCGGCCTTGCCCGCGAGCACGTAACCGCCCACCATGGTCAACTGATAGAGATCGGTGAGCAGCGCAGAACGAAAAGCATCTTCAACCATTGAAACCGATTCCTTTCATCATACCGTCTTTCTAGTTAGAAGGGGGCCCGGGGGAATGTCAATCGGAATATCGCCCCCCGGCCCGGCTCCGAACGGACCAGGACCCGGCCCCCGTATTCCCTGACGATCCCGCGGCTGATGGAAAGACCCAGCCCCTTCCCCCGCCCGTGTGGCTTGGTGGTGTAGAAGGGGTCGAAAATCCGCTCTCGATCCCGTTTCGGTATCCCCTCCCCCGTATCGGTGATGGAAACCACCACACGGTCTCCGTCCATGGAGGTGGCGATCCGGATCCGATGGGCTTCAGGCGGTCGGGGGCCTCTCCGCTTCCTGTCTATGGACTCCCGGGCGTTGGTCAGCAGGTTGTAGAACACCTGCTTCAGACGGTCCTCGTGGGCCAACACGGGGGGCAGGTCATGGGCCAGATCCAGATCCAGCCGTATATCGTCCACCCGAAGTTGATGGGCCATGATATCAACTACACTCCGGATGGGCCCGTTGATGTCGACCCTCTCCGTTTCCACGCCGGGCCTGGTTTCAAATTCACGTATTCTCCATACGATCTCGGCCGCACGATCCGCCTGGGTGCTGATCTCCCGGGCTACCCGGGCCAGTTCCTCACCCCCGTCGTCTTCCCGCTCCTCAACGCACATCCGGATGAATTCGCTTCCCATCTTGATGGCGTTGAGCGGTTGATTCAACTCGTGAATCAGGTCTCCGGCCATCCTGTCCACGGTGGACATGGACTTTAGAAGATCCCACACGGTCACCAACTCCACCCGGCGCATCAAGGCGGGCAGGACCACGAGGTCTCCCACAAGGGCCGAGACCATGGTCAGGACCATCAGCGCCCCGAAAGTAATGGTGGGTTTGAAACTGGAAAAAAGCAATACGCAAAATCCCAGGCTGATGGTCAGGGTGGTGAAAACGATGGGTCTTCCCATGCCGAGCAGGGCTCGGCGTACCGCCCGGCGGCGGTCAGGGTCGAGCCGAAATTCCCTGTTGTAACGAAACAGATAATGAATCGTATCGTCCACCGCGAGCCCGATGGCCACACAGGCCACCAAGACCGTGGCCACCGATATCTCCACCCCGAACCATCCCATGAAACCGAAACAAACCAGGATGGGAAAAAGGTTGGGGACCAGGGCCACCAACCCTACTTTGGCCGACATGAAAAGCAAAAACATCACCACAAAAATAAGGGCCAGGGTCAGTGCAAGGCTCTTGATCTGACCTCGTGTAAGCAGGTGGCTGCTCTCGGCTATAACGGGCCCCAACCCGGTGACCCGTATATCGGCCCCACCGTAGGTGGCATCGGCCACGTGGCGGAGAATCTTTTCCTTGAGCTTCAAAAAATCGGTGGAACTCGAGATGCTCGTCCTAAGCAGCACGTTGGCGGAGGAAAGATCCGCCGTCATGAACTGGTCGAAGACATCCTGACCCAGGAGACTCTTGAGGTTGTTCATCAGGATGCGGAGTTCGAAACCTTCTGCGGGCAGTCGGTAAAATTTCTCCTTGTACCGGTTCGTGGCGTAGTTGACCAGGCGCAGGTAGTCGGCAAGGGAAACGGTGGTATCCACCCCCTCGAGAGTTCCCAAGAAATCCTGGAGCGCAGCGATTCGAGCCACGTTGGCCGGGTTCTCGAAAAAGTCCTCCTCCTTGCCGTCCATGATCACGTTGACGGGAAAGGGCCCGGCCAGGTGTTCTTTGATGTGTCGGATGTTCCGCGCAACGTCCGAACTCTCCTTGAAATAGTCCACAGGGTTGGTCTCCACCTCCAGCCGGAAAAGACCCACCCCCGCCAGTATGGAAAGCGCGCAAATGATCCGCAATGTCCTCTTCTCTTCCCTCATCACAGCGCCCAGCACCTTTTCCAGGAAGCGCGCCGCGAGTCCCGGCACATCCCCGTCCCGAGCTTTGGGGAGAAACGCGCCGCGAGGCAGCAGGCTCAACACGGCCGGCCAGAGGACAAGCATGACCACGAAGAGGCCAAGGAGACCGAAACAGGAGGCGACGGAAAACTGCCTGATTCCCTCCATCTTGTTGACCAGCAGGGAAGCCACACCGATTCCCGTAGTAATCACGGCCAGGGACACCGGGAACCCCATGCGCGCATAGGTGCGGCGGGCCGCCTCGCCGGCCCCCGGGGTCTTTTCCACTGAGACTTTGTGCTCGGAAAGGACGTGCAGGCCGTAGGCGGTCCCCACGGCAACGAGAAAAACCGGCACGATCATGGTCAGCATGGAAAGCGGCACTCCGGCCCAGGCCATTGCGCCGAATGTCCACAGCAGGACGAGCAAGAGGGAGGCCACCGGCAAGAGCACAAAACCCGCCCGGCGGAACACAACCGCGAGGGCCACGGCCATCAGGAGAAAGGTCAGGGGCGGAAGCCAGATGAAATCCCTTTCCGTGGCACGGACCAGGGCGTCCGAGACCGATGGAAGTCCGGTGTCATAAAGGGGAAGTCCTTTGCCCTCACCGGCCATGACCGAGCGGACCTCGGCCAGGATGCGGGCCCTCGGCGGCCCGGCCTCCAGGACCAGGGTGATGGCCGTGTGCCTCTCATCGGGAGAAACGATATTCCTGGTGAAGAGAGAAACCTGGCGGACTACCTGCCGGTAGCGGGCCAGATCCCACTTCTTCGTCACATCCATCCTGTCTTTGATGTGAGGAAGACTCAGGACCCGCCTGACCCCGGGCACCTTGGACAGACACTCCGAAAGATTCCGAATTTTCTCGAAGACCCGGGGATTGAAGACGTCGACATCATGGACCACCACCACGATGATTTCTTCACTGCCGAATCTCTCTTTAAAGGCGTCGTAGGCCTTTTTCTCCGGAAGGTCCTCGATGGCCAGATCGTAAATGGATGTCTCCAGGCGGAGCCGTGGAAGTCCGGCACAGAGCGCTGCCGTCACGATCGCAAAGACCGCGATCACCAGGATCCTGTGGGCCACCACGAAACGCGTCCAGCCCCACAATTCCAGGATTTCCACCCATGCTCTCATGGCTCTTCCCCTGGGCTCTTCGGCCGTTCATCCCCGCCTTCGTAGGCGGCGCGCACTCCCCGGGGCCGAGGACACCCCGATCCGGATCTCAGTTCCCCTGACCCCGGAGATCCTGCGTCAGCCCGGCCGGAAAGACCCGCCGCCTCCGCAGGTGGACGGCCTGCGGGAAAGCAGCCCGTGGAGCCACACAGGGTTGGCTCTCGTCAAACGCCGGACCTTGCGTCGAAAGGGAACCTGGCGCATCGGTCTCATGACCGGCCTGCTCCTCCGGGTGGACGTTGGGGCACTGGAATGCGATCATGGAATGTCACTATAGACCAGCGGCTTACTTTTGAAAAGGGGAAGTCAAGAGCCCGTGAGCCCCCAAAGGTAGACTGAACAGAGAAGGAGTTAGTGAGGCCTCAAGCGAATGAGAGCTTCCCCGCGTGAAAATCGATCCGTAATATGATAACCATGGATTTCACATTGCGCCGTTTTAGAAGCCCCCCATCCCCCGGGGCACCGGCCGCCCGGGGGGACGGGGCTATACCGCCCACCCTGTTGCCGGGGAGAAAACAGATGGACACCAACCATCCCATGGGGCCATACCAGGTCCGCCCGGTGGGGATCATCCGGCAGGAGGTTGCGAGAACCACCATCGAGGTGTTTGACGCCTATGCAGACGCCCTTATGGGACTCGAGGATTTCTCCCATCTCGTGCTGCTGGCCTGGTTTCACGGGACTGATACTCGTTCCCGACGGAAAATCCTTCAGGTCCACCCGCGCGGAGATCCCCGAAATCCCCTGCGGGGCGTATTCGCCACACGGTCGCCCGCAAGGCCCAACCCCATAGGCATGTGGATCTGCAGACTCTTGAAGATGGATGGAAACCGCCTCTTGGTGGAGAAACTGGACGCCTTTGACGGCACTCCGGTTCTGGACATCAAGCCTTGCACCGAAATACTTGATCCGGCTGCCGACGTGCGGATACCGGAATGGGCGAAAAAGGGGAGACGAACCTGAATCGAGTGATTTTCGAGTTCGCAGGGGATGCAAGGCTCCCTGAAACCAGTGGGTGCATAGTATGCGCCTCGGCCTCGGGCCCCGCAGCGGATGGGGTGGGAGGGGAAATCCCAAAGGGTTTTCAATTTGCCGAAAG